>NZ_REHN01000008.1:0-95573 GCF_003693025.1 Lactobacillus sp. ESL0261
AGTTTAAGAATCTCACTGAACTGGAAGACGCAATCAGAGACTACATTGAGTATTACAATCAGAATAGAATCAAAATCAAACTAAAAGGACTAACTCCGCTTGAATATCGGAAGCTAGTCCTCAGTTAGCAGCTAATATAAAGTGTCCTAATTTTAGGGTTCACATCATAGCACAATGCTTTTTTACATGCTTTTTCTTACTTTGTACATTATAAATAAACTACATACTATTTATAAAATATAAAAAATGTTCACAAGGTGATCGACTTTAGTATTTAATTTACACAGTACCATTCGTTTTTTAAATTAAACGAAGAACTGCTAGTGAAATCATACCAACTATCACAATGATTAAGAGAGACTTACTAATAATTGCGGAAATAAAAGTTGGCAGTGAAGCCAAAGCGTACTGCATGTTAAGTTGAGGCAAATGACCTGGGTTTGCTATTAATAAGTTACTAAACCAAAGAGCAGCCATTATCACTATAGGCACAAAAGACAAAAATTCAACTAATTTTGGCGGCAAGGTAAATTTTTTCAACAAGACAAATGGTATCACTCTAGATAACAAAGTGGTGATTCCACAGAAAATGATTGTCGTTAAAATGTATTCAGAAGACGACATGCTTTATTACCATTCCTAAACTACAACCAATTAAGGTTACAACTATTACCACTAAATTGCCAGGTAAAATAATTGTCAGTAAATATGTCAGCGCAAAAGAAATCAATATCACAATTATTTGGAGTACTTTATTTAGTTTTTTGTCCCCAATTACTTGCAAATAAAGCAAACCAATAAACATTGCTACTATAGCAAAGTCAAGCCCTAATTTTTTGGGATCAGTTATAAAACTGCCCAATACTGCTCCTAAAAGTGTTCCAACTTGCCAAGTTAAGTAAGAAACAATATTTACTGTATTAAACCAGGTAAAATTTAACTTGTCATTTGTATAATTGATTTTATTCATACTTAGAGCAAAACTTTCATCGGTGAGAAAAGTTCCTATCAAAATATTTCTTTTTAAATTTTCTTGTTTCAAATAACCTGCTACAGTCGTGCTCATAAGAATTACTCGAGAGTTGACCAAGAAAGCGGCTAAAACAATTGAAGCTATTGGGCTTCCCGCAACCAGCATATTCAGAGTGGTTAATTGAACGGATCCGGCATAAATCAGAATAGACATCAAACAAACTTCCAAAGTAGAAAAGCCACTGGCTTTGCCAATAATTCCAAAAGCCGTACTTATGCCAATATAGCCGAAAATTGTTGGAATTGATTCTTTAATTGCAGATTTTTTGGTTAAGTAAGTATCCATTCTTTCACCCTCTTTTGTGAAAAATCATGAAATGATGTGGTAGTTCTACCATGAGTAATGTAGTTAAATTTATCTAAATTATCTCGTAGCTTAACATTTGTTTTTAATTTTTACAACATTATATTTTAAATGGAAATAAATTTTATGTTGCGTGTAAATTATGTAAGCTATAAAATAATTGTATAAAGTCATTAAAATATAAATATTATGTTATTGGTATAATATTTGTACACAAATTTTATTTAGAAAAGGAATATCATGGATTTTAGCACATATGATAAAGAAAGACTGACTAATCAGATAGATTGGTACGATAAAAAGAGCCAAAAAGAAAAAAAGTACTACTGCGCATGTAAAGTGCTCGCACTACTTTTTTCTGCTTCTATACCTGTTTTAGCTTCCTTTGTATTAAAACTTCATTATATTTTAACTGTTATTTCTGTTTTTAGCGCATTAATAACTTTTTTGGAAGGCTTATCGTCACTTAAAAAGTTTCATGACAATTGGATTCAATATCGTTTCATTTGCGAAACACTAAAAAGAGAAAGACAAATGTATTTATATTCAGCTGGTATTTACGATGACCCTGATACAGATAAATTAAAAACTCTGATAGAAAGATGTGAGTCATTAATTTCAAGTGAAAATATTAATTGGACAAACATGAATAACAATGAAAAACCTAGAATCAAATCTAGTCAGAGTACAAAAAATGAGCATAATAAAAAGGATCCCAATTACGAGAAGGTTAAATATTCGAAAACTTATAGGAAATCTTTTTTTCATCGCCAACATTAAGAATTTATTCTTTATATTTTTCATATGTTTTTTCAAAAATATCTTTTTTTACCGGCCATTTTTCACCATCAATGCCCGTTAATATCCAGTCACCAACATTGGCATGCATTACACCTTCATTTGTTTTTATATCGACTGGTTTTTTAGTTTGAAAAGCTTCTACAGGTATTGGCTTTTTGATATATTTCATAGTTAGAATTCTCCTAATAAAAATATTTACGTAATTGTATCACATACAATTTTAACAAAAGCAAGCAAAATTATTTTTGAATAAAACATTTATATTTTTATATTCGATTTTGATTAAAATTTATTTAAAAATAAAAAAGTTCATATTTAAGACCGTAAAATAGCCACCCTAGAGAACAAATCTTCGGAGTGGTTATTTATTTAAAAACACAATTAGATGTTTTCATCATTAATCAAATTACTATTTTTGAAAAAAATCTTACTACTTCTATCAATCTTAAATTGTCCATTTATTCTAAAATTTTGTTTTATGACTGGTTCTATAGCCCTATTAAAAAAAGTCAAATCAACAACTTTATTCATCATTAACTGCTATCAGATTACGCATTAAAACACATATTCAACTATGAAATGCACCTAAAAATTCAATAATTTTTATCTTAAATCTCTGATGAGCGTTTACTAGATAAATTAATTTTGTTTTTTTAAAGTTTGCTGTTAATCCCTTCTAATCAGGACATTTGCCTTTCAAACCTAAGAAAATCAAGTATCTTAAAATATTTTTAGAATCTAAAACGTTAGCTTGACAAGGAATAAAATTCTATAAGTTTATAAAAATTTTGAGTCTGAGGGCTAAATTTATAAGTCGAATCAATACGGATAAATTTATAAAAAGACGCTTGAATCAGGCTTTATTGTTATAAATTTATAAATTGCTGGCGTTTTATTTCAGTGATAAAATTTAACGGAAGGTGAGAATAAAATGAAATTAAAGAAAACATTGGTAATATTAGTCTCTATATTAATATTAGTTGCCACTGGACTGGTCTTTTCTTAAAAGTAGAGGCCAAATATGTAGGGCATAATGCTACTCCCACAGAACTAAGAGGTACTTGGTACGAATATAAAGGGCATAACAAATGGAATCATATAAAGATTACTAAACATGCATTTATACAAAATGGTCAAGTCCTTTGTAGTTTGAATAAAAAAGGATATAAAAAATTACATGTCACGCGTTATAAGCAAAATGGCAGACCCTATTATGTCTTGAATAAGTTTAACTATCATTATCAAGAAGTTGGTTCTTTTTGGTTATCCAAAAGAAAAATTCATGGCAAACGTGTAATGAAATCATATTACAATATGGGATATTTCTCTGTCTGTACAAGAAACAAAATAAAGCATGATTATTCTTATCAAACCAAAGGTAATTATAAGAAACAATTGGGCAAATAGTCAGTTGCCCTCGGACAGTCCTCTTACAACTTTACATATATTTTATTTTATAAAATAACTCTTTTTCAGTTCGTGTTGATAAGGAGTAAATTAAAGAGAATCAAGCTGCTAATAAACTGTTTGATTCTTTTTCTTTTACTTTGTTTTTTGCCAATCTGATCTTGCTTAAAACAAACTTCAGTGCATTTTATCCCAATCATATTTGGTATTCAGATGCGATAGAGTTCAATATCAAGGGACAGAAGACTTACTTGACGCCTATTCTTGACGGTTGCATCCATAAGATTATTTCCTATACCATTTCGTTGCTTAATTCTTAAACTTGCTATCGACATGTTAAGGCAGGCTTCCCTCAGGTATCCAGCATTGGATGGCCTAACTTGTTATACTTAAACGGAAAATGTTTTATGGATTTGAAAAGAAGTTTTAAAAATCTGAATGAACTAATATAATGCAAAAATTCAGACATTGTTCCTGCTTTTTTCACAATATAACTCCAATGAGAATTTTTTATTCTATTGTCTAACTTGCTTTTTATTCAAGCTAATTATCTAAAACTTCATAGAATCAAACTTTATAAGCAAATCTGCTCTCAATATTTAAAAAGCCAGTAAAAGAAATTACTTTTACTGGCTTATCTTTGTATCAGTGTCCTCATGGTCAAATAAATTCATACTTAGTTCTGCATTTAAAAGACTCTGACTTTATGTAAATATTTGTATTGAAATCCAGTTCCAACTATTGCTACCAATGTTCCTAACAGGTTTGCCGCTAACCAATTGATTGAATTGCCCGTGAAAAGACACACTGCAACCCATGGTGCAATGGCTATCAGATAGCCGCGCGCAGCCGTCATTAATAAAGTACCCCACTTAAATCCTTTACTTATATTATTTGTAACAACTTTATTGTGTAAAAACCTTTGAAATAGAACTGTACCCAAAACTATTAAAATAGTAATTAAAACAAATTGCCAAGCTTCAAATTTAACTAAGATGAATTCTTTATAAGAAAAATGATTTGCCAAAAGCGCAAAACCACACGCAATATCAAAGAAAAAGCCTTGGTTGACATAACCCTTTTTGCAAAATTTAATACTAAAATCAACAGCATTTTTGCAGGTCTTGTTTGGTGATTCCTTTTGCCTGTCAATGACTTGATGATTAGTCAGGTAATGATATTGACAAGTTATTCCAATCAAAGCAGTAATTAAGCCAACCAGCAAAGAAATGGAGAGGTTAAATTTTCCCTGAGTATGCATACTAAGAGCTAGTAATGGTGCGTTTCCGATTACAAAAGACCTCACCCCAGTTGAAATCAAACTAGTATTTACAAAATACAATGTCATTTTTTGAGAATCAACCTTGTGTCGCAAGAAGTTTTGATAACGTATTACGCTAATGATTGCAACAACTGCTAACAATACAAACAGCCAGTCAAACCAAATATCAGAAAGTAACAGTGTCAAAAGATAAAGGGTGCCATAAACAACGAGATCACCAACATGGTTAGTAGAATTATCAGCTAAAGCAAAGTTATGTTCATGGTGAGCAATATCACGTATAGCTTCACCCACAGTCTCTTGCTTAGAAGTGTGATTATTATTCATTTTTACCCCCTAAATTACGCCCTAACTTGATAATAATAATTTTAAGTTGGTTTTAATTAAAGTCAAGCTTTCTTTTAAAATAATTACCTTGCTAAAACTAATTTTAATAAAGCTCAAATTCTAAATTTCCTTTAAATTACAAATCTTAAGTTTTGCTCAAGAGTAGATTTTAATTTCTATGCTTTGCCCTGTTACTGTTAAAATACAATCGAATATAAATTATAGGTAGGGATTCGATTTGAATATCAACTTTTGGGTAGCAACATTGTCTGCTCTAATACTAATACTACTTATCTTTAATGTCAGAAATTCACGACGTTTCAATTTATTTGATCACTGGCTTCATCATAAATTAATCAGAAGACGCGACGGAATCGGCTGGCAGATTATTGCATTTATAAACGATCCCAAACTTTTAGTTGTTTTGGATGTATTTCTGGCAAGTTTTTTAATCAGTAATAATGAAAATTTACTTGCTTTTTGGGCATTATTTACTTTAGGCTTTACTGATCTGATTGGTATCTTTTTAAAAAAATGGATGCGCAGAAAACGTCCAATCCTACATTCAGATTTAGAAGAAGGCTATAGTTTTCCAAGTGGTCATGTCCTAGGAAGTACTGTTATGGCTTTAATCATCTGGCGACTTTTTGCAGGACAATTAGGTAATAGACTTTTATGGATTTTGCTGGCAATTTGGCTAATGGTCGTCATTTCTCGTATCAGTCTTAAAGCCCACTTTCCATCAGATATTATCGGGGCTACTTCTCTAGCTGTCTTTTGCTTTAGTATATCTCAACAATTACTTTTAATGGTTATTTAAAAACAACCCCAAACTTTTGGTTTAGGGTTGTTTTTTCCTTTATCGATAATTTTTTAACAATTAAATTATAGGAAACTAAGCATCTTTCCTAACACAAACACTATCACACACAATAATGCAGTGTACCATGCACAATGGGGTAGAGCTTTCTTAAGAATAACTCCTTCTTTACCCTCAAGACCAGTAGCTCCTGTAGCAATTGCGATGTTCTGTGGTGAAAGCATCTTACCAGCAGTAGCACCAACCATGTTAGCAGCTGCCAGCCAGTATGGACTTACTTTCAGCGCGTGGGCAGCTTGTACTTGCAATTCACCAAAGAGAACGTTAGCTGAAGTATCACTACCAGTGATAAAGATTCCTAACACACCGATGATTGGTGAAATTACTGGGTAAAATGCGCCAGTCAAAGTTACGAGACTAACCGCGATGACATCAATCATCCCGCTGTAGCCCATTACTTTGGACAATCCCACAATAGAACAAACCGTGATAATTGTTTTAACCAATTGCTTGATCGTACTGGTCAAAACGGAAAACATTTCCTTAAATGACAAACCTTGAATAGCACCACCAATGATACTTGACAATAAAATCAAAGTACCCGGTGATGACAGCCAGTCAATGTCAACCGGCTTGGCATTTGCACCATTGTAGAAGTGGAAACTAGTTTTGACACTTGCCAGTGCATTATGAATTGCAGGAAACATTGATGAGGTAAAAATGATAAAGCAAAAGACCAAAATGAATGGTACCCAAGCCTTGATTTTATCAGCAGTGGAAATAGGAGCTTTATCGTCCTTTTCAGCACTAGCGGATGCAACTTCATCTTTGCTGCTGTATTTCTTAATAATAATTACTAAACATAGTAAACAAACTATTGAACCTACAATTGATGGTAGTTCAGGACCTAAATATTTAGTAATGAAAATTTCTGGAACCGCAAATGTTAAACCAGCTACCAAGGTGCAAACCAAAACACCTTTTCCTTTAAATGACTTAAGTCCCTTACCTTCAGTCATCATGACCAAAACGAATGGAACTATCATCATTAAAACAAATAATTGTATAGCAATTAAATAACCTAACTCAGTAACTCCTAGACCTGTTACTTTAGCCAGAGTTGTTACTGGCAAACCAACGGCACCAAAAGCAGTAGGAGCAGTATTTGCTACCAAACAAACCACGGCTGCTTTAATAGGACTCATACCCAACATAATTAGGATACTTGCAGGGATCGCTACCGCAGTACCGAAACCGGCAATGGCTTCCAAAAATCCGCCTAATCCCCATGCTAAGATCAATACTAAGAATCTCATATCCTTAGTAATTGAAGTTAACATAGACATTATTGTATCCATTCCCCCTGATTTTCTACTGATATTGTAGATAAACAGAGCGGAAATAATAACATAAATTATTGGCCATAAAGCCATAATTATGCCATCAATTCCGGCAGTAATACTGTTTGAAAACGAAAAGTGGAAACCGACAATACTGAGAATTATTGATAAAGCAAAGCCGATTAAGCACGACAAATCTCCTCGAATGCGAAAAACACCCAAGGAAAGTATCAGCCAAACGATAGGGATGATCGCAAGAACTGTTTTAAGTATATCCATTTTTATTCCTCCGACGAAATCAATTTAACAAGTGCTAAATTAATTTCTCTCACTTTCTAACATAGAACTTGATAAAACTTATTAGACAACACTATATGAGTTTGTGATGTAAGCGCTATCTAATTTCATTATAGCACTATGTAATGCGCTTTTGAAGATGAATTTAACTTCACAAGCTTTTATATTTAAGCGCTTTCATTAACCAACAAAAAAATAGTCCTAACTTTATTAAGCTAGGGCTAAATCACCTTTTTTTATATTCTGTTAGATAGAGAACAAGTGTAAAAAAGGAATTTTTTATTTGCCAAAAAATTACAAATCGTCAAAACCAACCATCAAACTGCCTTCTTCGGCATAAAACGTGCAAAGTCCCCTCATTGAGCGAATTTTGATCTCTGCTTCTGGATAAAGTGCTAAAATTTTTGCTTTTAAACTTTCAGCATCTTTTTCATTTTTACAATGATCAATAATTAAATTACCACCCTTGTATTTCATTTCACTCATTAATTTCAGAACTTCTTTAAAGGCACGCTTTATTCCACGTACTTTTGCTAAAGGCTCTAGCTTACCCTCTTCACTGGCAGTACCTACTACATCAATATTTAAAACTTTAGCGACTTTAGCCACGGCCATATTAACTCGCCCATTGAGTGCTAAATTATGCAGTGATTTTAATACGAACAACAAATGAGTGTGTGTCTTATAATCAGATATTTTTTGTTCCAAATCTACAAAACGAGTTTTGCTATTAACCAATTTCCGAATTTCTTGTAGAATAACTGAAATCTCCGGGCCAGCAGTCCTTGAATCAATCACAATTACATGGCTATCAGGATGATCTTTTTCATATATTTGTTTAGCTTGAAAAGCAGATGAAAAGCTGCCACTAAGTCCACTAGTAATTGTCATCATTATTGCAAATTCAGATCCTTTTAAGGCCTCAAGCCACTCATTAATGCTGGGACAGGAAGTTTTGCCCTCCTCCGTGTTTTTCTCCATGCTGCTAATGAATTCATTGATATCAAGATTTTCGTCATCGACAAAATCTTTTCCTGCAATTGTCATAGTTAATGGCACAACAGTCAGATTTTCATTTGCTCTGTCATTTGCGCCAGAGTCTATTATTAACTTTACTTTATCCATATTTGTGTATCCTTATATAAATAAACTATATATTCAAAAAGATATATAGCTAAATAATAAATCAAATACCAGAAAAAAGCGATAAAAATTTTTTTAATATTTTTTAACATTAGAAATCGGTTACAAATGTTTACATAATCACAAACTTAAGCTAAAATTTGTGATGTAGATATGGAGCGTGTGCTCCACTAATGTATGTACTTATAAAAATTTGTACAGCATTTATTATTTAGGAGGTTTTTAGATGTTAAAATCAGTCATTGAAAATGTTCATGCACTGGAAATCTATGATTCACGTGGTAATCCAACTGTTGAGGCTTTTGTAACCTTATCAAACGGTGTTGTTGGTAAAGCTGAAGTTCCATCAGGCGCTTCAACTGGTGAAAATGAAGCAGTTGAATTACGTGATGGCGGCAGTCGTGTAGGCGGTAAAGGTGTTTCCAAAGCCGTTGAAAACGTAAATACTAAAATTGCTAAGGCATTAAAAGGTCTGGATCCACATGATCAAGCAAACATTGACCGTGTAATGATCGAATTAGATGGCACCCCTAACAAGGCTGAGCTTGGTGCTAACGCTATTTTAGGCGTATCAATGGCTACTGCAGCTGCTGCAGCAAAAGACAGCCACCAACCTTTATATAGATACCTTGGCGGCACTGATCTTGAAATGCCACAAACTTTCCACAACGTTATTAACGGTGGTGAGCACGCTGACAATGGTATCGACGTGCAAGAATTCATGATCACTCCAGTTAAGAAGACTTCTTTCCGCGATGGTTTTGAAAAGATCGTTAACACTTACCATACTTTGAAGAAAGTTCTTGAAGACATGGGTTACGAAACTGGCCTTGGTGATGAAGGTGGTTTCGCACCTAATATGAAGAACTCTGAAGAAGCTTTGCAAGCTTTACACGACGCTATCGTTAAGGCTGGCTACAAGCCTGGTGAAGATATTGCCATTGCTTGTGACTGTGCTGCTTCCTACTTCTACAACAAAGAAGACGGTAAGTACCACTTCGAAGGTAAAGTATTTAACGATGAAGAATTAGCTCAATATTACGACAAGTTACTTGACGAATTCCCAGAATTAATTTCAATTGAAGACCCATACGATGAAAATGATGTTGACGGCATGATTAAGTTTACTCAAAGCCACAAAGACAGAATTCAAATTGTTTTGGATGACTTCATTTGTACTAACCCTAAGCTTTTGACTAAAGCTATTAAGGAAGGTGCCGGCAATGCTTCATTGATTAAGTTAAACCAAATTGGTACTGTTACTGAAACTTTGGAAACTATCCGTCTTTCACGTAAGAACGGGTACAACACCATGATTTCTCACCGTTCAGGTGAAACTGGTGACACATTTATCGCTGACTTCGCAGTTGCAGTTAACGGTGGTCAGCTTAAGACTGGTGCACCTGCTCGTTCAGAACGTGTTGAAAAATACAACCGTTTGCTCGAAATTGAAGAAGATCTTGGTGAAGGCGAGCGTCTAGCTACTTTCCCAGACAGTGTTGACAAAGATTAATTTGTTAGCCTAAAAAAAAGCCTGCATTGCTGCAGGCTTTTTTTGTGCTATTTTTATGGCTAGTCGTCTTTTTGACTAATTGCTTTTAAGTAAGTACTTTCGGAGATATAGTCAATTTTTCTCACGTACTGTCCCTTGTGGTCGATCTTAATATATTGTCTACTTGGATCAAAACCACCTACTCTTTCAATTTTATATGGTAATTTCTTACCAGTATCAGGATTATAGGCCTGAACGTTTAGATAATTTTGCGTATTTTTTGGCACCTGCGCATAACTAATTACTTCTGGAATAGCAGGATCAACTCTATCAATCCAAGAATTATGATCTAATGGAATTTGGTTAGTTATAATCAGAAAAAAGACATAAACTGGAACCAAAAATTTTTCGAACATGGTATCTCCTTCTATCTAACTTTTAGGAATGAACTTTCTTTTGAAATTCTTTTTTGGAAATATATTTAATTTCTTTCACATACTGGCCTTTATGGTCAATTTTAATATATTGCCTGCTTGGATCATAGCCTCCTACTTTTTTTATTTTGTATGGAAGCTTTCTGCCGGTTTTAGAATCATAGGCTTGAACATTAAAATACTTTTGCGTATTTTTTGGTACTTGCGCATAACTATATGTTTCAGGAATCGCAACGTTGAAATAATCTATAATCTCATTGTGAACGAAAAAGGGTAAACAAAATAGAGCTGTGAGCGTTAATAGTGAAGCCACAATAAATTTTTTAACTGACATGAATTCCACCTCCTAGATTAAAAGCGAATAAATTCGAATTTTTTAAAATGATATATTTAAATTTAGGTGTACTAATACACTGCTATACCTATTTTACACTTTTCTATAATCATTTTAAATACAAAATTAAAACAAACTTGCAAATGATAATATTTAATTTGCTAGCAAAAGTCTTATTTTTATGCTACTTTAAATTAAGTATTTATAACTAAGGAAGTAAAATTATGGCTGAAAAAATTACTGGCTTAAGTCAAGCCGAAGCAGATAAACTTCTGCAGAAAAATGGATTAAACGAGGTTCCTGAACCTCAATTCAATTTTTTTAAAGAATTTTTATCCAAGTTATGGAATTTATCAGCATGGATTCTCGAAGCTGCCCTACTTTTAGAGTGTGTGTTAGGAAAATGGATACAATCATTATTTGTGTTATTGATGCTACTTTTTGCTGCATGGAATGGAGCTTCTAAGAAAAAGCAATCAAGGCGAGTGCTGAATAATATTTCACATAAATTAACTCCTACTATTTCTGTTCAAAGAGATGGGGAGTGGCAGAATATTGACTCAAAATACTTAGTCCCTGGTGACTTAATCAGTATGCAAGCTGGTGATGTTTTGGCTGCCGATGTGAAGCTGATTGAGGGACAAATTTCTACTGATGAGAGTTCAATTACAGGCGAAGCAAGAACAGTGCGGAAAAATCCACAAGATACAGCCTTTGCCGGTACTACTGTAACAGAAGGCAATGGCTTAGCAGTCGTCACTGCTACCGGTGCTGATTCTCGTTCCGGTAAGACAATTAACTTAATTAATAATTCTGCAGCTCCTGGTCACCTGCAACAACTGCTAACTAAAATTATTTACTATTTGTGCATTCTTGATGGAATTCTGACCTTAGTAATTGTCATTGCTTCTTTCTTTAAGGGTGGTGACCTGAATAATCTGATTAACATGCTGCCATTTTTAGCAATGATGTTTATTGCTTCAATACCAGTTGCTATGCCTTCCACATTTGCTCTTTCTAACTCGTTTGAAGCAACCCGTTTAAGCAAAGAAGGAGTTTTAACTTCTGATTTGACTGGTATTCAAGATGCAGCAAACCTTAATTTGATTTTGCTCGATAAAACAGGAACAATCACGGAAAATAAAACGGCGGTGGGTCAGTGGACTAATTTCAGTTCAATGAATAATAACGATGTTTTAATATTAGCATCAGCTGCTACGGATCAAAGAAACAAAAAACTCATTGATACTGCGATTGATGAATATGTTAAAAAACAGGGATTAAATATTAAGTCTGCATCAGATTTCACACCTTTTACTTCAAGCACTGGCTATTCAATGGCAAACTGTGATGGTCATAATATTAAACTTGGTTCCTTTAAACAACTTTCGCTAATTGATAAAGACGCTAGCGAAAAGGCAAAAGAAATAGATTTTGGTGCCGGACGTTCAGTAGCTTTATTAATTGACGACAAGTTAGCCGGTGTCTTCATTTTGCAAGATATGGTAAGATCCGACTCTAAAGAAGCTCTTGGAGAACTCAGAAAACGGGGAGTAAAACCGATTATGCTAACTGGTGATAACCAGAAAACTGCTATTGCAGTCGCTAAGCAGGTTGACTTGCAAGGTGAGGTAATTTCTATTCGTGATTTCACTGACCAGACTGATACCAGCAAATTGGCTGGTATTGCGGATGTTTTACCAGAAGATAAATTGCGCATGGTTAAATTCTTCCAGAAAAAAGGTTATATTGTAGGTATGACAGGTGATGGCGTAAATGATTCCCCCGCTCTAAAGCAAGCTGAGGTTGGCATAGCGGTCTCTAATGCTGCAGATGTGGCCAAACGATCTGGTAAAATGGTACTTTTAAATGACGGTCTGTCTTCGATAGTAAAAATACTTGATGCTGGACACAGAGTATATCAAAGAATGACTACCTGGTCCTTAACAAAGTTAGCCAGAACTGCACAATTAACAATGCTTTTAACATTTGGCTACCTTTTCTTTAACTATATTCCAATGGCGCTAAACGCTATGGTTATTTACACAATTATGAATAATATGGTGACAATGATGATTGGTACTGATAGAACCCATATCACCTATAAACCAGAAAACTGGAATATGGCTAAATTAGCTAAAATTGCTTTTTCATTAGCTTTTGGCTGGACAGCTATTGGTATTGCTGGTATTGCCTATCTTAACACGCACGGCTGGGGGCATGGCACTATCTCAACGATGGTTTATGTTTACCTGGTTTTGAGTGCTATGTTTATAGTTTTAATCACCAGAACAAAGAAATACTTTTGGCAAGACTATCCTTCTAAAGCAGTTGGGTTAACACAACTAGGCGATGTGCTGTTAACTGTGATTTTGGCATTGTTTGGTATAGCTATGACAAAAATAAACTGGATGAACCTATTACTTACTTTTGCTATTGCTCTGATTGCGGCAGTTGTTATTGATCTATTTTATCAACCAATAATGAAGAATCGCTAATTTTAAATTTAAATAAAGAAAAACCTGATTGCAGAAATTTTCCGCAATCAGGTTTTTTAAGGTTTACCGATGAGTTCCTGACTTTTCCATCACACCGGTAAAAAGGTTTTGTATATGCTATTTGGTATAATAATTTAGAATAGGAAAAAATAGTTAAATTAATCAGGAAAGTTAATTTTTTAATAAGAGGCGAGCCAATAACAAAGATAGATAATTATTTTGCTAATCGACCCTTGAATCCCCCCTTTCACTGGTTGTACGTTTATAACAAATGCTTTAAATTACATTCGTTATGTTTATATTAATACATAAAATAACCAAAGTAAACAATTTAGTCTAATTTTTTACTTTTAAAGCGCTATTTTGGGTATATTTAAATAACAATTAATCTTTTTTTACTTTTTTAATTCATACACATATGATGTTTCATTAGGACGATAAACACCATGTAACAGGCCAACTTTTGTAAAACCCATTTTTGCAATCAAATGCTGCATTGCTTTATTGTCTTCGTGAGTATCAATTCGAATTGAATCAATATCATCACGATTAACTTTGATATCATTAATTACAGCTTGTAATAGTTTAGTAGCATAACCTTTACCAGAATGTTGAGAATGAATTGCTACACGATGAATAACAACATATTTATCTGTATTGCTTAACCACTTACCATCCAAGTGATCGTATACATGGTCAGGTCCATCTACTATAGCAATTGCACCAACAGTTTCTTTATCCTCAGAAACGGCTAAAAAGGCCCAGCCGTTTTCAATGTCTTCTTTAATTTGACCCTTTGAGGGGTAGTCTCCTTGCCATTGATTGACACCATGTTCAGCTAATTGATTAGCTCCATCTTTTAAAATAGCGATAATTTGGTCAAAATCGGCCATTGTTGCTTTTCTTAATTGCAAATTACTCTATTCTCCTTTTTTGAAATACTGTATCATTATATATACCTGACTTGAGCTTGTAAAAAATTTGGACTCAAAATTCAAAGTTTTTTTCATATTTCAGAAAGCGTTTTTATTGCTCTAAATCATTAAAATTTGCTAAGCCTGAACCAATTGCCCCTTTTATAGCCGGCAAATCTTTTAGATAAAAAATACCCTTTAATAGCTGATTCCGAAATTCAACTATTAAAGAGCATTTTGTGTATATTTATTTTTGAAAACTTGATCCTTAAGATCCAATCAATAAAAATTAAGCACCATGATATTTAACTAGAGAATAGACGTCAAGTCCTGGTAATTTTTCTTTTCCCTTTAAATCAGGTAATTCAATATAAAAACAAGAACCAACTAACTCTCCACCAAGGTTTTCAATTATTTGCTTGCACGCTCTTAAAGTTCCTGCCGTAGCAAGTAAATCATCACAAACTACAACACGCTGGCCAGGTTTAATAGCATCTTTATGAATTTCCAAACTATTTGAACCATATTCCAGGTCATAAGAAGCACGCTCGACCTCCCGCGGCAATTTATGTGGCTTTCTAGCTGGCACAAAACCAATACCTAATTCTGTTGCTACCGGACAACCAACAATAAATCCACGAGCCTCGGGACCGACAATTATATCAGCATTTTTACTTTTAACGTATTCAGCTAACTTGTGTGTAGCTGCCTGAAACAATTTGCCATCCTGTAGCACAGGAGTGATATCCCGAAAGATTATACCTTTGTTCGGAAAATCCTTGACACTTGCAATATGTTTCTCAAAATCGTTTGCCATAAGAAGAAAAACCTCCAAAAACTTAACTTTCTTGCTAAAGCTTATTCGACCTTTATATTCTAACAAATTTTGGGCTTAAAAGCATTAAAAGCAAGAAAAATTAATGTTGCTTTAATTGCCCATTCACGTACATTAGTAATTTTTGACTCGGCATTTGCCGCAATTCGTTTACAAAAGAAATCTGTGACTTGGTAGCTTGAAAATATTTCGAATTTGTTAGTTTATTTTTGACAGGATTATTAACGCCAAATATTTTATTATCTTCTAACTGAATAAAGTTCAGTTCAAAGAATACTCGCAAAATAAAGAGAATGTTATTGTAACTTAATTTTATAAATTTACCGACCTTGCGGTAATCTTGCAGTGTCAGACCAGGGTGAGAGTATATATATTTTAATAAAATTTCAAAATCAGATTTTAGCGGCAAATGTTGTACTGGCAATTGATCTATAAGAAAGTGTAAATAAAGCTGCTCATAATTATTATTCAATGCAAAATCTAGCTCTTTTTGATTACGAGGGACATCAAGCAAGACGGCTACTTCACCTTCACTGTCATAATCATTGACCAATGTAATTTTTGCGGGATCAATATCAAATAAACTAGAAGCAGCGATCTTATTTCTTTTATCAAATAATAGATATCTGTCTGCAAAACCCATCACATATTTTTCATTGCGCAAATCAACCACTGGCTCAGGAACTGCTAATTTTGGTGCAGCAAAAATGATTCCCTTTATAATGCCTTGTAATTTTATTTGATTACGAAAACAATTTTCCTGTAGCTCTATGAATAGCTGATCTATGTAAGGCAAAAGAATTTTTGTAAGGAACTTCTTATTAAATCCTACAACATCAACTTTATTATGGTCTTTACTAATGTTCAATTTGATATGATTTTTCTCTTTACCCATGTAAAAGCAACTGTTAATTTTCGGATGAGTAATACTAAAAATGGGTTTAACATTATCAGTGCCAAAAGGACCGACTTGTTTGATATCAGCTATAATTTTCAAATCCAGATGGGAAAAAGGTAGTTCGCAATCATAATAACGAATGTTTTGATTAAAAGTACCTGTAAAACTGTCCTCAAATGATTTGCGTAACGCAGAAATTTTGCTTTCGGTCATAGACAAGCCACACGCAAAATCGTGACCACCGAATTTAAGAAAAAGTCTATCCTTTAAAGGTTCTAAGGCATTAAAAAGGTTAAAGCCATCTACAGACCTTCCCGAACCTTTGATAATTCCCTCTTCATTCTTTGTCAGAACTATGGTTGGCTTATGAGTTTTCTCAACTAATTTATTTGCAACTAATCCCAAAACCCCTTCATTAAACTTGGGATTATATAAAACTAAAGTTTTATCTCTTTGCCAACCATTATTTTTAATCTGATTAACGCAAGATTGATAAACTTCAGCTGTTAAATTTTTACGTTTATCGTTTAGACCTTCAATCTTTTCTGCTATTTTTTCAGCTTCTTCGTCACTCTCACATAATAGTAAGTCAACGGCTAAACTAGCATTATCAAGTCTGCCAACAGCATTCAATCTTGGTGCAATGTTAAAGCCAACATCTGTTTCATCAATATGTCCTAATTGTAAACCTGCTTTTTTTATTAAAGCCCATAGTCCCGGCCGCTCAGTCTCATTAAGCATTTTTAAACCGCGTTTAACGATAATATGACCTTCTCCGGAAACCTTGACCATATCTCCAATTGTGCCAATCATTGCCAGTTCCAATAATTCTGGCATTGAATCCTGCATTAAAGCTCGGCAAATAGTATAGGCCACTCCAGCACCACAATAATCATCAAACGGATATTTTTGGCCAGGGTAGTTGCAATGCACTAACGCATAGCTTTCAGGAATTTTATCTTGAAATTTATGGTGATCTGTAATTATTGTATCTACACCTTTACTTTTGGCAAAAGCAACCTCGTCAACTCCAGTAATACCGTTATCTACAGTAATGATCAGTTTAGTCCCATCTGCTACAATTTTCTTGTAGGATTCAATATTTGGTCCATAGCCATCTTTAAAACGATCGGGAATGAAAAAATGAACATCGGCACCTAAAATGCCCAATGTTTCAACCATAATAGTAGTGGCAGTGATACCATCTGCATCATAGTCACCATAAATAGTTATTCTTTCTCCTGCATCAATTGCTTGATTAATTCTGTTAACTGCCTTTTTCATGTCATGCATTAGAAAAGGATCAGCCAAATCAGCTTCAGTGGCATTAAACCAAAATTCAATTTTTGCTGCAGTATTTATTCCGCGCAAAGAAAGCAGCTTAGCCGTAATCGGGCTAAGCTGATACTTTTCAATCAATTCCGGAGCTAATTCTTCACCTATACGCTCACGCCATTCAATCATATGTTTAATTCAGCCTTTTATATTTATTTTCTATTTTGAATTTAAGTCATCATCATTCATTTTTAAAACAGCCATAAAAGCATCTTGAGGAATTTCAACATGACCTACAGCTTTCATGCGTTTTTTACCTCTCTTCTGCTTTTCCAGCAGTTTTGCCCTTCTATCAGGATCTCCCGTATGGATTTTCCAAGTAACATCCTTGCGGTAAGGCTTAACAGTGGCACGAGAAATAATTTTTGCTCCAATTGCCCCTTGAATATCAACTTCAAAGTTCTGCCGGGGAATAAGTTTCTTGAGCATTGAGGTCATTTGTCTTGCTCTATTTTGAGCTTCATCCCGATGTGCAATGAAACTAAGAGCATCAACCACTTGTTTATTCAACAGAATATCAATTTTAACTAAATCAGTTGCCCGATAACCCGTAATTTCATAATCAAGTGAGGCATAACCTTTAGTGGAAGATTTCAAATCATCAAAAAAATCATAAATAATTTCGGCTAGCGGCATATTGTAAATTACGTTAACCCGATATTTGTCTAGATAGTCCATTGTCACAAACTCGCCCCGTTTACGTTGACATAATTCCATCACAGGACCGACAAAATCATTCGGAACCATCACTTCCGCTTTAACAAAAGGTTCCTGTACCTCCTTATATTCACCAGCTGAGGGCAAATCAGAAGGATTATCAATTACTTTGGTTGTGCCGTCATTCATAATGGCATGATAATCAACAGAAGGAGCGGTCATAATTAAGTCCAAATCAAATTCCTGTTCTAGTCTTTCTTGGACCACATCCATATGAAGCAAGCCTAAAAAACCGCACCTAAAGCCAAACCCAAGAGCGGTCGAGGTTTCAGGTTCAAACTCCAGAGCAGCATCATTTAACTGCAATTTTTGCAAAGCTTCTTTAAGATCTTCGTATTTAGAATTATCAACGGGATACATACCTGAATAAACCATTGGTGGTATCTGACGATAACCGGGAAGTGGTTCAGCAGTTGGATGCGCAACCGAAGTAATGGTATCACCAACACGAGTTTCACGAACGGACTTAATGTTGGCAGTTAAGTAACCAACATCCCCAGCAATCAAAATATCTTTTTTAACCGGATGTGGACTAGAAACTCCAACTTCAGTAACCTCGTATTCTTTGCCAGTATTCATAATTTTGATTCTGTCGCCAGGTGCAACAGTACCTTCTTCAATCCGTACAGATAAGACAACACCGCGATAGTCATCATATTTTGAATCAAAAATCAACGCTTTTAACGGTGCTTGGAGATCTCCATTAGGAGCTGGGATATCTTTAACTATGCGTTCAAGCAACTCCTTAATTCCTTGCCCAGTTTTACCGGAAACTTCAACAGCGTCGGAAGCATCTAATCCCAACATTTCTGTGATTTCCTCTTTAGCCTGCTCTGGATTAGCTGAAGGCAGATCAATTTTATTTATAACAGGCAAAATTTCCAAGTCATCATCAATTGCTAAGTATGTATTTGCCAAAGTTTGTGCTTGCACACCTTGCGAAGCATCTACAACTAACAGTGCACCTTCACAAGCCGCTAAGGAACGGGAAACCTCATAAGAAAAATCCACGTGTCCCGGGGTATCAATTAGATGAAAAATGTAGTCTTCGCCATCTTGAGCATGATATTTAATTTCTACTGAGTTCATCTTGATGGTGATGCCGCGTTGGCGTTCCAGCGGCATATCATCTAACATTTGGTTTTTTAGTTGTCGTTCAGATACAGTATCAGTCAGTTCTAAAATACGATCCGCAATTGTAGATTTCCCATGATCAATATGAGCAACAATGGAAAAGTTGCGGATATGTTTTTGGTAATCTTGTAATTTTTTAATATCCATAAATAATTTGCACCCTTTACTCTATCTTTACTATTATAACAAAGTAAATGAAACAGTTAAAAGCAATTAAGTAAAAAGTAGAGGTAGTCAAAACTATTTTATTAATTAGATTTGTTTTTCTATTTGATAAAAAATTTGGGGATTTTTGTACTAATTTTATTTGTAAATTATATTTAAAACCTATCTCCTTTATTTAAATAAATCGTTTTGTCAAACTTATTTTGAATCTTCTGATTCAAATTGTGCGCTATCATAAATACCGTAACAGGACTATTAAGAATATTGTTAATTATTACCGCACTATTTTCTTCATCTATTGCCGAAGTACCTTCGTCAATTAACAAAAATTGATTTTCGTGAATCTCTGACCGAGCTAAAACTATTTTTTGCCTTTGTCCCCCAGACACATTCAAATTATTTAAGTTAATAATTGTCTCTTCTTTTGCAGCAAATTTATTAAGGTCCTGATTAAAACAGGTATTTTTAATTACTTGGTTTAGATTTTCTTCTAGATCTTTATTAAACATTGTTATATTGTCCTTGATACTAACGGGAAACAAAACGGGAAATTGAGGAATATAACCTAACTTTAAGTTTTGCGGATTAAGCATGGTTTTATTCTGATCAAAAAAATTCACCGCACCAGTTGTAGGTTTCAATATACCCAAAAGCAATTTAAAGAAAGTAGTCTTGCCACTACCAGAATCACCAATTAATAAAACTTTTTCATGTGGTTTAATAGTGATATCTGGAAAAGTTAGTTTTTGACCGTTAGAAAAAATATAGCTTAAGTTGTGGGTCTGCAAACTTATAGGCTCTATACCCTCTGTTACATCAGTCACTGGAACACGATCTTTGGCAATTTTCTGATTTAATTGACCAGCAGAAGAAATTTGTCCAACTTCATTTGTAAGGCTTTGCATTGCTTCTAACAAATTTGCACTAAAATTTTCAACGGTAACGATCACGCCAAAAGGAATAATTTTCTGTGTAATTAACAGAGCAGTGCCAATCAATAGAAAGAAATTTAACAAAACTGAACTTGCTTTATTCAAAACTGATAAGAATTGCATAGTCTTTGTGCGGTTAATATTTGCTTTTTCCAGTTTTTTCGAGGCTTTTGCCATTACAATTGAAAGTTTTTTTCCAGCCATAAAATTTTGCAAGTCAGTTAATCCATCGAACCAATTTTCTGCAGTTTTTAAATATGACGCGTTAGCTGAAGATAAATTTCGAACAGCTTTTTGCAAGGGTTTTCGTAAAAGGCGCGGGAGCAACAAATTTAAGCTGCCTAAAAATAATACTATTATTAACAAGCTCCAATGAAATGACCAGAGGGCTAAGATAACAAAAAGAATTTGCGCAGCATAATACGGAATATCAGTATAAATGCTCAAAGAAGAGGATTTAATTAAGTTAAGATCATTTGTGAGTATGTTTTGTACTTTATTTGGACTGTGGTGAGCGTAATCATTAAAAAAATGGGCAATAATTTCTGCTCTTACTTGATGATTATATTGTTGAATTTGTTTTTCAATTAAATACTGACACAAATTCATGCCTAAATAACTAGCAAAATATAAAAGTAACACGATTATGCAAAACAAAAGAAACTCATTTATCATTCTTTTGCGAATGAAAGAAAAGATATACGTACTGATATAACTTGTACCAATAACTAAGCCAGAAGTAATAAATTCTAGTAGTAAAATGACTAACATTCTAACTTTATTAGTTGAATACAATCCTTTAAACGTCATAATTAGCTTCACCTCGATTAGGGTCAATATTTATCACTCTATCAAACAATTTTTTAGTATCTTTAGTAAGATTATGAGCAATAACTATAATAGTTTGATCACTATTCAAAAGATTACTAATTATTTTGTTTGTTGCATTCTCATCAATGGCACTAGTAGACTCATCCGCTAAAATTACGGGCTTATTTTGGATCTCGTTACGTGCTAAAACAATCTTTTGTCTTTGACCACCAGAAAGATTATTTTTGTCAACATCAGCCAGCGTTTCTAGGCCAGCGGGAAAGGCAGCCAAATCTGACTCCAACTGAACTGATTTTACATATCTTTCAACAGCTTTATCTAATTTACTATTGAACATGGTAATATTTTCCTTGATAGATACTGGAAATAGAAAATTGTCTTGCGCTAGATAACTTATCTGACTGCGGTCAACTTTAACCTTATTACCCTTTTTATCACAAAAATATATTTGTCCACTGGTAGGCTTTAATTCTGCCAAAAGCAGTTTGAATAAAGTTGATTTACCAGAACCACTTCTACCCTGCAATAGAATCTTCTCGCCCTTCTTGATAGTCATGTCTGGATAGGAAATTTCTCTGTTATTAGGATATTTATACTTTAAACTTCTAGTTTTAATTGTAGAAAAATTTGTTTCATTTGAGTATTCGACCGGTATTTCTCTTTGCAATTTATTTAGTTGTTGGTTAATATTTCTAGTTGACTGCATTCTTGTTAATGCCGTAGTAATAGTCAACGCTGCATTAAAAATACTAGATGCAAAAGTACCTGCGGCAATAATCGTACCGAAAGAAACAATTTTAGCAAAAAATAATATTGTTGCTAGGAAAGTCACAGCTACTTGAGAAAAAGAATTTGCGCAGCCATTAATAAACTGCGCAAGTCCCATGACTTTTTGCCTGTCAACATAAGTCTGCTCCAAATCTGCTCCCTTTTTTGTCAAATAATGATTGAAGGCATCAAATGCCAAATATCGTCTTAATTCAGCCAGACCATTAAACCACTGAAAAATTGTGTTTAAATATTTTTTATTTTGCTCAGAAATTTTTCTAGTCGCTTTATTAGCAGCTTTACGCGTTAATTTTGGTATCAATAAAGTGACAAAGACCAAACAAATCACTAATACAGCTATTGACCAATGAAACATGACTAAAGCAATGGTCGAAGTAACCATTACAAAAAGGGAGCTAAGTATACGCAAAACCTGATTACCATATTGATCGGTTAATAACTGCAAATTATTATTTAAATTATTTATCATTGCTTCTGTAGAATCAGATTCACTATGGAAATAATGCTTAACCAGCTTTTTTCTGATCAAGCCAATATATTGTTGCAGTTGCCTACTGTATAGCCACGTTGCCACAGAATTAATTATAAAGGCCACTAATCCTGTAATTAGACTAACCAAAATAAAGTATAAAAATTGAAAGAAATGACTTTTACTCAGGCTATTATAAGCGAACTTAATAACGTATGAGCTGAAGGCAGAACCACAGCCATAAATTACCACTAGAAATACGATCAAAATTGAATTTAAAACATTTGCTTTTATTAAGTTACTTAATTTCATTTTTATTGCCCATATTATTAACAAATTATTAAATATTTATTACATTATAGCGCGTAAAAATTTAAAATCAATTAAATCAGAAAAAACTATTTCTAGACCAAAAAAAAAGGCATTGAGCTATACTGTGATATGATCCCCAAATTTGTCCTAAATTTGGGGGTCATATCACTGCTCAGTGTCTTTTCATATACATTTTCTTCTTTGTCTTGGTATTATTTATTCTTTATAACTAGACTTTGGTAATTGATGACACTAAATATCCAATTAGTCCCACAAAAAATCATTTTCCCGAACTTAAAGGACTAATCCCATCAAATTTGAAGAATTAGTCCTTTACTTAAACTTTCAATTAATACTAATAATATCTTACAATGCCGTTTTTATCTGGCTTGCCATTCTCTTTAAAAAGTCTCATATAATCTTTGAATTCTTTTTTGGCCCAGCAAGGGGCATTAGATTTAATTGTCAAGCCAGTATCATTTTGATGCCAGTATTTATAACCTTTTGGGCAACTCAACATCATAATTCTCCATTTTTGCAGACCAACATTCACAGTAATAATAGCATATTTTTTACTGCAATTTTTCTTTTAATCTCTCAAAGAATCCTTTTTCCTGTGGTGTTATTGACCCACCACCGGCTTTGACAAAATCAACCAAAGCCTGTTTCTGCTTTTCATTGATTGACTTTGGAATCTGTACTTGAACAGTGGTTATTTGATCACCTTTACCATTGCCACGCAAATATGGAACACCTTCGCCACGCAAAGTAAATTCTTTATTAGGCTGTGTACCAGCAGGAATTTTTAATTTCTTTTCTCCATGCACGGTTTTAACATTAATTTCATCGCCTAAAGTTGCCTGGGCAAACGAGATTGGAACAGTAGTATAAATAGTAGTACCTTTGCGTTCGAAATCTTTTGATGGCTTAATACGATAACTGATATAAAGGTCACCATAAGGACCACCATTTTTACCCGCTTCTCCCTGGCCTTCATAACGTAATTGTTGTCCATTATCTATTCCGGCAGGAATATTAACTTCAATAGTATTTTTGCCATCAATTACGCCTTTGCCGTGACAAGTTTGGCAAGGATGCTCGATAATTACGCCTTTGCCGTTACATTTATCACAAACTGTCTGACGACGAATAACTCCCAACATAGATTTTTGAGTTATTGTCATGTAGCCAGTACCATTACATTTATCACAGGTTATCGGATGCGTTCCTTTTTCAGCACCATTACCTTTACATGTAGGACATGTTTCACTCCGAGTGTATGAAACCTGAGTCTTCTTGCCCGTGATTGCATCCATAAAATCAATTGACAAAGTATAGTCTAGATCTTCACCACGAGTTGGTGCTGTTGGGTTGGCGCGACGCTGATTTGCTCCTGTTGCACCACCGAAGAAATCATTAAAAATATCACCAAAATCACCAAAGCCGCCAAAATCACTATATCCTTGACCTGCACCGCCAAAGCCTCCCTGACCATTGACTCCGGCCGAACCAAATTGGTCATATTGTGCTTTCTTTTGCTGGTCATGCAAAACTTCGTAAGCTTCATTAACCTTCTTATACTTTTCTTCAGCACCGGGTTCATGATTTAAATCAGGGTGGTATTTTTTGGCAAGTTTACGATAAGCAGAGGTAATTTCCTTATCACTGGCATTGCGATCAACACCCAGAACGCTATAGTAATCTTCTTGTGCCATCTATAAGCTCCTTAACTTTACAAAAGAAAAGAACTACTTTTTGGCAGTTCTTTTCTAATTTATTCAATTATAAACCCTTTACTTATCTGGGTCTACCTTATGAAACTCGCCTTCACCTGCGGAACCACTACCTGAATTGCCATCTTGGGAACCAGGATTTTGTGGTCCTGCTTGAGGTCCAGCCTGTCCTTGTGCACCTTGAGCCCCACCATTAGCTTGGTACAATTTGACTGCTAAGTCTTGGGCAACTTTAGACAATTCATCCTTCTTGGACTTCATCTCATCCAAGTTGTTGTCCTTTTGAGCCTTCTTCAAAGCATCAAGTGCATCTTGAACCTTCTTAGTATCATCATCTGATACCTTGCCTTTGACATCCTTCAAAGTCTTTTCAGTTGAGAAGATTAATTGATCGACTTCATTACGAAGATCAACTTCTTCTTTCTTCTTCTTATCCTCTTCAGCATGTTCTTCAGCTTCTTTTTGCATCTTCTTGATTTCTTCGTCAGATAAACCGGATGAACTCTTGATGGTAATCTTTTGTTCTTTACCGGTTCCCATATCTTTAGCAGAAACATTAACGATGCCGTTTTTGTCAATATCGAATGTAACTTGAATTTGAGGAACACCACGTGGAGCGGCAGGAATGTCTGTTAGTTCAAAACGACCTAATGTTTTATCGTCAGCAGCCATTGGGCGCTCCCCTTGCAAAACGTGAACATCAACAGCCGGTTGATTGTCTGCAGCAGTAGAGAAAATTTGACTCTTTGAAGTTGGAATTGTCGTATTCTTTTCAATTAACTTAGTAAATACGCCACCCATGGTCTCAATACCTAAAGAAAGAGGAGTGACATCAAGTAAAACTACGTCCTTAACATCACCAGAAATAACTCCACCTTGAATTGCTGCACCTAAAGCAACAGCTTCATCGGGGTTAATTGAGTGATCAGGCTCTTTACCAGCCCACTTCTTAACTGCATCCTGAACAGCAGGAATACGGGTTGAACCACCATTCAAAATAACTTTATCAATGTCATTAACTGTTAATTCAGCATCTTTCAATGCATTGTCAAATGGAATCTTTGTCTTATCAACTAAATCAGCAGTTAATTCGTCAAATTTCGCTCTAGTTAAATCAGCTTCCAAATGTAATGGTCCAGATTCACCAGCAGAAATAAATGGTAATGAAATATGAGTTGAAGACACACCAGACAAATCTTTCTTAGCTTTTTCAGCGGCATCCTTTAACCTTTGTAAAGCCATTTTATCTTTAGAAAGGTCAACACCATTTTCATCTTTAAAGTTCTTGATCAGCCAATCAATAATTTTATTATCGAAGTCATCGCCACCAAGGTGAGTATCACCGTTAGTTGAAAGTACTTGGAAGACTCCGTCACCTAATTGCAAAACAGAAACATCAAAGGTACCACCACCAAGGTCATAAACCAGAACTTTTTCATCTTCAGCATCTTTATCAAGGCCATATGCAAGTGAAGATGCAGTTGGTTCGTTAATTATTCTCTTAACGTCTAAGCCTGCAATTTTACCGGCATCCTTAGTAGCTTGACGCTGAGCATCGTTAAAGTATGCAGGAACTGTAATGACTGCTTCAGTAACCTTTTCACCAAGATAATCTTCAGAGAATTTCTTGATATATTGTAAAATCATGGCAGAAATTTCTTGAGGAGTGTATGCTTTATCACCAATCTTGACCTTATAATCAGCTTCACCCATATGACGCTTAATTGAAGAAATAGTATTAGGATTAGTAATAGCCTGTCTCTTTGCGACTTCACCGACTTGAATTTCTCCATCCTTGAAAGCAACTACTGAAGGTGTAGTACGGTTTCCTTCTGGATTGGTAATAATTTTTGGCTCTTTTCCTTCAAGAACAGCAACTGCCGAGTTGGTAGTTCCGAGGTCAATTCCGATAACTTTTGACATTGATATGCTTCCTTTCAATTATTGTGCTACAACAACCATCGCTGGTCTTAAAGTACGATCTTTGTACAAGTATCCTTTTTGCAAAACCCGCACAACATGATCTTTTTGATCTTCATTTTCAGCTTCAACTGTTTGGACAGCTTGGTGTAAATTAGGATCAAACTTTTCACCTTCAGCAGTGATTTCACTGATTCCATGATCTTTCATGGCTTTAACCAGAGAATCAAGTGTCATTTGCACTCCCTTTTTAAGCTGCTTTGATGCTTCATCATCAACCTTTGTTGCCAAAGCTCTTTCTAAATTATCCATTGCTGGCAAAACATCTTTAGCTAAAGATTGTGATTCATATTTAATAAGTTGCGCTCTTTCATTATTGTAGCGATTTTGCATATTTTGCATTTCAGCTTGACTGCGCAAGTACTTATCTTCTAAATCATCTTTTTCTTTTTGCAACTGGGTCAAATTGTGTTGCAGTTTGCTTTCCAAAGGTTCGGACTTCTTTTTTTCGTTAGCCTTAGCTTGAGAATGCTTTTTAACTTCTTTTGATTCAGTTGATTCTTTTTGCTCTTTTTTTGAATTTTTACTGTTAATTTCTTCTTTACTCACGGCTAACCTCCTTTATTTAAATCTACCATAATAATCAAGCAACTTTTTAGATAGCTCATTTCTGAAATATTCAAGCAATCCTATCACTTGAGAATACGGCATATTATCAGGGCCAAGTAAAGCAATTATGCCCTTTCCGTGAGGACCAACGCTGTACTCTGCCGTAAGCAGACTATAATCCTTTAACAAATCATTTGATAACTCAGACCCTAGACTTACCCGAACTGGATATCTGTCACTTTTTAAGTTTTGCCTGTTATCCAAAATACTAGAAATTAAGTCATTATGCTCAATCATTTCATATAATGACCGCAAATTAGAAACGTCACTCAAAGAAATATTATTGAGCAAATTAATCTGACCATCGACATACATTTGCTCGCTGGCAGCATCACTGATCACATCTTCAACTAAATCTATTAATTCAGACACATGAGCAGCTTTAAGCTTTTGTCCTAAAGTCTTCTTAAGAAACTCAGGTGTAACCTGATCTAGCGACTTTCCTACTAATTCATCGTTAATCATACGAACGGCACGTTCAATGTCATCACCATGAATATTGTATGGTAAGTTATAAACCTGGTCATGAACATCGCCATCACTGGTACCAAGAATAGCCATAATCTGTCTGCCAAATAAAGGTACTATACGAAATCCGGTAATAGTTAAATCACTATTCTCAGGCCCCTCCGCAAATGCAGTGTAATTTGTTAGGTCAGATAAGATCTTAACAGCTTCCTGTACGATGTCGTTAACTTGATGAAACGGCTGATCAAGCTGATTAATAATTCTTTTATAAACAGAAGATGAAATCTGTAAAGGCTCAACTAAATTGTCAAGATAGTAACGGTAGCCTTCTGTTGAAGGTACTCGACCACTTGACAAATGAGTTTTTTCAATCAAGCCTTTTTCTTCTAAAACCGCCAT
Organism: Lactobacillus sp. ESL0261; assembly: GCF_003693025.1. Classification (NCBI taxonomy): domain Bacteria; kingdom Bacillati; phylum Bacillota; class Bacilli; order Lactobacillales; family Lactobacillaceae; genus Lactobacillus; species Lactobacillus sp. ESL0261. The sequence continues at coordinate 28,032 of NZ_REHN01000008.1, forward strand.
TTCGTTACGAATAGTTGCACTTGAAACTTTAATAGGTAACTGATTCATGACTGTTTTAGACCCAACAGGATCATGTGTCTGCGTAAAATCATTGATAATTGTTTTTAAAATTAATTCTTGACGTTCGGTCAACATAAATATCGCCCTCACTTTTAGCACTCAAACTTATTAGGTGCTAACAATTAATATGATACTAGCTTTTAGCAGAATGTCAAGTTGAGTGCTAACTTTTTTACAAAAAAACGCTTATCCCCTTTAAAATTGAAATTAACCAATGCCGGCAAAATAAGCTTTGATTTCTGCCTCATCACCACTCATTTGTTTTTTTAATTCTTTTAAGTTATCAAATTTAATTTCGCCACGAGTATACTTATACCATTTAATTACCATTTCTTCATCATAGGCTTCTTGATTAAATCCAAATAAATTCGATTCAATATAAAGCTTTTTACCCTCATTAACAGTTACGTTATAACCCACGCTTGTCATTGAGTCATACCACTTGCCTTTAATCTTGGTTTTAGTAGCGTATACTCCAATTTTAGGAACCACCTTGTCTTGAGACCAAACTAGATTTGCTGTAGGAAAACCCAGTTTATGGCCATTACGTAAACCGTGCCCGACCTTACCGGACATGACATACGGAAACCCTAATAATTTAGCTGCCAATTCCATATTTCCACTGGTAATGGCCCTTTTTATTTCCGTAGAGCCAATTTTTTGGCCATCATAAGACTGTTTTGGAACATCAATAATAGCAAATCTTCCCTTAGCAAACTTAGGGAAATTTTTCATATTGGCAATCTCTTTGGGACCATAAGTGTAGTCAAAGCCGGCTACAACTGTATCAGCATTTAATTTAACAATAATTTTATCTACAAATTCCTGTGCAGTCAGTTTGCTAAATGCCTCATTAAAATGCATCACAAGCAAAAAATCAACTTTTAGTTCCTGCATCTTATAAGCTTTTTCAGACAATGTATCTATATAGCTGACTTCTTTATTTTGATAAATTTCTTTAGGATGTCGATCAAATGTCATTACTACTAATGGTAAATGCTTTTGAATTGCTTTTTCTTTTGCGATTTTGATTAATTCCTGATGACCACGATGAACACCGTCAAAGAATCCTAAAGCAAGGATTATCTTTTGTGGAATAATATTTTCCTTAAACGGGTATGTTAAATGGATAATTTCCATAATAAAACCTTCATTCACTCATTCATTTTGTAAAAGCATTAAATAAGGGCGATACATGGTACCATCTTTTTGATAAATTGCCTTAACTCTATTATTGTATCGTAATGCCACTTTTTTTGCATTCGTTTTCAAAGAAATCGTTGCTCCATTTTTAACTTTGGCCCACAGATCTGTATCAATATCCTCATGAGCATAATTAGTAAAAAAAGAGTCAATTGGTTGAAGTAATTCATTTACCATATCTGGATTTTCTGAAATTTCATTCAATTTAACAGCTTGATCTATATCAAAGCCTGAACTAGAAGTGCGCCGCAAATTTTTCATTACTGCCGGCACACCAAGGTTTGTTCCCAAATCATTTATTAAAGAGCGAACATAGGTTCCTTTGCTGCATTCAATTTTAAAATCAAAAGCTTCTTGACCATTTTCTTTATCAAAAACAGGTTCATTTGTAAGATCGTAAGAAAAAACTTCAACCCGTCTTTTTGGCCTTTCAACTTTAATACCTGCTCGCGCATATTCATATAAATGCTTGCCATTTACTCGGACGGCCGAATAAATAGGTGGTACCTGTTCTATACTGCCCACAAACTCTTGCATAGCTTTTTGAATTTGATGGTGTTTAATTTTACTAGTTATTTTTTTAAATTCTGTTTTTTTGCCACTAATATCGTAACTATCAGTGGCAAAGCCAAAAATTCCCTGACCTACATATTTTTTGTTTTCCTCGTGCATCAATTCAATCAATTTTGTGGCCTGACCAATTGCAATTGGTAGCACTCCCGTAACATCAGGATCTAGGGTACCAGCATGGCCTATTTTTTTAATATGCAGCGCTTTGCGTAAATGATAGACAACGTCTGCGCTTGTCATGCCCTTATCCTTATCTATCACTAAAATACCATTTAACATTTTTTATTACCTAATCATGAAAAAAGCGCCTCACAGCGCTTTTCTTAATTATTGCGATTTGCATCCTGCTTTTTTACTTCAGCGATTAACTGATCAATTTTACTACCATATTTAACTGAATTATCTCGTTTAAAAATCAACTCTGGTACTTTATATACAGTTAGGACTTGCCCCAACAAATGCCTCATCAATCCCTTAGCTTTATTTAAACCAGCAGCAGCTTCTTCTTCTTTTTTAGAATCTTCAGAAAGAATGCTGTAATAAACAGTAGCATATGATAAGTCATTTGTACATTCAACCGCTGTAATTGTTACATCATTAACTCGTGGATCACGAATATTTTTTCGTAAAATTTTCGTTAATTCACGGAGGATTTCTCCTTCAACACGACCTATTCTGTGTTTCATGCTTTCTCCCAGTTGATTTATTCAGGCTTAACTTCCTGTTTTTCTACGGCTTCCATTTCGTCACCAATCTTGATGTCATTATAGCCCTCAATGGTTAAACCGCAATCGAATCCTTGCTTAACAATTTTAGCATCATCTTTAAACCGTTTAAGTGACGCAACTTTTCCGGTATAGATCACAACCCCATCACGAATCAAATTGATTGCAGAATCTTTTGATACGTATCCGGAATCAACAAATGCACCAGCAATCGTCCCAACTTTAGAAACTTTCCAAGTTTCACGTACAGTCAGATTACCAACAACTTTATCTTCATAAGTTGGTTCAAGCATACCCTTCATAGCAGCTTTAACATCATCAATTGCCTTGTAAATAATACTATATAGTCGAATATCTACTCCATCTGCTTCAGCTTGAGATTTAGCAGTAGCGGTTGGACGGACATTAAAGCCAATAATAAAGGCATTCGAAGCTCCGGCTAATGTAACATCCGATTCATTTACTGCTCCTACACCCGCATGAATGATATTAACACGAACGCCTTCGACTTCTATCTTTTCAAGCGATTGTTGTAAAGCTTCTACTGAACCTTGTACATCTGCTTTTAAGACAACGTCTACTTCTTTCATGTTTTCTTTTTTCATCGTGTCAAACAAGTTATCAAGAGTAACATGTTGGACATTTTCACGAGATTGTTGTAAAGCCTGTTGTGCTCTTTGTTCACCAACGCTTCTTGCAGTCTTTTCATCATCAAAGACAACTATCTTATCGGCTGACTCGGGCACATCATTTAATCCAGTAATTTCAACTGGCATTGATGGTGTAGCTTTTTCTACCTGGCGTCCACGATCATTAGTCATCACTCTGACACGACCAAAGCGATTACCGACAACAATAGGATCACCTACTTTTAGGGTTCCTTGTTGAACCAAAAGGTCAGCAACTGGGCCACGGCCACGGGAAAGGCGAGCTTCAATAACAGTCCCAATTGCCTTTTGCGTAGGATCCGCCTGTAGTTCCATGACATCTGCTTGTAAGAGAATCATTTGTAAAAGTTCATCAACATTTTCACCAGTTTTGGCAGAAATGTTTACAAAAATAGTGTCACCACCATAATTTTCCGGAATCAAATTGTATTTCATTAACTGTTCAGTAACATGCTCAGGGTTTGCACCAGGAACATCCATTTTGTTAATTGCGACAATGATTGGTACCTTAGCACTTTTAGCATGGTCAATGGCTTCAACAGTTTGTGGCATAACTCCATCGTCTGCAGCTACAACCAGTACAACAATATCGGTGATTTCAGCACCACGTTCACGCATGTTAGAAAATGCCGCATGTCCAGGCGTATCTAAAAATGTGATTGGCTTATTATCTACTCTTACCTGATAGGCACCAATTTTCTGTGTAATACCACCAGCTTCATGAGCAGAAACATGAGTATGACGCAATCGGTCAAGCAAAGTTGTTTTACCATGGTCAACGTGACCCATGATTGTAACAACTGGTGGTCGCTTAATTTGATGCTTAGATTTCATAGAAGCTGCCATTCTCTTGTCGTAAAGAGTATCAATGTCAGATATATCTTCATGAACTTTTTCTTTGGCATTGATATTATATTCAGCAGCAACTAATTCTATTGCATCTTTATCAAGTGACTGATTTTGATTAGTCATCACACCTAACATAAATAGTTTCTTAACTATTTCAGCAGGTTCACGGTGCAGCAACTTGCCCAAATCTTGAGCATTCATACCAACTTCGTACACCAGTGTTTCCGGTAACGGACGTTCTTTTCTCTGGGTTGGCTGTTTCTTTGGTACCTGTTCGAACTGCTTTTTCTTATTCTTGCGTTTACGCTTTTCTTGATGCTTTGAGTAATTATTGGTACCAAAAGTTTGATTTTTACCTTTTCTGCCAGGTTTACCAGAATTGCGACCGTGACCATTACCACGACGCTTTTCTTCTTTTGCAGGTTCAGGTGCAGCATTTGTATCTAAAGCTTTAGGTTTATTAACTGGACTTGCCTTTTGTGTATTCTTCATTCTGGCTGGCGAAGGCTTAATTATTTTAGGTCCAGTTACCTTAGGAGCTGTAGTCTCGACTTTAACAACTTTATTTTCTGATTTTGAAACATTCTTGTTATCTTCTCCAGAAGATTTTTTGACAGTAGTTTTGTCTTCATCATAAGATTTCTGGACAATCTCACTTTGACGATTTAATTTCTTTTCATCAACACGCTGTTTTTGTTTCAATTGCTTTAATAAGTCTTGTGCTACCGGCTTTGAAGTCCTTTGACTTGGGCTAGTACGTTGCTTATAGCGATCTTGAGCCTGCCTTGATCTATTATTGTTAGATCGGTGAAAGTTGTTGCCTCTCTTGTTGTTCTTGTTACCATTTTTTTCCTCATGCTTTTTTTCGCTTTTACGAATTGAGGTAACGGAAATTTTGATTTTACTGCTCCTTTTTGCGGGTTTCTCTTGCTTTTGCGCGGGAGCGGAGCTACGGAAACTATCTTTTAATTGATTTACTTGTGAATCCTCAAGTGATGACATATGATTTTTAACATCAAGTCCCAAGTCCTTCGCCTTGTTGACCACAGTTTTATTATCGATGCCTAATTCTTTTGCCAATTCATAAATTCTTGTTTTAGCCATCAAATCACACTCCTTCGTCTATTTTTTGTAACAATGCTTTGCAGAAACCAGTGTCAGTAATTCCTAAAACTTTTCGCTTTTTTCCGATCGCTTGAGAAATTTCATTACTAGTAAATTTGTTAATAACAAGTATATTATTTTGTTCCCCAACTTTATAGATCTTTGCAGTAGTATCTGCATGACTATCTTGGGCTAAAATAATTAGTTTTACCTTTTTGGCTTTTGCGTCAATGGAAACAAGTTCAGTGCCTGAAACTAATTTTCCGGCTTTTTGACTTAATCCCAACAAATTTAGTGCTTTTTGTCTATTTTGCAAATTTATTTATCACCAAACAATTCTTTCCTTGCCTTTTGATGGTCAACATATGAGTAAAGCTCTTGGTAAAACTCTTTAGGCACTGTAGCTCCTAAACTACGCTCAATTAAGCCTTTCTCTTGAGCACTTTTGATCTGACTTGGATCAAGAGAAACATATGCTCCCCTACCAGGTTTTTTACCAGTAGGATCAACTGAAATATTCTTTTCTTTGTCGACTACAATGCGTACCAACTCTTTTTTGGGCTGCATAGTATTAGTTAACAAATCTTTTCGCATTGGAATCTTTCTTTTTTTCAAAAGTTTCACCTCTTGCTTTAATTTTCAGTAGAATCTACCGTTTTACTGTCAGTAACGTTTTCTTGATGCTCATCCTCTGAGTCAGTATCTTCAGAAGTTGGCTCTTTGTCTGATTCTTCACTTTCAGCAAAATCGCTGTTTGTTTGTGAAGAATTTGAGCCATCTTCAGCTAAATTATTAGTTTCAGCTTCTTCGTTTTCTTTTTCAGCTTGATCACTGCTTTCATCAACAAATTCTACTTCAGATTCTGGTCTGATATCTATCTTATAACCTGTTAATCTAGCAGCTAAACGTACATTCTGTCCTTTTTTACCAATGGCAAGTGACAATTGATAATCCGGAACAATTACCAAAGCACTTTTTTCCTCGTCCTCATCTCCAAATTGAACAGCAATCACTTCAGCAGGATTCAAGGCATTAGCAATGTAATCTGACGGATCTTCCTCGTATTTAACTACATCTATATTTTCACCGTCAAGTTCATTGACCACATTCTGAACTCTAGCACCTCGCTGTCCAACACATGTTCCTACCGGATCAATATTAGGATCATTGGACTTCACTGCAATTTTGGTTCTGTCTCCTGCTTCACGAGCAATTGAGACCACTTCAACAGTCCCATCATAAATTTCAGGTACTTCCTGTTCAAATAATCTCTTTACCATATCAGGTGCGGTACGTGAAACCGTAATTTGAGCACCTTTTGAATCTGAACCAACATGAGTAACTAGAACCCTGATCTGATCTTGGGGATTATAGCTTTCACCAGGCATTTGATCGTTACGTGGCATTACTGCTTCAACATTACCAATTTTAACATAAACGAAACGATTATCACGTCTTTCAACAGTGCCCGTTATTAATTCATCTTCATACTGTGAGTATTCATCAATAATATGATTTCTCTCTGCCTCACGTAAATGTTGCATAATAACTTGTTTAGCCGTTTGTGTCGCAATTCTACCGAAATTTTTAGGTGCAACTTCGAAACGAATTTTGTCACCAAGTTCATAAGCCCGATTAATTGTCAGAGCATCCTTTAAACTGATTTCCAAACGTTCATCATGAACTTCTTCAACGACAGTCTTTTCAGTCATTAGCTTAAAGTCACCCTTACGTTCATCAAATTCAACTATTACATTCGTTGCCTGATTATAATTTTTCTTATATGCTGCAACCAGTGCTGCTTTTATCGCTTCAACAATTACGTCTTGCTTTATACCCTTTGTTTTCTCGAGAGTAGCGAACGCTTCAAGCATTTCCTTAGACATAAATTTTAATCAACCTTTCTAAAACTCAATTGCGAAACGAATGCTTGCAATTGTTTTACGGGGAAGTGATAAAACTTTCTTTTTAGTTTTTACCTTTATTTCAAGTTCGATTTCGCTATCATTATAAGATTTTAAAGTTCCCTCATATTCTTTTCCACCTTCAACTTTCTGGTATAACTTCACATGCACATATTCATTTAAAGCTTTTTGCCAGTCAGTCTCATTTCTGATTGGCCTTTCGATACCAGGAGAGGAAACCTCTAAAATATAAGGGTCAGGGAACGGATCGGGTTGTATCTGATCAAGCTTTGCAGATAATAATTCACTTAACCCTGCAATTTCATCCATATCAATACCATTTTTTCGATCAACATATATTCTTAAATAGTTTTGACCCTTTTCTTTAACGTATTCTATATCAACAAACTCATCATTGCGTTCTGCAATAATTGGTTTAATTTCTTTAAGAACAGAATCTTTAACTTTCGCCAAGTACTTTCCTCCGTAATAAAAAGAGTGAGCACAAGCGCTCACTCCGAATTATTTATTCGAACTTCTTTAAAAAGTATATCACATTTATATTAATACTGCAAAAGTTTAAAAGAGTGAAAGTTGATTCTGCTCCGGCATTCCATTTAGAACTTCATTATTCTCTAAATAATCCATAATTGACTGGGATACTTTTCCACGGTTTGCCAAGTCTTCTTTTGACAAAAATTTCTGCTCAGTTCTTGCAGCAACAATTTGTTTGGCTGCATTATTTCCCAGACCAGGAACTGCATTAAACGGTGCTAAAATTGTATGCTGATCAATAATTTTAAAATTAGTGGCCTCAGACTGATTAATATCAACCATTTTTATTTTAATACCACGCTCCAAACACTCATTGGCAATTTCTAAGACTGTAAGAAGACTCTTATCCTTGGCAGACGCATCATTTCCTTGATTTTGAATATCAGCCATCGCCTTTTTTACCGTGTTTTTACCATGACTCATAGCTACTAAATCAAATAAATCAGCACGTACTGAGAAATAGGCAGTGTAGTAAATTTCAGGATAGTAAACTTTAAACCAGGCAATTCTTAAAGCCATTAATATATAAGCCGTCGCATGAGCTTTCGGAAACATATACTTGATTTTGAGACAAGACGGAATATACCAGTCAGGAATTTTATCATTTTTCTGTAGAACTGCCATATCATCATCACTTATTCCCCGACCATGACGAACTGATTCCATAGTTGAAAACGCTACTTCAGGTTTAACTCCCCAGTGAATCAAGTCCATCATGATGTTGTCTCTACAACCAATAACATCTTTCAGTTTGCAAGTGCCGTTATTAACAAGCTCTTCAGCGTTTCCTAACCAGACATCAGTACCGTGGGATAAGCCAGAAATTTGCAGTAACTCGGAAAATGTAGTCGGCTTTGTTTCTTCTAACATCCCTCGTACAAATTTTGTACCAAATTCGGGTACTCCTAAAGTACCAGTTTCTGATTGAATTTGCTCGGGTGTTACACCTAAAATTTTAGGACTTGAAAAAAGCGACATTACTCCTGGATCATCGGGTGGAATTGTTAAAGGATCAACACCAGAAAGGTCTTGCAACATTCTAATCATAGTTGGATCATCGTGACCTAGAATATCAAATTTCAAGATATTATCATGAATGGAATGAAAATCAAAATGAGTTGTCAACCACGCAGCATTGACATCATCTGCAGGATATTGTACGGGTGTGAAGTCATAGATATCCATATCATCGGGAACGACAACAATACCTGCAGGATGCTGACCGGTAGTCCTTTTAACTCCACTGACACCAGCTGCTAAACGATCAAGTTCAGCATTACGCAGATTCAATTCTTTTTCTTCATCATAGTGTTTAGCATAACCGTAAGCTGTCTTATCAGCAACAGTGGCAATTGTACCTGCTCGATAAGAATTATCGGGACCAAACATTACTCGAATAAAGTTATGAGCTACCGGCTGATAGTCACCCGAGAAATTCAAATCGATATCAGGAACTTTGTCACCGTGAAATCCCAAAAACGTTGCAAAAGGAATATCTTGCCCATCCTTAACCAGTTCAGCTCCACACTTAGGACATTTTTTATCTGGCAAGTCATATCCAGACCCATATTCACCGTTTTCGAAAAATTTCGAATACTTACATTTTGGGCAACGATAATGGGGTGCCAATGGATTGACTTCGGTTATACCGGACATTGTAGCGACCAGACTTGAACCAACAGAACCACGTGAACCAACTAAATAGCCGTCCTTATTTGACTTAGCCACTAATCTTTGCGAAATCAAATAAATAACCGCATAACCGTTGGAAATGATTGAATTGAGTTCCATATCAAGTCTATCTTGAACAATCTTTGGCAACGGATCCCCATATAACTCATGTGCTTTGTCAAAAGTCAAACGCTTCATTTCTTCATCAGCATTATCAATGTGAGGTGGATAAAGTCCATCTTTAATAGGCGAAATTTCTTCAATTGATTCAGCAATTTTATTAGGATTTGTAATTACTATTTCTTTAGCAATATCTGCACCTAAAAAACTAAAGGCATCTAGCATTTCCTGAGTAGTGTAAAAATGCATGTCAGGCTGTTTTTTGTTCCTGTCAGGATTGCTGCGTTGGGCCGAAATCAAAATAGTACGATATATAGCATCATGTTCTTCCAGATAATGTGCATCTCCTGTGGCAACTACTGGTTTATTTAATTCCTTACCCAATTTGTAAATATTTGTCAGAATTTCTTCAAGTTCTTTTTCATCAGCAATCAAATGATCTTCAATCATAATTGAATAATTTGCTGGTGGCTGAATTTCGAGGTAATCATAAAAGCGTGCCTTCTTACGAGCTTCGTCATAACCTTTTTGCATCATTGCGACAAAAACATCGCCTTCAGAGCATCCAGAACCATATAGCAAGCCTTCATGGTTCTTAACCAAATCTGATTTGGGAGTACGTGGGATCCGATAAAAATCTTTGGTACTTGCAATAGAAACTAGTCTGTACATGTTTTTAAGGCCAGCCTGATTTTTAGCTAGGATAGTCATATGTTGTGGTCGTGCTCTCTTAAACACTTGACCCTGAGCAGCATAATCGTTCATTTTACCTAAATTATCTTCGTGATACTTTTTAGTAAAGGCATCCAAGAGCTTAAACATTAAATAGCCTGTTGCCTCAGCATCTTGGTTAGCCCTATGGTGATGCTCGAGGACAACATTATATTTTTTGGCCAGAGAATCTAGGGTATGTCTGGTTTGTTCTGGATGAAGCAACCGTGATACTTCTAGCGTATCAACTACCGGCTGGGTAATTTCATCTAATTTTGCTCTTCTCAATGCTGCGTTGACAAAACCAACATCAAACTGAACATTATGACCACAAAGGGGACGGTCACCATAAAAATCCTGAAATTGCTTGATAACCACAGCCTCATCATCAGCTGCTCCTACCATTTCATCAGTAATTGAAGTCAAATTAATTGTCTGTTCACTTAACGGATGATGGGGATTAATAAATTTATCAAACCTCTCCAAAACTTCCCCATTTTTCATCTTCACAGCACCGATTTCAATAATGGTATCGTAAACGGATGATAACCCTGTCGTTTCAACGTCAAAAATAACAAATTCACGATCCTTATATGTCATTGAAGCTGGATTAAGAACCAGTAAAGCATGATCATCAATCATATTTGCTTCTAAACCGTAAATTATTTTGACGCCATTCTTTTTACCTGCGTTATATGCTTCAGGGAAGGCTTGAACATCAGCATGGTCTGTAATAGCTATTGCTTTTTGACCAAATTTCTTAGCAGCCATGACAAAGTCAGTTGCGGTATTTGTAGCATCCAGCTGACTCATATTTGTATGTAAATGTAGCTCGACCCTTTTTTCATCACCCTGATATTTTTCAGTTCTGCCAACATGCTCTACAATTTCAAAACAAGAAATATTAAAAACAGTGTCATGACTCCACTGGTCTTCAGCTACTGATCCTTGCATTTTAGCCCAAGTTCCCGGGTTGATTTTTGTCATATTTTCAATTTGCTCTTTATCGGAAACAAACTTTTTAAATGAAATTGAATCAGTATAGTCAGTTATTTCACCTGTAAATATAATTGAACCATTTTTTAATTCTCTACTCGAAATATTAAAAATATTACCTTCTATTACAATATTTCTACTTCCATCAATTACTTCCTTAATTTGAGTTACAGGTAAATTATCATCCAATTTGCGATTGCCATAACGAGTCTTTTTTGTGGGATAGGTTGCTGGTTTTGGCTTTTCTTGTGCTGGAGCCGAATCATATTCTTCCTGCATATTTTGTTCATGTTGCTCTTGCAACTCCTGAAGACTGGCTAAATTATTTTTGGAATTTTCATCATCAATTTCAGTTACAAACTTCAAGTTAAAGAAACCAAAATTTCTCATTTCTTCCGCAAGTTCATCAAGCATTTTTTGCTCGAGCAGTCCATCAACCACTAAATTATCAACCGGAATAATCCAGCGGCCATTTTCTTTTTTAGGCTTATGACTAGAAATAAATTCTCGTGCCACTGGTTGCAAAGCCTGAGAATTTTGCACCGCGAACTGCCAATAGTCAGTTAAATAATCATCTGCTCCATCCTTAGAGCGAACATACAAATGAATATTGACGAAAGAGGAAAAACTAGCAGTTATAGCCTTATTTAAAGCATTAAAAGTTTCAAATTTTAAGGGTGTAGTAAAAAGAACATGGATATCCCACCTGTGTTCTTTAGCGTAAACATCCACGTTCTCAATTTCGCCCTTTTGCAACAAATCATTATCTGCAAATTCTTGCGGAAACTTGATTTGCTCCAATAACCTTAAAAATAGTTTATTTTTATCAGTCACGAAAATTATCCTAACTCTTTATTAATAAAATCGTCTAACTCGGACACTGTCATTTCAGTTGCTTTTTCATCAGTAGGCCGTTTAACTTCGACTACTCCTTCACTGGCTTTTTTACCAACTGTTACTCGCACTGGAGCTCCCAGCAAGTCAGCATCAGCAAATTTAACTCCTGCCCGTTCATTACGATTATCATACAATACATCATACTTAGCACTGTACTTTTCTTCAAGTTTTTGAGCCAAAGTCGTTTGACCTTGATCTTTCATTTTCATTTGAACAATGTGCAGGCTAAATGGTGCAATTTCTTTAGGCCACGCCACGCCATTTTTAGTCAAATGCTGTTCAATCACAGCAGATAAAACTCTCGTGACACCAATACCATATGAACCCATTATAACAGGTTGAGCTTTACCATTTTTATCGAGGAAGTTTGCACCCATAGTTTTTGTATAATAAGTTCCCAGTTTAAAAATGTGTCCTACCTCAATAGTAGTTGTGAATTTTAATGGCAAGTGATCAACTGGATCTGGTTCACCTTCATTAGCAACACGAATGTCACCGAATATGTCTGGAGTAAAATCACGGTTTAAATTCACATTTTTAATTTGGCAACCAGATTTGTTTGCGCCTACAACAACATTATAAAGATTTTTAACAGTATTATCTGCTACTACTTTATCAGCCCAATCAGCATTAACTGGACCAACGCTACCTTTGCCAACGTCGGTTATGTTTGCCAATTCTTCATCAGTAGCGATTCTTATTGAGTCAACATCAAGTAAATGTTTTAATTTTACTTCATTGACTTCTTTATCACCACGGATTAAGACTAGGATATTTTCTTTTTCATTAGCAACGTAAAGCACACTCTTAATAATTCTAGTTGCCGGAATATTTAAAAATTTAACTAAGTCTGAGATACTCTCTTGACCGGGTGTAGCTACTTCTTCAACTTGTTTTAACGGTTCCTCTTCCTGCTTGAACGTATCAATACTGCAAGCCATTTCTAGATTAGCTGAATATGTTCCTGTTTCATTCGTAGCAATGGTATCTTCACCAATGGCAGCTGGAGCTTGAAATTCAGTTGAATTTTTGCCACCCATAGTTCCTGAATCAGCAATAACCGGAGTAACTTTTAAGCCACAACGGTGATATGCAGCTGTAAAAGCCTTTTTCTCATCCTCAAATTGTTGATCAAGCTGTTCTTTAGTAGCCGCAAAGCTGTAAGCATCAAGCATGATAAATTCACGTGATCTCAATAAACCGAAACGAGGCCTGTTTTCATCTCTAAACTTTGATTGAATTTGGAAAAGAGCTATCGGCATTTGTTTATAACTTTTTAAATCTTTTGCGACAATATCAGTAAATGTTTCCTCATGAGTTGGTCCTAGCAGACTTTGACGACCGTGTCTGTCTTTAAGTTTAAACATTTCCGGACCATATTTTTGCCATCTGCCTGATTCTTCCCATAAAGTTGCTGGTAAAAGATCCGGCATTGCCATTTCTGGCACGTTGATTTTTGCCATTTCTTCACGCATTATCTGTTCAGCTTTACTTAGAACACGGTACCCTAAAGGCAAATATGCATAAACGCCTGCCGTAACCTGACGAACATATCCGCCTCGCAGCATCAGTTTATGACTTTCAGCTACAGCATCAGCTGGTGCTTCCTTTAAAGTCGGCATAAATAATTTAGATTGTCGCATTTAAACTCTCTCCCAAATTTATATTTTATTTAATAAAGTAACGGTAAATATCGTTTCCCGTTACAGCAATAATTAACACTAACAGTAAGCCGAAACCTATCAATTCCACCATGGCTTCATGATTTTCAGAAATTGGTTTACCACGAACTATTTCAATAAGGTTAAGCAAAAACTTACCACCATCAAGACCAGGTATAGGAATTAGATTCACTATTCCCAAGTTAATTGAAATCATGGCTAAAAAGGCCAAGATATAGGTAAAACCCATTTGCGAAACCTGTGATGTCTGAGAATAAATGCCCACAGGCCCGGAAAGTTTATTTAAACTAAAATGACGGAATAAGCCACCAACTGCATTGAAAATCATTCCAGTAGTAGAAACAGCTGTATTCCAACCACGTTTAAATTTAGCACCTAGGCTCTCATCACTTTTTGCTCTAATTCCGATTTGGTATACTTTTTGGCCTTGAACTTTAACAACTTTCGGTTGAACGCTTACCACTTTTTTTTGCTTATTTTTGATAACAGAAATATTAATTTTTTTACTTTTATTCTGAGATATTTCTTCCGAAATTTGTTCGAAGGACGTTATTTTGTGACCATTAAGAGCCACAATTTTTGAATCCGGTTCAATTTTTGCAACAGAAGCTGGTGAATTAGGTGTTACTTCAGCTATTTCTGTAGTTGCAGGCCCTGGAACAGTAAATGTCCAAATTAAAAAAACGACAAAACCTAGAATTATATTCATTAATGGTCCAGCAATATTGGTAGCTAGTTTCTGCCACACATTGGCTTCTTGAAACTGTGTATCACGTGGTGCAATAATTAACTCAGTTTTTGAACGATCAATAACCGTTGCATCATGATTGACTTTGTATGTAACTAATCGATCTTCTTCACCATTTTCATATCCAGAAATAAAAAGTTTATCTACCAAATCAAATGCCGTTACTTGTAATGGTATTCCTTCAATCGGTAAATCTGATTCAGAGGCATCAATTTTTACAACTTCTTTCTGTTGATTAAGCTGCAAAACTACTCTCATCCCTGCTGCTAAATCAGTTTCGTCATCTTTACTTGCTAAACGGACATATCCGCCTAGCGGGAGCCACCTAATCGTATAAGTAGTTGGATTGCGTCTAACTTGGAAAAGCTTTGGTCCCATACCTATAGAAAATTCACGCACTAAAATGCCGCACTTTTTAGCAACAATAAAGTGCCCGAATTCATGGACAAAAACTAATATTCCAAATACTACTAAAAAGATAAGTATACCTTTCACAAAAATCCCCCTAGTGTATGATTCCCATCAAAGCAGCAAAAACAGGTAAAACAAAGAGCATGCTGTCAAAACGATCTAAGATTCCACCATGACCAGGCAATATCTTGCCTGAGTCTTTAACACCATAGTATCTCTTATATGCTGATTCAACCAAATCTCCCATTTGTCCTACAATTGATAATACAAGGGCAAAAATAATCATTTCAACTTGTGAATGGTTCAGATTAACAAAGTAAACATAAATTGCGGCACAAATTACAGCACAAATTGTGCCACCAATTGAGCCTTCCCATGTTTTATTAGGACTAATTACAGGCCACAACTTATGTTTACCAATTTTACGCCCGATCATGTAGGCTCCTGTATCTGTCAGCCAGACTACAACAAAAACGTAGCAAAGCAGTGCAAGACCATTGTTTGCGTTTCTAATACTTGCCATGTAATGAAAGCCGGTTCCCACATATAATGATCCTAATGTATAAACCGCTACATCATCAAAAGTAGTTTTATTTTTAGTTAAAACTGTCCAAGTTAGCATTAACATTATCAAAGCAAAATAAATGCCGTATTTTGTCCAATGAAATGGCATTGACTTGAGAAAACTATCAGGAACTGCCCAAATAATGGTGGCCAATAAAGCCAGTAGAAAGTTTACTGAAACCAATATTTGTTTTTTCATTAAAAAGAATTCACTGATACCAACGGCCGCAAACAAAACGGTGAGCCAATCCATCCAAAGTCCGCCAGCTATAACGATAGGAATAAATAAAATTAAAGCAATAACTGCTGTGATTACACGTTGTTTCATATATTTACCTAACTATCCGATTCATCGACTTTACCGAAACGTCGATGACGATTTTGAAAATCAATAACAAATTTTTCTAGATCTTCTCTAGTAAAATCAGGCCAGTTTTTCTCACTAAAAGCAAGTTCTGAATATGCTAATTGCCATAACATGAAATTAGAAATCCTTTGCTCACCAGAAGTTCTGATTAATAAATCTGGATCACTGTATTTACCAAAGCTTGCAGTCATCAATCTCTGCGAAATCATTTTTTCAGAAATTTCATCACTTGTAATACTACCCGTTTCAACAAGAGTTGCAATTTCCTTTACTGCTGTAGTAATTTCTCTTCGTGAACCATAATTAAAAGCAAAGTTCAAAATCAAACCACTGTTATGAGCAGTTTCAGCCATTGCTCTCTGAACTACATCATAGGTTTTTGAAGGCAATTCATTTAAGTAGCCCATAATGTTTACTTTGACATTTTCTTTCATTAAGGTTGGCATAAACTTATCAAAAAAGCGTACTGGCAAGTTCATTAGATATGCTACTTCTTCTTTAGGTCTACCCCAGTTTTCAGTAGAAAACGCGTATAAGGATAAAACTTTGATGCCTAATTGGTTGGCTGCCAATGTTATTCTTTCTACGTTATTCATACCTTCGTAATGACCTGCAATTCGTGGTTTGCCTTGCTTTGTTGCCCAACGACCATTACCATCCATAATGATAGCTAAATGGTTTAACTGATTTTTTTTATCTGCCATTTATTAGCCCTGGGTAATCTCTTTACGTTTTTCTTCTGCAATTTGGTCAATCTGCTTTGTTGCATCGTCAGTAACTTTTTGCACTTTCTTTTCCAAATTGCGCTGTTCATCTTCGGTAATTTCATCATCTTTTTGCTGCTTTTTAAGACTATTCATAGTTTCACGACGAACATTTCTGATTGCTATTTTACTTTCTTCGGCCATTTTATTGACCTCTTTAGCAATTTCTTGACGCCTTTCACCTGTTAATTGCGGAATAACAAGTCGAATGACTTTTCCATCATTTGCTGGCGTTAAACCCAAATTTGAAGCTAAGAGTGCATGCTCAATATCATCGAGACTGTTCTGATCATAAGGTGTAATTAATAACACGCGTGGCTCAGGAATAGTAACACTAGACATTTGCGTTAATGGAGTAGGAGCACCATAATAGTCCACTTTTATTCCATCAAGTAAAGCTGCGTTAGCAACGCCAGCACGAATAGAGCTCAAGTTTTTTTCAAAAACAGTAATTGATTTCTTCATATTATCTTGAGCTTTTTTGATTGCTTCATTATTCATTGTTTTTTCCTCCGATTACTGTTCCAATATTCTCACCCAATACCACTTTTTTAATATTGCCTTCAGTATTAACATTGAATACGATTAGAGGAATGTTGGTATCCATTGAAAGTGAGCTTGCTGTTCTGTCCATGACTTTTAAGTTTTTAGAAATAATATCTAGTTGTGAAAGTTCACTGTATTTTTTGGCATGCGGATCAACTTTTGGATCAGCGGAGTAAACTCCGTCAACTCCATTTTTAGCCATTAGGATCACGTCAGCACCTATTTCTGCAGCTCTTAAGGCAGCAGTTGTGTCAGTTGAGAAATAAGGATTACCAGTGCCACCACCCATAATAACTACGCGTCCTTTTTCCATATGGTGAATAGCTTTTCTCCTAATATATGGTTCTGCTATTTGCCGCATTTCAATTGATGTTTGCAATCTAGTTGGTACACCTACATGTTCCAAGCCATCTTGAAGAGCTAAACCATTCATTATGGTAGCAAGCATTCCCATATAATCAGCTTGTGAGCGTTCCATCCCTAGTTTTGCGCCAGTTTCCCCGCGCCACATATTACCGCCACCACAGACGATACCAATGTCAACTCCCAAATCGTGAACAGATTTAATCTCTTTTGCTAAATGACTAATAACTGTAGGATTTATACCAGTTCCTTCATCACCAGCCAAAGCTTCACCAGAAATTTTCAAAACTATTCGCTTATACTTAACTTTAGTCATGACAACCTCCTCTATTAACTTTAGTTATTCTACCATATAAAAAGGGCAAATGTGGACTTAGAAATAAAAGAGTGGAATTTCTTAAAAAAATTCTTTGAGCTAAAAAGTAACGGGGGAAAACAAAAAATCTCAAAGTTATCTACTTCGAGATTTTCAAAATATAATTAATATTTATTTTCTCTATTAATTTGAAGTAATAAATTATATAGCGATCCGTATAAATTCGAATCATTTCTAAAGTGAGCAGAAATAATTGCCGGTTTAGTCAAAGTATCACCAATAATCGAGTTATAATCATTAACCAGCTTATCATAAGCTTTATTGATACCACTGATTAAAATCGGTTGCGCACTTATGCCGCCACCGACAGCTATTTTATCTAAATCTACTACTGTTTGAATATTAAGAATTAAAGTTGCTACTTTTAAACAATAGTCATTAAAAATTCTAACGGCTTCTTTTTTACCGGACTTAATGGCATCAAAAGCATATAATCCGTCATTTTCATTTTGATGATTAATTTTACGATTAATTGCTTTAACAAAATTCACGCCTGAACCATTACTACCAACGGCACCTGCCATATTTTTAGGGCGGGATAAATTACTAATCATAAAACTTAATTCACCTGCTTGATAATGTGAGCCTCGCAATAAATGACTGTTAATTATAATACCGCCGCCAACGCCGGTTCCGAGCGTAATTGCAGCACAATTCGACTCACCCTTTAAACTGCCTAGCCAATTTTCTGCTAAAACGCTGGCCTTGCCATCATTTATTACCGCTACCGGAATCCTATACTTTTTACCATAAATTTCGGCAAAATCAATTCCGTCCAAAAAAGGTAATGAACCGCCAAATCTAATTTTTGTGTTTTCAATTTTTCCGGGAGAACAAAATGCTAAACCTTTAATATCTGAAATATAATATTTTACAATTTGATCTATTTTTTTCAAAAACTCAGTTTTATTTTTAACAGTAGCAATTTTGTCTTTTTCGATTATATTTCCAGCATAATCCAATTTTGCAAATTTAATTTCAGTTCCGCCAATATCAATGCTTAAATAATTTTTCATTACACTCTTTCATAAAATCACAATAATTACTGCAAACAACCTTATTACATTATCTCAAATATTCACCTTAAACAACTATTTGACATTCAAAATAAAATCAGCCAATAGTTTTATTTCTAGGTCAATGGCACATTCAAATAAACAAAAGCCTGGAAAAGATTTTGCCACTGTAAATCATCTTCAGGCTCTTGACATATGTATTTTACTAATAGCAATAACGTCAACAATAATGAAAAAAGTTTAAATAGCAGGAACGGTAGAGTTATTGTTTAAAAAAGCTAAATAAAAACTAAGAGATCAGCGTTAAATAGATATTAATACTTGCTATTAGTGAAGTGCACCTAAAAAGTTAAACATAAATCTGACCATTATAGAACTCTTAATTAGTCTTTTTAAAAGTGATTTTCTAATGAGTTAACATTGCAATATTATCGACAGCTGTTCTACCTGAATAAATACAATACCCTGCTTCAGAACCAGGAACATTTACACCATAGGTATCACCCACAAGAACAGCTGAGGCATCAGATCCAACGGCATATAATCCAGATATTTGTCTACCATTTTCATCTAAGACTTCATTTTTGCGGTTTACTCTCAAACCACCCATTGTACAATAAGCTCCTACACCCAATTCAAAAGCATAAAAAGGACCTTTTTGGATGGTCTTAAGGTAGTTTGCTGGTTTTTCAAAATCTTCATCTTTTTTTATAAGTGCTAACTGATTATATCGCTTAACTGTTTCTGCTAGTTGAGGCAGGTGCAGTTTTTCAGCCAACTCAGCAATAGAATCAGCTTTAGTCAAAAACGACATGCGCTTTTCCTCAGCTTCAGAAATCATGCTTTTCAACTTATCCAGTCTAGTACGATCTGAAAGTGGTTTTAAACTCCTAGGCAAATTTTTATCAGCAAACTCATCCAGGATATCTTGATCAAATATTGCATATACCTTTTCTTGTCTGATAATAGCATTTCCAGCATGCGCCCATATTCTAAAAACACTTTCGTCAACGAATCTCTGCCCAACTTCATTAACCCAAAGCGGAGCCATTTCACAACTTGCAATACCAATATCTGTTTTCCAAAATTGATATGAGGGAATAGTATCTTCTTTTATTTGTCCTCCAAACATCATTGCCATTCCCATTCCAAATTTTTTAGCGCCAGCATTCCATGCTAATTGAAGTCCTGAACCATCACTTTTTCCAGAATTCATAGGAATAATGCGATTTGCATTAGAATTAAAATACTTTAAAAGCATTTTTCTGTTATTTAAGTAACCGCCAGTAGCCAATATTACCGCTTTAGTCTTAATTTCCTTTTGTTTTTTGGTTGCAAAATCTTCAATAATTACTCCAGTAATATTTCCAGTGCTATTTTGTAGAAGATTAACTGCTGCAGCTGAAGTGAGAAATTCTACACCATTTTTCTCAGAATATGGCTGCAGTGCATCATGAATTGCGTGATTACCCAAGCCTTTAAACATATGCCAGGTATTAAGTCCTGCACCGAGTGTTGCTACACCATCGAATTTAACTCCAATATTATTTAACCATTCAACATTTTTAGCAGACTGCGCAATATAGTCTTTCCATATCATTGTATCTGCCTCAAAATGGGAAAATTGTTGTTCGTCATGCAAAATTTCTTTTTCAGACAGATTGATTCCTTGCTGTTGTTGCATCTTACTATTTACAGCAAATATCCCTTCCACGTAATTGCCTGATCCACCAGTAGTTCGACCTTTCTCAACTACTAATGTGGTTAAACCTTTTTCACCAGAGGCAGCTGCAGCTGCTTGACCAGATAATCCTGCACCAATTACTACTAAGTCATAGTCATTTCTTTTTGATAACATCATGTCTCCTTATTAAAGTAAAAATAAATACTATACGTATGTATGAAAACTCTCTCCATCTATAATATAACTAAAATAATAAATTCAAAAATTTATTTTAGTTCTTATTGTAAAAAACTTCATCGTCTGATTGATATCCTTTTTTGAGTTTATAATAGAAAATATTAGTATCTCAAAATTTTAAAAAATATAAGCTAAAAGAAAGTGAATTTTCAAACTAAAAATGAAAAAGTATTCATATGTATCATTCAAAATTGCAGACATAGGAGACTATTTAAAAGTATTCGCATGCACTGCTGTTATGGCGCAGCCAATAATGTCCTTAATTATGGGAGTGCGACAACCATTTAATATCCAAGATATTTTTGGTATCATATATAACTTATTCAAATACACTGCACCAGCATTTATTTTTGGCATTTTATATACAACAATTCGTACTAACGATATAGCAGGGGATTTTTCATATCAAAAACACTTGCGAGCAAACTGGTCAAATTTGTTTGTTCCCACAATCTGGTGGACTTTGATCTACTTATTGGGATTGCCCTGGCTTCAACAGATAAACAGATTTAATAATTTTAGTTCCTTTTGCTGGCAATTTGTTAATGGTAACGCTGCTCCTCACCTGTGGTATAACACAATGATGTTGCAATTTATAATTTTAATGCCTATTTTCTGGGCTATTAGCCGCTATGTTGGTAACAATGTTAAACGTGGTTTACTAGTTGCCGCTATTACTTTTGTTTTATATTTTGCATGGCTCTGGTTTTATGACTTTTACGTTTTTCATGGTCCACAAGAAAAGAACTGGTATCTGCTAGATCGTATTTTTATTTCTTTCTTTATTTATGGTGTCTATGGTGTATTGGCCTGGCAATTTAGGGACTATGTCAATACGTTTCTATATAAGTTTTGGTGGCTGATCTTAGTTTGTTTTGTTGCATGCTTTTTATGGACTAATTTCGAATTTCACGGATTTGGTCATCCGGTTCTTTTTGCAAATGCCCCATATTATAAGCCGTCTATGACATTTTACTGTTTAGCCGTTATAGCTTTAGTAGCTGCATTATGTTTATTTAATATTAGACACAACTCTAAAACTTGCTTGAAAGTCTTTCACTTTTTAGCAACTTATGCCTATCGAGCATATTTATCAAATGTATTTTGGAATCAACTGATTTGGCAAGGACTAAACATGAATCATCATGCTATTTATCATCCATTCCTTACTTTTTTTGGCACATGGATCCTGACGTGGATACTTTCTTTCACTTCAGCATACGATCTTCATATTTGGTGGTCAAAAGCGAAAAAGTTCTTAAGTATGCTTAGTCTAAAATAACAAATATTTTCAAATAAAAAGCACTTTGACAATAATTAAAACAAAGTGCTTTATTTTTTACTTTTTTACTATAGAAGCAATGCCTGCCATAATATTTAAATATTGCTTTTCATTTTCTACAAAAGAGTCATTGTTAACAATAATATCTGCTATATCCTTTACTTTAAGTGCTCCATGCTTGATTTTGAACTGATCCTTCTTTTTGGTTCGCTCAATTATTTGTTCAAAAGTAAAGTTTTTACCGTTATCAATTGTTTGCTTTTTGTATTCTCTTTGAGCGCGAACTTCAAGAGGCGCTTCAATGTAAATGTTCATCATTTTAGAACCTAGTTCTTTTTTAAGGTAGACACCTAATTCTGAACGGTATAAGCTTTCAATTGATGCATAATGAATATTTTCATCTTGCATTTTACCTATTAAACGGTATAAGAACTCTTTAAACACCTTTTCAGTGTCTTTAGCATAAAGATTGGTGAAATCTTGTTCTGATGGATGTCCAGTGAACTGATAATTGCGTTCTATCATCATTTCTTTTTCTACTGCAATAATCTTCATTCGTTTGATACCAATGCTGTCAAAATAAATTCCAGCAGCTGATTTGCCGCTTTCACTTAATCCGCCTAAAGAAAACAAACCTTTGACAAAATTTTTACGATTTTCATAATCTTGCTCAGTAAATTCCATTTTCACGCCTCCATTAAAAACTAAAAAACTGCCCTGTAAATTAACAGTGCAGTTTTAAAGTATACACGGTGTGCTATTTTTTGCAAGCGATTTCATTAAAATTAGGTAATTTTCATCACAAATTCGGCTCCAGTTGGAGTAGCTATGAAAATAGCACCCACTATCAGTAGGAATCCTGCCACAAAAGCAATTTTCTTTGTTAACTTTGAAAGCTGACCAGCAAAACTAAAATAGATTAGAACCGCTCCAGATATCAAAGCCAAAATCATAACCCAGAAACCCATAAATACCTCCAATTTAATCAATCTAGTAATTGTTTATTTATATTAATTATAAATATAAGCCAAAATAATCATTAAAGGATTCAAAAAATTAAAAGTATAGTAAAATTTAACAAATTTTTCTAATCTTTAATCTTTACGTGAGTTAAGTAAAGAGTTGGTTGCAATTTGATCTTATCTTTTTTAAAGGGATCTTCTAACTTTTTTATGACTGGTTGCTTATCAACAGTAAAGTAAACTTGATTAATCCAATACTTTTTCAAAGTCTTTGCTTTTTACAGTTCATTTTGCGAAATAAAAAAGCTAAGTTCACCATTATCATTTTTTTGTTCTGTGGTTTTAACTTCAATATAACGTGGAGTCACATCGTCCTCGTAGGATAAAATATCATAACCTAATGAATTATCTACTTCAGATTGCAACTTTACTTTTAAATTTCCTAACTTTTTTAAATTCCTAACCTCGTAATTATATACAATTCTTTCTCCTATTTTACCGAGCTTAGAATTTTTCCCTCTTTAATTAAATAATTTATCTTGCTCTTATTAGATTTTAATCTTATTTTTTTGGATGGTTTAGCATATTTCGCAATTTGAACATATACTATCATTGGATTATCATATATTTTTTTACTCATATTTATTTGTTTTTGTTTGTTTTGGGGTTTCAAGAGTGAAATTATTATTTTTTTGTCTATTTGGTTTATCAGATGTGTTTAACTTTTTTACGTTTTTAAATAAATAGTAAAGATAGTTACCATATTCGATGTTAGTCCAGTTCTTAACAATCTTATTCGAATTTTTTATCTCAATTAACTTTTTTTGCATTTCATATATCGAGCTCTTTTTGAAATTAGATTCCGGATAAAACTGAAAAAGAAAGTATGAAAGTGGATTCTTAGAAAAAATGTTTAAATAATTATTTGGATAATAAACAGACAAAATTTTATATTTAAAAATGCTTGACAATGGAATTGAATCAATTTTTTCAATTGACTCTTTGCTATCGTCTGCACCCAATTTTA
The DNA here is from genome assembly GCF_003693025.1 of Lactobacillus sp. ESL0261. Classification (NCBI taxonomy): domain Bacteria; kingdom Bacillati; phylum Bacillota; class Bacilli; order Lactobacillales; family Lactobacillaceae; genus Lactobacillus; species Lactobacillus sp. ESL0261. The sequence continues at coordinate 52,094 of NZ_REHN01000008.1, forward strand.
TTATTTCAATAATTGCATTCTTTAATTCGCTGAACGATTCATTTATATTTTTTCTTGCCCAGGCTTTTGTTGTAATGTACTTCTTCTCTTCTTGACTATAATAAATACCGAATTTTTTTGAATTTGAACCTCTGATACTGCCCAATTGAGCTAAATTAAATTCAAGTTGATAGCAAAAGCTATTTTTATTTCCTTTACCAACAACAAAATCGTCTAAATTCATATCATTTTTAATATAACTTTGCGTATATTTATTAACGAAATCGTGTCTTAACCGATTAAGATTTCTGGAATCCCTATTAAATGAATCCAGCATGTAGTCAAACTCTGCCAGTTTCCTCATTATTGAAACCTCATTTCTTGTTAAAATTATTCTCTTTATCAAATGCAGAAAGTTTCTTACTTTAAGGTTATCACTTCTTATCAATGATTTCGCAAGATTTTAGCAAAAAAAGCCCTCACCTATACAGATAAGAGCTTTTAATTGAATAAATTAGAATATTTATCTATTTCATTTGTTCTTTTACTTCAGCAGCAAAGTCTTCTTGCTTCTTTTCAATACCTTCGCCAACTTCGTAGCGCTTGTAGCCGACAACTTCGCAACCTTCTGACTTAGCATATTCAGCAACAGTCATGTCACCATCTTTAACGTATGGTTGGTCTACTAAACAAATTTCACTGAGATACTTGTTTACTCTGCCCTCAACAATCTTAGGAATGATTTTAGCAGGCTTGCCTTCATTTTCAGTTTCCTTAGTGAAAACTTCTTTCTGACGATCAAAATCAGCCTTTGGTACTGAATCCTTGTTCAAGTATTCTGGATTAATTGCGGCAACGTGCATAGCAATGTTCTTAGCAGCTTCCTCACTGTTGCCTTTTAAGGTAACAACTGCAACAATTGCACCACCATTGTGCTTGTAAGCACCAAAGACTTCATCATCATTCTTAGTAATTAGATCAAATCGTCTTAAAGTGATTTTTTCACCAATGACAGCAGTAAGATTAGTAATTTCCTCGCCAATCGTGGAATCACCCATTGGTGATTTTAATGCTTCTTCAACGTTAGCAGGTTTAGCCGCTAAAATAGCCTTGGTCACATCATCAACTAATTTGATAAATTTATCATTAGATGAAACAAAATCTGTTTCAGAGTTAATCTCTACTACAACAGCATTATTTCCTTCAAAAGCATATTCGGCCAAACCTTCAGCAGCAATACGGCCGCTCTTCTTAGCAGCTTTAGCAACACCATTTTCTCTTAAAATGTCAATTGCCTTTTCAATATCACCATCAGCTTTAACCAAAGCCTTCTTGGAATCCATCATGCCGGCGCCAGTACGGTCACGTAATTCTTTTACTTGTTTAGCAGTAATGTTTGCCATTATTTTTCCTTCCAAATAAAAACTTATTAATATTTAAAACTAGTCTTCATCTGAGTCAGAAGTTTCTTCAGCTTCTACTGTTTTTTCTGCATCAGATTCAGTATCTGCTTGTTTTTCTTCTGCACCCTTAGCCATCTCTGCTTCAGCATTGTCATCATCTTGACCTTGCTTACCTTCAATAACAGCATCAGCCATTGCGCCGGAAATCAAACGAATAGCACGAATAGCGTCGTCGTTTGCAGGAATAACTACGTCAACTGGATCCGGATCAGTGTTAGTGTCGACCATAGCTACTACAGGAATTCCTAAAATATTAGCTTCATGAACAGCAATCTTTTCCTTTTTAGGATCGACTACGAATAAAACATCTGGAATTCTAGGCATATCTTCAATACCACCTAAGAATCTTTCCAATTTATCCTTTTCTTTAGTCAAAAGAGAAGCTTCCTTCTTTGGCAATACATCAAATGTGCCATCTTCTGACATTTTCTTTAAATCTTTTAATCTTTGTACTCGGCTCTGGATAGTCTTCCAGTTAGTCAATGTACCACCTAACCAACGTTGGTTAACGTAGTATTGACCAGCACGAGTAGCTTCTTCAGCAATTGAATCTTGAGCTTGTTTCTTAGTACCAACAAAAAGAATAACGCCACCATTTTGAGCAACAGCTCTTACGAATGCATAAGCATCATCTAACATTTTGATGGTTTTTTGCAAATCAATGATATAAATACCATTTCTTTGTGTAAAGATATAAGGAGCCATCTTTGGATCCCATCTTCTAGTTTGGTGACCAAAGTGGACACCGGCTTCAAGCAATTGTTTCATAGAAACTACTGACATATTAACTTCCTCCTATGGTTTTAATCCTCTCAAGCGGTCATTTCAGTATTTCACCATTTGTATGGCACCGAAATACTGATTGCTCTTGATGTTTTTTATACATATGCATAAAGGCATACGTTAAAATAATACTAGATTATTGTTTAAGATGCAAGGTTAAAAGTTAACTTTATGTTCTCTTAAAAATCTTTCCTTCCATAATCTGTTATGGTGCTTAAACCAATATTCCCTTTTAAGCGCCAACTTCTTATCTTTAAACTCTTCGTGGTAAAGCAGTTTGACTGGTCTGCGGGACTTTGTATACTTGGCACCCTTGCCACTATTATGTGCTTTTAGTCGTTTGGATAAATCATCAGTAAAGCCACCGTAGAAGCTATTATCTTTGCATAAGAGTACATAAAAATAATATCTTCTACTCTTTTGCCTTTTTGCTCTATCCGATTCCGTTTCTCTGATTATACGCTGAATTTGAGGAAGATAATTACCGTTTTTATCATGTACCTCAATGGCATCCCTTAATACCAGACCATCGCTACCGGTATGCTTAACTGCTTCAATAATTATTAAATTGCAGTTTTCTCCTCGATGAGAAACATATGGCTGTACAAACTTAATACTAAAATCATGTTTAAGACAAAAATAGGCAATTTCATTTAAACGCTCTGGTCGATGAACCATAAATAATTTGCCTTTCATTTTAAGCAATGCACTGGCTACAAAAATTATTTCTTCCAAATTAATTAAGATTTCATGTCGGGCAATAGCCTTTGCTGGATCAGGATTTATCTTATGATTTTGTGCAACTTTAAAGTAAGGTGGATTCACGACAATTACATCATACGAATCTTTTCTCAAAAAAACTGGAGCATCTTTGACATTTTTTTGAAAAACCTGGATACGATTTTCCATATTATTTAACGCAATAGAACGTTCAGCTTGTGAAGCCACTTCTTCCTGTATTTCAACCGCATCATATTTGGCACGGTTAAAATAAGCCATATACATTGTTGCTGCACAATTGCCAGCACATAAATCCGCTACCTTGGAATTATCTTTAATTGCATCCTTTGCAGTTGCCGCTAAAAGCAGAGTATCTAATGAAAAGCTGAAAGATGATTTGTTTTGGATTATTTTTAAATCATCATTGTACATATAATCAATGCGTTCATTTTTCAATAATTTTTCCATAAAAATTTGTCCTCTCTCGCAGCTTTGTTATAATATTTTACATCAATTGGAGGAAATTATGTTTTATCATTTTATTCGTCCGGTAGCTCGCTTTATAGTTTGGCTATTAAACGGACATTTACACGTTAATCATAAGGAAAGAATTCCCGAAGGGAACTATATCTTGGCAGCACCACATAGAACTTGGTGGGAACCGATTTTATTCGCCTTAGCGGCAAGTCCAAAAGAGTTCATGTTTATGGCTAAAATAGAATTGTTTAAAAATCCATTACTACGGTTCATCTTAAAACACGCTCATGCATTTCCTGTAGACCGTAAACATCCTGGACCTTCAGCCTTAAAAACTCCCATTAATGGATTGAGAAAAGGTAATTATTCCTTAATTATTTTTCCCTCAGGTACCAGGCATTCATCTGAAATGAAAGGCGGCACAATTGCCATTGCCAAATTATCAAACAAGCCTATAGTACCAGTGGTCTATCAGGGTCCACTAACTTTCACTGGTTTATTAAAACGCCAACCCTTAGAAGTTTGTTTCGGGGAGCCATTTATGGTTGACCGTAAAATAAAACTCACTCACGAAAACGAAGCTATGTTAGACAATAAGCTTAAAAAAGCCTGGGATAAAGTTGACTACGAACAAAACCCCAATTTTCATTATCAACCTAAATAAAAAATTACTCTTTAAACATTAGCTCAATGAACAAGTGTTAAAATAAAAATGTAAAAAAGTTAGATGGAGGATTTCAAAATTGTTAGAAAAAAGTTTTTATAGAGCTATGTTAAGCAAGTCTTTTCCCTTCCCTGTCAAAGTAACATACTGGGATGGCAAAAGTGAAGTATACGGAAACGGAACTCCAAATATAGAGATAATTTTTAACGAGAAAATTCCGACTAGTGCTATCTCAAAAAATGCTTCTCTTGCTTTAGGCGAAGCATATATGGATAAAAGAATCGAAATCAAGGGCAGTTTGCAAAAACTAATTTGCGGAGCTTATGAAAGTGCCGGAAGTTTCATGCGGTCCAGTAAATTTCGTAAATTTTTACCAAAAGAAAAACACACTGAAGCACAAAGCGAAAAAGATGTTCAAAGTCACTATGATATCGGTAACGACTTTTATAAATTATGGCTTGACCCTACTTTAACATATTCGTGTGCATATTTTGAAAATGAAAATGATGACCTTGAAACAGCACAATTGAATAAAATCCATCATATTTTAAATAAATTACATCCTGAAAAAGGAAAGACATTACTTGATATTGGATGTGGCTGGGGTACTCTAATGTTGGTTGCTGCCAAAGAATATGGCTTAAAAGTAACTGGTGTAACTCTGAGTGAAGAGCAGTATAAACTTGTGCAAAAGAAAATATACGACCAAAACTTGCAAGATATTGCAGAAGTTAAGTTAGAAGACTACCGCGAGTTGGGAAATGAACAATGGGATTACATTACCTCTGTAGGAATGTTTGAACACGTCGGTAAAGAAAATTTAGGTCAATACTTTGCCGATGTTTCAAAATATTTAAAGAAAGATGGCGTAGCTCTCATTCATGGCATCACACGTCAACAAGGCGGTGCCAAGAACGCTTGGATTAACAAGTACATTTTCCCAGGTGGTTATGTACCAGGGTTAAGTGAAAATATCAGTCATATTGTCGAAAACAACATGCAAATTACGGATTTGGAAATGCTTAGAAGACATTACCAAAGAACATTGGAAATTTGGGATAAAAATTTTAATGCTAAACGGGATCAAATTCAAAAGAATATGGGTGAGCGTTTTACTCGAATGTGGGATTTATACCTGCAAGCTTGCGCTGCTTCTTTTGAATCTGGCAACATCGATGTTGTACAATATCTGATTACTAAAGGACCTTCAGGTAAAAACTTACCAATGACTAGAAGGTACATGTTAAATAAGTAGTATTAATAATTTAATCTACACAAAAAAGCTGACAAATATACTTTGTCAGCTTTTTTTTTTATTAAACGCACATATACACTATGAATTAGGATACGAATTAAGGTTCAAAAATCTTCCCTGGGTTAACAATATAATTAGGATCGAATAACTTTTTAACCTTGCGTAGTAAGTCAGTATATTCTTTACCATAAAAGTCTTCATAGTAATTTGCTCTAGCGTAACCAATACCATGTTCACCAGACATATTTCCATCAAGTGATTTAGCAGTCTTGTATAATTCAGAAATTACTTTATCACTTGTTTTTGCATATTCTTCATCAGTCATATCGTCTGAGCAAAGGTAAATATGCAGGTTGCCGTCTCCAGCATGACCAAAGTTTGGAATTCTAATGTTCAATTCCTTCTCTAGCTCTTCAATTCGGTCTAAAACTACAGGAATGTGGTTGATTGGAACACAGACATCAATTTCATCCATCTTTGGTGTTGAGTTTTGAATAGCAAGCAATAACTCTTCACGACATTTCCAAATCTTCTTAGCTTCATCAGAATCAGCACTCAATACAATTGCCTTTTCCGCTTTAAACGGTTTAACAACTTCTAAAGTTTCGTCAAGTTCTGCTTTCCATTCATCTTCCGTAAAGGCGTCAATTCCAATGATAATGAAACCATCACCATGCTTAATCGGAAATTCGTCTTTAGCGTATGTTTCCCAGAGTTTAACAACTTTACGTCCCATAAATTCAACAGTAGTTGGTACAACTCCAGATTTCAGAATAGCTGGTACTGATCTAATAGCGTCATTCAAAGTTGGAAATGGAATAATGGCATTGATAGATTTGTGAGGTCTTGGATATAAACGAATTGTAACTTCAGTTACAACACCCAAAGTTCCTTCTGATCCAATAATTAAATCTTTTAGTGAATAGCCTGAAGACGATTTAACTGCTTTGGAGCCAAATTTATATAATTTTCCGTTAGTCAAAACTACTTTGATCTCACGAATGTGCTCTCTGGTAACGCCATATTTGATAGCTTTGAGTCCACCTGCATTTGTGGAAACATTACCACCAATAGTTGCCCAGTGCATGGCTGGAGCAGGCATATACATGAAAGGCTTATCAGCTAAATATTCGTCCAAGTCTTTCAATCTTAATCCTGCTTGAACAGTCATAGTCAAACTTTCTGGATCATATTCCAAAACCTTGTTCATTTTGATCATGTCAAGTGAAATTCCGCCATCAACAGCAAGGTTAGCTCCCATTAAACCAGTTGAATTTCCCCTTGGAACCAAAGGTATTGAATGATCACTAGCGTATTTAACAACATTCATTACCTCTTCATTGCTTGTTGGTTGAATTACCAAATCTGGCATAGCTTTGACTGTACCAAATTGGTCATGATCCCAGTGCTTAGTAGGTTTAGTAATAAACCTTTCTGGATCTGAAATGAACTTGCTTAGGTTATCCAAGTCAGTTTGATTAATTTTATGATATTCCATTATAATTCCCTTCTTACTAAAATCATAATTTAGCTACTGCTAACATGATAAATTTACTCTTTAATGTAAACGCTGTCAATACTAAATATAAAAAAGCACAAAGTTTTTAGCTTTGTGCTTTTTTTCACTTTTGGCTATTCTGTAAGGTATATAAATTATAATAATAACCTTTTTGTGAAAGAAGTTTCTCGTGATTGCCTCTTTCCACAATTCTGCCATCATTCAATACAATAATTTGATCTGCATCAACAATAGTTGAAAGCCTGTGCGCGATAGCCAAAGTTGTGCGACCCTTGCGCAATCTCTTCAATCCTTGTTGAATCAGCGTTTCAGTTTCAGTATCAACATTTGCAGTGGCCTCATCCAGAACTAATATCCTAGGATCCGTCACCAAAGTACGAGCAAAAGATATTAGTTGCCTTTGGCCTTGACTAAACTCACTTCCGCCTTCACCTACTTTAGCATGGTACTTTCCAGGGAGATTCTCAATAAAGCCATCTGCCTGAACAGTTTCGGCAGCCTTTTTTATTTGCTCATCAGTTATGTCCTTGTTATAAAGGCGAATATTGGAATTAATATCTCCGTAAAACATAAAGGGCTCTTGCAATACCAATCCAAGTTTTTTGCGCAGTTCTGCTTTAGGATATTTTTTGATGTCAACACCATCAATTAACACTTCACCTTTATAAAATTCGTAAAAACGCATCATTACGTTAATAATCGAACTTTTACCCGAACCTGTATGTCCGACTATGCCTAAAGTTTCTCCGGGATTAACTGTGAATGAAATATCATGTAAAATTTCGTTTTTACCATCATATGAAAAACTTACGTGCTTAAACTCAATCTTTCCTTGATTAATTGTTAATCCTGCCTCAGCTTTTTGTTGTGGTTCGTAATCAGTATTATCTAAAATCCGAAAAATTCTTTTGCCTGCTACAATACCATCTTGGAAAAAAGTCATTTGATCCATCATATTGGCAATTGGATTAAAAAACTGTGAAATATATTGTGAAAATGCATAAACCACACCAGCTGGCACAAAGGTTTCCCTTAATGGAAAGCCAAAATACATTAAAGTTAATGCTAATGCAAGTGAATATAGCAAACTAGTTAAAGGTGACAACAAAAAGGAATTAAGATTAATCATATCGAAACGTGTTTTCATTAAGGCAGAGTTTTCACTTTCAAAATGATTAGTCATACGCCCTTCCTGCTTAAATTGCTGGATTAAAGAAACCCCTTCTATTGATTCATTTAAGTTAGTATTAATGCGACTTAGTCGCTCGCGATAACTACGGTAAAGTTTCGAACTTCTTTTAGAATATTGCCAAATAATCACTAAAAGTAAAGGCAAAAAAGCAAGAACTATAAATCCAGCCACTACATTGGTAGAAAACATCGCTACCATAGCCGAAATAATTGAGAAAAATGAAATTACTACACTTGATAATACAGTCAGAAAATTGCTCAAAGTCATAGTATCATTTGTTACTCTTGAGACTATTGAACCAGCTGGAGTTTGATCAAAGTAGCGCATTCCTAATGTATGCAACTTTTTATAAAGTTCAGAACGCAAGCCTTCAAGCGATTTTTCTGATCCTAAAGCAAAAAAGTACTCGTAGGTAAATTGCAAAATTCCTTTGACAATGGAACCAAATGCGTACAGAAAACCAGCGAATAAAATTATTTGTGTTGTAACATCAGCTTTACTCAAAAAATTATCTAAAAAATACTGTAAACCATATGGCAGTAAAACGTTAATTACACTTACTAAAAAAGCACCAATACCTGCAATGATCATTTCATTTTTAAAATGCATCACAAAACGCATCAAGCGCTTAAAAATGCTAAGTTGCTCTTTTACAGGAATTTCTTGAGACCAGACTGATTGGAATGAGTTTTCATCGTCCATTGGAGTCACCTACCTTGTCTTCTAATTCTTGTCTTTGCCACATATCAGCATACCAACCATTTAATTTCAGCAGCTGGTCATGAGTTCCTCGTTCAACAATTCGACCATTTTTTAGGACTAAAATTAAATCAGCATTCATTACTGATGTAAGTCTATGCGTAGCAATTAAGGTTGTTTTGCCTTTTCGTTCTTTTTTCAATGAATGTAAAATAGCCATTTCAGTCCTTGCATCTACTGCTGACAATGCATCATCTAAAACTAAAATTTGACTTTGCTTCAGCAAGGCTCTGGCAATAGACATGCGTTGTTTTTGTCCACCGGAAAGTGAAACGCCATTTTCGCCGACCAAAGTATTGTAGCCACCAGGCATTTGTAAAATATCATTATGCAAATCACTTTTCTTGGCCGCAGAAACAATAGCACTTTCATTACTGTCTGCTTTTGAAAAAGCAATATTTTTTTGAATACTTGTTGAAAATAAGTAATTATCTTGAGGCACATATGAGATTTGGCGTAGTAAAACGTTAAGCGGGATCTCCCTGATATCATGTCCATTTAAGGTGATATGACCATTATATTTATCAAATTCCCTTAGTAAAAGCTGTATGATAGTTGTTTTTCCAGCCCCTACTTTACCAACAAGACCCAGAGTTTGCCCCGTCTTTAACGTAAAGTTGATATTATCTAATACTTGAACTTTCGGTTCATCTGGATATGCAAAATATTTAACATGATAAATAAGATCTCCAGCAATATCTTTGGCAGATAATTTTTGATCAGCATTTTTGTCAGTGATTTCAGATTTTTCTTCTAATAGTTTTTCAATACGATCGTAACTTGCGCTTCCACGCTCTAAAATATTAAAAAGATACCCAATCGCAAACATTGGCCAGACCATATTGCCGATATATGCTATAAATGAGACTAACTGGCCTATAGTGAGAGCTTTGTTAAAAACTAGCATTCCGCCATAAATAATAGTTATTGTATATGTCAAACCAATTAGAAATGTACCTAAAGGATCAAACATGGAATCCCATTTAAAAACTTTTTTATTGATTTTGATAGTATCGTCTATCATTTGATTGAAAGCAGCCGTATCTTCTTTTCCCTGTCCAAAAGTTTTCAAAACTTTTATACCAGAAACAGATTCTTGAGTTTTATTGTTTAATTTGGAAAAGGCTGCTTGAGATTTATCAAAAGCATCATGTAGTCTATCTCCTAATTTCCATGCCCCCCAAGCCAAAAAAGGCAAAGGCAAAAGAGCTACAAGTGTTAAACGCCAATCAACAAAAGCAATCATGGCCACCATAGTAGATACGCTCATTATGAGTGAATCTACTAAAGTTAAGACACCTTCACCTGCAACTTCCTGAACAGCCGAAACATCATTTGTGGCGTGAGCCATCAAATCACCAGTTCTGTGACGTTGATAAAAAGTGCGATCCATAGCCATGAAATGACGAAATAATTTTGATCTTAACTGCAGTTCCAGTTCAGCCGCTCCACCCCAAATTTGACTACGCCAAAAATAGCGGAAGCCATAGAGTAGCAAGGCCGCTAAAACGATAGCCATAATCAGTAGACCGTATTCCTGCCAACTAATATGTCCTTTATCCAATTGATCAGCCATTAGGCCTAAAATCCTCGGTGGCACCAAGTTCACAACTGAAGTCAGTGCCAAAAATGTAATACCAATTAGGTAACGCTTTTTTTCTTTTTTAAAAAACCAGCCTAATTTAAAAAATATACCCATTATTCACCTAAAAATTCAGTAAAAAAGCGGAGAGTCTATTCTCCGCCACACTATTTCAATCTAGTAAGTTTTTATTTTTGGTGCTTCATCATGTTCATCACTTGGTTTACCTTCTTAGCTGAAGGCTTTTGGCCCATTTGAGACATCATGGCAACAATCATATCTTCACTGATTGGCGGATTATCCTTAAAATATTTTTTCATATATGCTCTGGCACCATAAAAGCCTCCTACAAGTCCTAATATTAATGCTATAACAATCAGAAAAATCGCTAATCCTAAGTTCATAAAATAATCACCTCAATTTGTCCAATAGGTATATCTTACCTAAAAATACAGTAAAATTAAAGATCAAAGTTAATCTTTTCTTAAACCTTTTTTTCTTTGAGCTTTTTTCGCTATTTCAGAAGTAATTTCTTTGCCATTTTTATCAATTATCACTAAATTCTCTACATCTTGTTTAAAGCCTGCTCTAAAGTTCTTAATAAATTCCTGATGTAATTTTTTTCGTTCTATTTCCTCGTCTTCTGTTAGTCCAACAGATTCCTTTTTATGATATAGTTCATTTATTCGATTTATTAGTTTTTTCTCAAGATCTTCATTCATTTTTAGCACCTCTCTTAAAAAAGTCTACATTATTATTTATAATAAAAAAAGTTTAAAATTTTCAGAACGCTTGTTTGTACTATACCAAATTATCTGCTAGAATTAAAGGTATTAAAGACGTTTATAATACTGGAGATAACTATGACTACAAAACAAAACAACAAGCAGTTGCAAATTTTACGCTACATATATGAAACGGTTGAAGATAGGGGCTTTCCCCCAACTGTGCGAGAAATATGTCATGCTGTAGATTTATCTTCCACTTCTACTGTACACGGTCATTTATCAAGGCTTGAAAACAAGGGCTTAATAATAAAGGATGCTACAAAACCAAGAGCATTAGAAATAACCGATGAAGGAAAAAAAGCAATTGGTGTCCAACCAAAAGAAATTCCAGTTGTTGGTGACGTGACTGCTGGTCAACCTATTTTAGCTGTTGAAGATATAGAAGACTATTTCCCTTTGCCTCCTGATTTAGCAAATGATGCTGGCGATCTCTTTATGTTAAGAGTACATGGAGAAAGTATGATTAATGCTGGAATTTTAAACGGAGATAATGTAATTGTCCGCAAACAATCTTCAGCTATTAACGGTGAAATTGTAGTAGCAATGACAGATGAAAATGAAGCAACTGTAAAACGATTTTACAAGGAAAAAGGTCACTATCGTTTACAGCCTGAAAATGATACGATGGCACCGATTATATTGTCAAGCGTCCACATTTTAGGTAAAGTAGTAGGGCTATACCGCAACACTATTATTTAATATTTAACAAAAGAGCTTTATAGCATTATTGGGATAAACAAAAATTATTTTTTACGAGTTTCAATAATGCTTTTTTCTGCAAAGTTTCTTTTACTTCTGCCAATACTTTTTTCTGCATTTTTAATTTGTTTATTTTTGCAGATATAACGGCGATTTTATCCGTAATTAACTTTAAGTTTTGTGTACGTTGCTTTTCAGTACTACACGACTCATCGTGTAGTTTTTTATGTCCTTTATTTCTTGAAGCGAAAATCCTAAGTCTTGGAACTCTTTAATTGCTTCAAAAATATCAGTTTCGTTTTCAGTAAACCAATAGTTTCTTCCCTTACGACCAGGATTTAATAAGTTTAAATAGATATAATGTCTAACTGTATCAGGTGTAGTATTTTCCTTTTGAATAAATTCTTTCAAATACATAATTATCTCCTTGACATAGTGTCGACCCCAAATGCTTAAATTTTAGCAGGAGGTATAAAAATGTCATATCTAACAATCTGTTTAACTATTATATATGGTGTTCTCATGATTAGCGCCAGCTTTTCATCTTTTACTAGTTTGCCAATTTGGCTAATCATGATCAACGTCTTGTCCGCATTAGGCATTATTGCCGGAAGTTTTCTAAAAAAACAACTTTTAACTACTATATTTCTAGTAGCAGTTTTACTTACCGCTCTAGCAAATGGTATTTTTCTTTACGGACAAATCACTTGGTCTCACTGGCTTATTAGACTAATTTTGACTATTATTTTGATTTGCTTGAACTTTAAGTATTTTTAGATATTTATCTAGCAAAATTCCTATTAGCAGTCAAGCGTAACGTCTCAAAATACTGTCATAATGGCAAGAAATTGACTTTCCACAACTAATGCTTTAAATCAATTCACAATCTTTATATTGAAATTATACTTAAAAATGCTTTTTCTAAAGCCTTTATGTTATTTGTTTGTGAATAATAACGCTGTTTCACTTAGGTTCCACAGCAGTAATTTTTCACAAACTTGGTTAAATTTTACTAATGATATTGGCAGCTAAATTAATTGCTGCTTCATGAGCATCCCTACCCCAGCCTCTGTCATCATGATTTTCTAAATCTTTAAGTGAATCGGCTGTAAATAATATTTGTGCAAAATCTGCCTCTCTGAATTGTGCACACGCAGCCATTGCTGCACACTCCATCTCTACACAAGAGGCTCCCAACTCTTTAGCCTGCTTTACTTTCTTGACAGTTTCCCTAAAGAAGCCATCAGTTGTCCAGGTAGTTACTTCTTCAACCTTAAGACCTTCTTCTTTCAGCAATTTTTTGGTCTTAGTTAAAAACTCTGACTTTAAGTCAATATACGTTCCTGGTTTCATATAATGAAAGGATGTGCCCTCGTCTCTAATAGCTTTTGTAGGCACTAGAAAATAGTTCTCTGGTAAATCAACTAAGCAGCCTGCTGATCCGATTGCTAAAATTTGTTTAACACCATAGGTTATTAACCAATCTAATAGCTCTACAGCAGCTGCAGCACCTATCTTTGCCTGACAAAAAGTAATTTTTTGTCCGTCTAAATCAACCTCATAAATTGGAGTTTCTCCTTCGAAGCAGTCAAAGAATCCAAGCTTTTATGAGGATAACGAGCCAAAAAATCACTGATTACAGCAGGAGTTAAGAATGCAAACAGCAGCTTGGGCTGAAAATGAAAGTTATTAATTTCTTGTTCGTGATCTGGCTCTAAAACAGCCCTCGGATCAGGATCAAAAGTTAACAAAAATGGTTCTTTCATAATTCTCCTCCTCAATAAAAATATATTGCTAAAGATTTTAACATAAACAAAAAAGAGAATCATCCCTTTTGGAAATGATTCTCTTTCACTTAAGCGTGAATTAACGACGCTTTTCTGCAATTCTAGCAGACTTGCCGTGACGATCACGTAAGTAGTAAAGTTTAGCACGACGTACACGACCGTGACGCAATACTTCAACCTTGGCAACACGTGGATCGTTTACTGGAAAAGTACGCTCAACACCAACACCAGATGCGATCTTACGTACAGTGTAACTGGCACCAATGCCAGTTCCCTTACGCTTGATAACTACGCCTTCAAACATCTGAATACGTTCATGTGAACCTTCGACAACACGCACGTGTACACGAACTGTGTCACCTGCACGGAAGTCAGGAATATCGTCACGTAATTGTTCTTTGGTTAATTCTTGAATTAATGGATCCATTTTTATTTTCTCCTTCTCCGGCATTCATTAGCGTTTTCTACGTCAGCGGAACACCCCTAACTATTAGTGCAAAATAAATTTACACCTCAGTTATACTAGCAAAATTAACAGCTAAAATCAAGTTTGATCTTTTTCCTGCTTTATTTCCGTTAACATTCTCTTTTCTTCTTTACTTAAATTATAATTTTCAAGTAAATCCGGTCTGTACAAGTAGGTTGCGCGCAAAGCTTCCTTATGCCGCCACTCATCAATCTTTTGGTGATTTCCAGATGTTAATACTTGTGGTACTTTCTTTCCTTCAAAATCTTCCGGTCTGGTATATTGTGGATATTCCAGCAAACCGTGAGCAAAGCTTTCTTCCACCGGTGAGGCATCATTTCCCAAAATTCCTGGCAGCAGTCTAACAGTAGCATCTATCATACTCATTGTGGGTAATTCCCCACCAGTTAAAACGTAATCACCAATTGAAACAGTTTCATCAGCTAAATCATAGATGCGTTGATCAAAGCCTTCATAATGACCACAAATAAAGGTGAGATTTTCTTCATGAGACCAATTTTGGGCCATTTTTTGATTAAAAGTTTTACCCTGTGGCGCAGTAATGATTACTTTGCCCTTATTTTTAAGTGAATCAAGGGCTTTCTTGATCGGCATAACTTGCAAAACCATGCCAGCGCCACCACCATAAGGACTATCATCAACGTGATGGTGTACATCAGTGGTAAAATCGCGAAAATTTACTAAATTTAGCTGCCATTTATCATCTTCAAGACCTCTTCCAAGCATTGAGGTCGTCAATGGCGTAAACATATCAGGAAAAAGCGTTAATACATTAATCTTCATTACGTAACCCTTCTAAGAGTTCTACGAAAACTTTTTTGTGAGCAATGTCTATTTTTTTGACTACTTCATCAATATAGGGAATTAAGTATGTGTTGCCATTCTCTTCAGTAATTTCCCATACATCGTTCGCACCTGGAGTTTCAATACCAGTTATTTTACCTAGTTCAGTTTCGGAATGATTATCTATCACTTTACAGCCTAGAATATCGCGATAATAATATGCGCCATCTGGAAGTTCATGTTGATTTTGCTCACTAACAACTAAAGTTTCGCCAATTAATTTCTTAGCACTATTAATATCAGTGATCTCATTAAATTGAACTAGCCAAAACTGTTTAAAAGGCCTGCTGCTTTTAACCGTCAACTTTTTTTGTTGATTAGCTTTTAAGGCCAATTCTTGCTTAGCAGCAAAGCGTTCTTCCGGAAAATCCGTAATCAAAGCAACTTTTACCTCTCCCTTAAGACCATGGGTAGATAAAATACGCGCAACATCATAAAATTGCATAGTATCTCCTACTTAAAGAAAAAAGTTTGAAGCAGTCAACTTCAAACTTTTAACAAACGATTCACTATTTATTGAATTTGGAATCATGCAGTTTCTTCATTAAACCTGCACCTGAAAGAAGTGAACGTACAGTATCTGAAGGTTGTGCACCTTTCTTCAACCATTCGAAAATCTTGTCTTCGTCTAATTTCAATTCCTTAGGAACTGAAACTGGATTATAGTAACCGACTTCTTCAATAAAACGACCATCGCGTGGCATTCTGGAATCAGCTACAACGATTCTATAAAATGGCTTTCTTTTAGCACCCATACGGCGCAAACGAATTTTTACTGACATAAATTTATTCCTCCTAAAAGTTACGTTAAATAATATAGCACTTTTTTAAAAGGGTGTAAAGTGTTTTTACTTAACAGGTGATTTTTTATGAATGATATCTCTTGACCTTCATCCGTTTTTTCTTATTTTTCTTAAATTTCTTACCCATATGTTTCATAGCCATCCGGCCCATTGGAGAATTCATTCCTGGCAAATTATCCATTCCCTTAAAATTACCCTTGGTAATTTTGCTCATCATATCGCGCGCCTGTTTAAATTGCTTAATCATTCTGTTGACTTCAACTACAGGTCGACCAGATCCAGCAGCTATTCTTCTTCTGCGACTAGGATTAAGCAATTCCGGATTTTCTCGCTCTTCCTCTGTCATTGATGAAATAATTGCTTTCACATAAACAATTTGTTTTTTATCAAAGTTAACATTCTTAAGCTGGGGATTATTTGCCATTCCCGGAATCATCTTCATCAGCTGGTCAAGTGGACCCATTTTCTCAACTTGCTCAATCTGATCAACAAAGTCGTTGAAATCGAAAGTATTTTCTTTCATTTTTTCAGCAACTTCTTCAGCTTTTTTGGCATCATAATCCTGCTGAGCTTTTTCAATCAAAGTCAGCATGTCACCCATGCCTAGAATTCTAGAAGCCATACGATCAGGATAGAATTGTTCCAGGTCGGTCAATTTTTCACCTTGACCGGTATAAATAATTGGCTTGCCGGTTACTGCCCTAATGGATAATGCAGCACCACCACGAGTATCACCATCTAGTTTGGTTAAAATAACTCCAGTGATGTCTAAACGTTCATCAAAACCTTTAGCTACATCTGTTGCAGCTTGACCAGTCATGGCATCTACTACCAGCAAAATATTATCTGGTTGGGCAACTTCTTTGACACGTTCAAGTTCCTCCATTAATGGTTCATCAATTTCCAAACGTCCAGCGGTATCAATAATGACATAATCATTTTTATTTTTATCAGCTTGGTGTAAGCCGTCTTGCACTATTTGAGCTACGTCTTTTTGATCTTTTTCACTATAAACAGGAACTTTTAGCTGGTCACCAATTTGCTGCAATTGATCAACAGCAGCTGGACGATAAATATCACCAGCAATTAGCAATGGTCTTGCTTTTTCTTTTTGTATTAATCTGTTTGCCAGCTTACCAACTGTGGTAGTTTTACCTGTACCTTGTAAACCTACCATCATTATTATTGTAGGAATATGTTTAGATTTATTGAGGGAAACCGCGCTTTCACCCATCATCTTGGTTAATTCATCATTAACTATCTTGATGACTTGTTGGCCTGGATTAAGACTTTCCTGAACTTCTTTTCCGAGAGCTTCTTGCTTTATTTTCTTGATAAAATCTTTAACAACTTTAAAGTTAACATCAGCTTCCAGTAATGCCAGTCTAATTTCGCGACTGGCACTATTGATGTCATCTTCTGAAATTTTCCCTTTACCTGTTAAATTCTTTAAGGCCTTTTGAATTCTTTCGCTTAAATTTTCAAATGCCATCGAATTACTCTCCCCTCAGTTGATTTATTAGATCAGTAGTTATTTGTAAAGCCTGGCTTGACTTGCTTTTTTTGAGTGCGACTACAACTTTTGCTAGTTTGTCTTCGATCATATTGTAATCTCTCTGCATATGTAAATTGTCTTCGTAATTTTTTAACAATTTGCGACAGCGACGTAAATTGTCGTAAACTGCCTGACGTGAAACATGATGATTGATAGCTATTTCTCCTAAGGACAGGTCGTTATAATAATAATCTTCAAAATAACTCTGCTGACTCTTAGTTAAAAGACCACCATAATAGGCATATAAATCACCCAATATTTCATTTTTTTCGAGTTCATCCATTACACTCACCTTGAACAAGTATAGCAAAAATGTCAGGAATTGACGATCTTGAAAACCAAAATTTAATTAAAGGTATACTAATGCTTTATTGCTTTTCTCAATAAGAATCTGTATCATAAATTTAATCAACTTTTAGGGATTTTACTAACATAGATATAGAATAACCATTCTTGAAAGTTATCTGATTAGACAGTACACGAATAAATATTAATTTTGTATCGTCTTTTTATTTTGAGTAATCAAACTGTTTTGAAAAAATATTTAAAAGCGTTACACTACACATATTGTTTAAAACAAATTTTACTATATAAAATGTAAGTTCGCACTCAAGTTGTTACCCGTGTGAACTTTTTAAATGGTAGATTTCTTTCAAACAGAATGCTAAACAAAGCTAAGGAGCAATTCAGTGTGAATTTATGGAAATTAATGAATCGAAAAGAAGATCCAGATATTTATCAGGAAAAAGATGGTCACTTAGTCAGAACACTAAAAGTTCGTGACTTTTTGGCTCTGGGTGTAGGAACCATCGTTTCAACCTCGATCTTTACATTACCAGGAGAAGTTGCAGCACTGCACACAGGACCCGCTGTAGCCCTGTCATGTGTTATTGCATCTATAGTGGCTGGTCTTGTTGCCTTTGCCTATGCAGAAATGGCAGCCGCAATGCCCTTTGCAGGATCAGTTTATTCTTGGATCAATGTTATATTTGGAGAATTTTGGGGCTGGTTTTCTGGTTGGGCTCTTTTAGCAGAATACCTAATCGGAATGGCATTTATTAGCTCTGGTTTGTCTGCTAATCTTCGTGCATTGATAGCACCATTAGGCTGGAAATTACCTGCTGCCTTAGCCAATCCTTTAGGCATAAATGGAGGAATGTTTGATTTAGTTGCATTACTAGCTATTTTGCTGGCAGCATTTTTGGTCAGTTTTGGAGTGTCTAAAGCTTCCCGAGTCGAAAATGTTTTAGTGGTAGTCAAAGTTTTAGCAATTTTGCTTTTTGTTGGCGTTGGCTTGACAGTTATTAAAAAAGCTAATTTTATTCCATTTATACCATCATACCGTGCAACAGCTCATGGACCTTTTGGAGGTTGGCAAGGCATTTACGCCGGAGTTTCCATGATCTATATTTCATTCTTGGGCTTTGATACCATTGCATCAAATTCTGCAGAAGCTATTAACCCGCAAAAGACTATGCCACGGGGAATTATCGGTTCGTTGCTAATAGCAGTTATTTTATTCGTAGCCGTCAGTTTAGTTTTAGTTGGAATGGTACCTTATCACCAATATTTAAATTCAGCTGAGCCAGTTGGATACGCTTTAAGAAAAACAGGTTTCGGACATATTGCCACTATCGTTCAGTCTGTTGCTATTTTAGGAATGTTTACCGCTTTGATTGGTCTTTGTATGGCCAGTTCTCGTTTGGTATATTCATTTGGTCGCGATGGTATGATTCCTAAAGTACTTGGTAAATTGAATAAAGAACATCGACCAGCAAACTCATTATGGACAGTTGCAGTTATTGCAATTATTATTTCTGCATTTATTCCTTTCTCATTCCTGTCACAATTGGTTTCAGCTGGAACTCTGATTGCCTTTATGTTTGTTTCTCTGGGAATCTATCGCTTAAGGCCACGCGAAGGAAAAGATATTGTAGATCCAGCTTTTAAAATGCCTTGGTATCCTGTGCTGCCATTTTTAGCGTTTCTCGGTTCTTTTGTTGTTTTCTGGGGATTAGATATACAAGCAAAAAAGTACATGCTAATATGGTCACTAATTGGTGTCTTTATTTATTTAATTTATGGCATTCGTCATTCTGCTATGAATAAGAAAATGCGTAAATAGCACATCTCAAAAATAAAAAAGTCTGGAAATTTTCCAGACTTTTTTAATACAATTAGATTTAAAGATTTTCATCCATATTGAACGTTAATTTTGACATATTGATTGAATCAATCATCATCTGAGCCCAAAGCTTTTCAGAACGCTTTCTAGTATAGGCAACAGTCTCTTGATTGGCCTTGGTTAGATATGAAGTTAATTCAGTCCCTGATTTATCACCAGCTATTTCGATAATCTTATGCACACGACGACGATAGTATTGATTAAGTTCATTTAGATAATCAGTATCGAGTTGAACAAACTGTGGGTAATGCGTTTCTACAAGTGCTGCCAAGGATTTGTAGTACCACCAAGCATCATTAAGATTATATTCCATTGATGTGTTATTGTAAGAAGGATCAGTATCATTCATATTAGCAAAGAATGGTACAAAAGGCGTGAAAGCTGGCCCACCAATACAAAGCCACATTATTGCTGCTTTGTCAGAGTCAACATCATTTCTAATCTGTAAAATGTGGGAATTTTGCGTTCTATTTAAACCAATTGGACGGAAACGATGCTTCTCTTCTTCCGTGCCTTTACCAAAAGGATCATACGGAGTGTTTTGGTAATGGCTACCAAGCACAAATTCAATGTCTTCTCTGGTAATTTTCTTAGCTGCTCGACGAATAAATGGCAAGTCCCCATCTGTTGGATCTTGTTCAATTTCAGGATTAAAATATTTTTGACCGTACCACACGCGGTTAGTATTATAAAACCTATCTTGCTGACTATAAGTACCAAAAATATGACGAAAATTCCAACCTTGATGATCAACATTTAAGTGATGATCGGCAACAAATTCCTGAATTCCCTCGCTCCACATAAAGTTTTTTGTGTCAGCAAAATCTACTTGTTCAATAGAAACCCTATTTGCAGCAATTGCATAAGCATCATCTGGAATACGTTGTGCTACCCAGTGATGACCTGTGACAATTTCCATATACCAGATCTCATTTTTGTCACCAAAAAGAACTGAGTTACCTGCTGGTGAACCATATTTAGCTATCAGTTTGCCTAAATATTCAACTCCATTTCTAGCAGAATGAATATAAGGTAAAACAACTGACTGCATGCAATCTTCATCAAGACCATCTTTTACCAGTGGATCATATGCGAGTGCTCTCTCATTACCATAAGTTGATTCAGTACAAGACATTGCCACATTTCCTTGATTAATACCACTCTCATCGTAATAACCACGGTTTTTGTAATCAACATTTGGTACAGCAGGAACGGCCTGAGCATTTTCAGGCAAGTCTAATTTAAACTTATTCAACCATGACTTAATTTTGCGACCTGATTCATTTTTTGCAGCGGGTCTGATAATAAATTTTTGCGGTGTAATTGGACGAAAAGTATCGTCATTACGAGCAATCATGGTTGAACCGTCAACTGAAGCCTTTTTACCTACTAAAATTGTTGTACATGCACTGTATTCTTTCATTAAATAAAAATAACTCCCTTTAAAAAATCTATTCTTAAATTAAATCATGAAATAATCCGACTGCATAGTTTGCGGCATCAAAATCAGCCAAATCGGTAGCTTTTTCACCCAAACCAACTAATTTCACCGGCAATTTCATCTCATTTCTAATTGCTAAAACGACTCCGCCCTTTGAAGAGCCGTCCAATTTTGTCAATACCAATCCAGTTAATTTGGTAGTCTTATCAAAATCCTTAGCTTGAAGGAGTGCATTTTGACCAGTTGAGCCATCTAAAACTAATAGAGTTTCTGTTGGTTCTTCTGGCGCTTGCTTTTTAATTGTCCGTTCAATTTTTTCCAGCTCATTCATTAAATTCTTTTTATTTTGTAAACGACCAGCAGTATCCACTAATAAATAATCATAATTTTCTTTAAGAGCTTTATCAGTCGCATCATAAACAACTGAAGCAGGATCAGCTTGTTCCTTTCCAGTTACTACTGGAACACCGACTCTTTCGCCCCATTCTGATAATTGTTCAACTGCACCAGCTCTGAAAGTATCTGCTGCTGCTAAAAGAACTGACTTCCCTTCATCTTTAAATCTTTTAGCCAATTTACCAATTGTTGTGGTTTTGCCCGCGCCATTTACACCTACAAAAAGATAAATATTCGGCTTACCATCGTTATGAGACTTTAATTTTTCATTTTCGGAATTACCACTTTGGTCATAAAGATTAACTAATTTTTCAACAATAACTTTTTTCAAATCATCTCGCGACTTGGCTTTCTGCAATTTTGCTTCATCTCGCAGTTCGTCAGTCAATTCTTCGGCAGTCTCGTAACCGACATCAGATTCAATTAGCAGCTCTTCCAAGTCATCAAAGAAATCTTCGTCAACAGTCCTGAACTGGGCAAAAAAGCGATTTAATCGAGCCCCAAAGCCCTGATTAGTTTTCTCTAAACCTTTTTCATATAATTCAGTTTCATTTTGCTTTCCGTTATCAGTCTCATCCTCAGTTTCTTGCTCTAAAGATTCTTCTTCCTGAAAAGCTGTCGAATTTTCGTTTTCTGATTCATTCTTTTCTGAAGTTTGTTTTTCTTCAGAGATTATCTCTTCCTTGTTTTCTATCTTCTCAGAAGATTCTTGCTGCTCTTTTTCTGACTGATTCTGCAAGTCATCAGCAGCTTTACTATTATCTTCACCAAATAAAGATTTTTTTATCTTATCAAATAAACCCACTGTTATTTCACCTCATTTTTTAATTCTTTTAATGATACGGACAATACCTGTGATACGCCTGATTCTTGCATGACAACACCATAAAGTTGGTCTGCTTTTTCCATTGTTCCTCTTCTATGTGTTATTACAATAAATTGCGTATGCATATCATATTCTTCTAAGAAATGTGCAAAGCGTGTGACATTTGCATCATCAAGTGCTGCCTCTACTTCATCCAGTACACAAAATGGTACCGGCTTAACTTTGAGCATAGCAAAAAGCAATGTAATTGCTGTCAACGCCCTTTCTCCACCTGATAATAAGCTTAGTTTTTGCAACTTTTTACCTGGCGGTTGAGCAATAATCTCAACCCCTGTGTTCAATAAATCTTCAGGATTAGTCAAAACTAATTTGGCACTGCCACCTCCGAAAACCACCGGAAACAATTCAGTAAAACTATGGGCTACCTCTGTAAAAGTTTTACTAAAGCGAGTACATACTTCTTGATCAAGTTCTGACATCGATTTTTCTAAATTATCTCGGCCCTTTAACAAATCATTTTGTTGTGCATTAAGAAAGTCGTAACGTTTTTTGACATTTTCATATTCTTCAATTGACTTTAGATTAACTGGACCAATGTCCGTAATAGACATGCGATGCAATTTCACATCCTTTTGAAGTTTTGTCCTATTGGTCTCGTTATTTTCTGTTTCGGCTTGATTCAATGCGGCCTCATATGTTAGTGAATATTCCGTATTCAAAGTATCTAAACGTTGATCTATTTGGCTATTCAACTGTGCTATTTTCACAGAAAAATCTTTTTGTTCAGCAGCAGCATCTTTACGAAGTTCATAATTACGACTCGCTACCTGATCAAGCTGATTAATTTTAGCATCATACTGTCCTAATTTAGAACTTAAAGTATTAAGTTGTTCCTGCAAATTTTTCTTTTTTGCAATGCCCTCTTTATTTTCGTGTTCAAAATTCTTCTTCTTTTCGACACCAAGCACATCATTTTCATCAAGTTCTTTCAACTTTTGGGACAAAATATTAATTTGATTTTGATGCTGCTTTAATTCATTCTTTTTATCGGATTTTTGCTTTAAAACGTTTTCCAACTTATTAGCATAAACCGCTATTTGCGGATCAAGTTCGCTTAACTTTTCCTGAACCTCTTGATTCAACTCCGAAAAGTTCTTAATACGTAATTGCAATTCACTAATATCTTGTTTTTGCCGAAGAATTTTCTCCTGCAGTTCTTCCTTCTTTTTTTCAGCAGACTTAATCTTGTTCTTAGTTTCAGCAATTTCCTGGTTGCGTTCTTGCTCTTGTTGTTCAAACAAACTATTCGCAGCTTTTAACCTGCTCACTTCTTTTTCCTGGTTTTGATACGAAAGAACCGCTTCAGCTAATTCTTGTTTAAGATTTTGAAACTTCGAGGTCATTTCATTCAACTGCTGAGTTAAAATTTCGTTCTTGCTCACAGCATCAGCTAACTGAGACTGCTCATTCTTAATTTTTGCTTGCAAATCATTAATATTTTGTCTTAATTGACTCAGCTCAGCAGTTGTTTGAAGTGGGGAATTGCTTTTTTGATTACGCACTCCTCCTGTCATTGAACCACCAGGTGAAATAACATCTCCGTCAAGAGTCACGATACGATAACGAGAAATTCTCTGTCGTATCTTCATAGCATTGCTTATTGTGTCAACTATGATAGTATTTCCAAGGAGATAATTAATTGCAGGCGCAATATCTTGATTAGGTAAACTTTTAACTATTTCGCTAGCAATACCTTGAAATCCGGAAAAAGAAGAAATTGTATTGATAGTTGAAGTTGGTATTGTATATTCTCTTAAACCGTCAAGAGGAAGAAAAGTAGCACGACCCGCATGGTTTTCTTTTAATTTATTAATAGCATCCCGAGCATCCAGTTTTGATTTAGTAACTAAATCTTGAACCCCATTTCCTAATGCTGTAGCCATTGCAGCTTCATATTTAACAGGAAAGGTAACTAATTCTCCCACTGCTCCAACTACTCCAGGATAAGCGGATATATTATTTAAAACGTTTTTGACTCCGTAAAAATAGCCTTCATGACGTTTGCGTATATTTTCCAAAGCTTCATAACGCGCATTTAATTGACTAAAACGTTGTTTTTTGGTCGTTAACGATTCTTGAAGCGACGTCAAAATTTTTTGGCTTGTTTTTTGCTCCCTAGTAAGATCGGCAATCTTCTGCTTTTCAACCTGACAGTTTTCTTTAAGTGTTTTTCCTTCAGCCTTAAGCCGTTTAAGCTCAGTTGTTTCTTTTTTTAGTTCTTCTACAACATTTTCTGTTTGAAGTTGGCTATTATCCGAAAGTTTTTTCAACTCCGAGTTTAAATAAACTATTTTATTATTGTTAGAAGTTTGATCTTGTAAAAATTGAATATAATCTGCCCTAAGCTGCTCCAAATCTTGGTTTAGCTGTTCAGGATCTTCTTTTAACTGCGCACAGAGTTCAGTTCTTTTATTATTTAGCTTCTGTTGCTCATTTTTTAAATTACTCTCCTTTTCAAGCAGATTAATCTTATCATTTTCACTAGCTGATAATTGTTTTTTTAATTCAATCAACTCAGTTTGGTATTCTTTTTTTGTCGCTGCACTATATTGTTTAGACTGTTCCGCAACTTGCAAATTGGTATTAATTTCAGAAAGCTTTTTGGTTAAAGAAAGTAAATCATTTTGAATGTTATCTCTTTGATTATTTAAAGTTTGATATTCTTTTCTTTTGTTTGCCACAGCTGCTTGAGAATCTTTTACTTCTCGATCCAGCTTCGATAAAAGAGCCTGATTCTCGTCAGCTTTCTCCTGTTCTTCGTCCTTTTGGCTATCTAAATCCTGAATTTCAAATGCTAATAAAGTTTTTAGTTCACGATCCAGGCCTTTTTTCTGAAACTGATATTCTTTAGCTAAAGAACTTTGTTCGTGAAGCGGTTCAATTCTCTGCTCTAACTCTTTGACAAGATCGTTGATGCGCACTAAATTGTCAGTTGTCTGTTCCAACTGAACTTTTGCTTTTTCTTTTTGTCTCTTAAAATGAAGTACACCAGCTGCTTCTTCAAATAATGAACGTCTTTCTTCCGGGCGTGAATTTAGTATTTGATCTACCCGACCTTGGGAAATAATTGCTAAACTGTCCTGTGAAATTCCAGAATCCAAAAACAGAGCACGCACATCACGTTGTCTGACACTCTTTTTGTTGATTAAATACTCATTATCTCCTGACCTTAAAATCCGTCGAGTTATAACAACTTGATCTTCCTTAAAATTTAGTTCGTGTTTTTTATTGTTAAAAATCAGAGAAACTTCTGCATGATTTGTCGGCTGACGGAATTCACTTCCGGCAAAAATGACATCTTTCATGTTTGAACCACGCAATGATTTAGCACTTGATTCGCCCATGACCCATCTGATCGCTTCAGTAATATTACTTTTACCACTACCATTGGGACCAACTATGCCAGTAATACCGGTGTCAAATTTAATTTTTGTTTTTTCGGCAAAGGATTTAAAGCCGTCAATTATCAGTTCTGTTAGTGGCACACACTCATCTCCCTAATTGAGCTTACCTAGAGCTGTTTTTGCAGCTTCTTGTTCAGCGGCTTTTTTATTGTGACCTTGTCCCTTAGACAATACTTTCCCATTAACAACTAGCTGGACAGTAAAACTGGAAGGCATTTGTTCTTCTTTTAAAACTTCATACTCAATCTTAACAGGCCCATCTTGTTGCAACAATTCTTGTAAGTCTGTTTTGTAATCTCTTGAAGCATCGAATTTGCCAGCATCAATTAATGGATATACTGTTAAACTTAAAAAATGCTCGACTGCTTCCATGCCTTGATCAAGAAAAAGCGCACCGTTAAAAGCCTCAAAAACATCTTCTAAAAGAGTTTTGCGAGAACGTGCACCTGCTTTTTCCTCACCATGACCTAGATTAATCTCAGCCGGGAAACCAAATTTTTGAGCAAATTCTGCAAATCCTTCAGTATCAACGATATTTGATCGCATTCTAGTTAATTCGCCTTCATTTAGATTTCTAAAATTACGGTAGAGATAATCAGAAATTGCTAATTCCAAAACTGCATCCCCCAAGAATTCCAGTTTTTCATAATCCCGAACACCATCTTCAGGGTGTTCATTAGCATAAGAAGAATGAGTAAAAGCCTCTTCTAATAGTTTAGGATTGTTAAATCTAATTTTGTATTTTGTATCTAATCGTTTAATGAATTTGGTACTGACCATTTTTTCAACTCCTTAACAATCTAAATTATACCAGTTTTTAGCGTTAAAAAAGAAAACTATTGTCCTCAAATGACAATAGTTTTCTAATTTACATTATCAAATAACTTTATTTAATATAACCGACTTTGTACCATATTGGGTGACCGTTATTTGTTTCAGAAGGTTTTAGTGATAAACCAGTTAATTTATTATTAACCGCTTTAATTTTATATGCATTAAAAACAGGTATGACATAAGCCTGGTCAAACATATACTGTTGCCATTCATGAAATTTTTCAACACGATATTTATGGTTAAATGCTTTAGCAGAGTCAATTTCTTTAATCAATTTGTTATTTTCTGGAGTAACAAATCTGGTATAGTTTGCTGGGCCACCTTCACTATATAATCCATTAGGTGATGGTTCCGTAGAAAGACCCCAAGCTCCAAGAAACATGTCTACTTGAGGATTATCGTTTTGAACTTTATCATAAAATGAGTTACGTTCTGTCAATCGACCATTTAAAAGACCTACATTTAACCCAATTTTATGCCACTGCTGCAAGTAATTTTGTATAATTGGTCCTTGTGTAGCATCACCCGACATGGCTAAAAAGTTAATTTTTAGAGGTTTACCATTGGGCTGAACGCGCCATTTGCCTTTTTTCTTATAACCAGCCTTATCTAATAGTTCATTAGCCTTTTTTAAGTTATAAGAAAATCCTTTAACATTTTTATTATATACATCACCATATTGCTTTGGTATTAATGTTGGAATCCTGAAACTCAGATTATTATTATACCGCTTATTGACATCCTCTACATTCATCGCATACCCAATAGCTTGCCTTAAGGCTTTATTATTCATTTTACTATGAGGATTCATAACATTTTTACCTTTTTTAGCGTCAAACTTGCCGACCTTAAATCCTAGGTATGAGTAATATAAAGGAATTTCTGCAATAAATCTCACATCTTTAGTATCTTTTACTTGTTTCCACTGAGCATTAATAACTTGAGCAATATCAAACTTATGTGATTTAATTGCCTGAGAAGTTGAATTAGGAGAAACAACTTGGTAAATAATTTTATCCAGTTTTGGTTTGCCTTGCCAATAGTATTTGTTTGGTACCCATGTAGCTGACTGTCCACGAACTAGTTTATCTAACTTATAAGGTCCAAAATACATTGGTCTTTTTCTAACTTTATCTGAGGATTCGAGCTTACTAAAAGGTACATCCTTTAAATAGTGATATGGTGAAGCTGATTCCCAATAATAGTCATTACCACTGAAGGCCATTCCTGGTGTCATATAGGAAAAATGCAATATCATTTTGCGACCATTATCACCGTCCGGTAATTCAATTCCTGAAATTTTTTTAGCTTTGCCCTCATGATATTCTTTCATTCCTTTCAGAACTTCCATTTTAGTAGAATATCTTTGAGCTTTAGTATTTTTATTAGCCAATATTTCATATGGATATGCCATATCCTTAGCAACTACTTGTTTGCCGTCTGACCATTTAACACCTTTTTTGATTGTAATAGTAATAGTTTTGTTTTTTTGATCCAGCCTCATTGTTGCCGGGCCTTTATCATTTATTTTGTAGTTATCATCTGTATAAAACAAAGATTCTTCACCTGGCGAAGCAACATCTGCATCAGTCGCAGTTACGCTTAATTCATCAGTAAATATTCCTGTAAAAGGCGTATCTGTTTCAACGGCAACTCTAACAGTTCCTCCTTGCTTTGTTTCCTTTTTTGGCAAAGCATTTGGAAATTTACTTGCTTCCTTCGAACTGTCCTCATTATTGCTTTTATTTCCTTTATTACAACCAA
The DNA here is from genome assembly GCF_003693025.1 of Lactobacillus sp. ESL0261. Classification (NCBI taxonomy): domain Bacteria; kingdom Bacillati; phylum Bacillota; class Bacilli; order Lactobacillales; family Lactobacillaceae; genus Lactobacillus; species Lactobacillus sp. ESL0261. The sequence goes on from NZ_REHN01000008.1 coordinate 80,359, forward strand.
CCAGAGCCATGGCGCATGTGGCTATAATACCGATGGAGCATAAAAAATTTTTTTCTTTCATCTTTCTTCTCTCCTTACAAAAGTACAAACACGATTTAAAACCTAAATAAAATAATAACAAAAAAGATTAGAAAAACAAAGGTTTTATTAATTATTAATTAAAATTTTATACAAAATACCATTATTTTTTAGCAAAAATAAAAATCAAGTTTAAGAAAGTTGATTAGCTCTATAATTTATCCTGACTTATCCATGTGTAAGCTGTTAATTAGTTTTCTGTTGTATTAAAAAGAAGAGCATCGCATAGCATGCGTGCGTAGATCACCAATGTCTACAACATGCTTCAGATGTTTTATGAAGCTTTAGCTACCAAAGATCTGCAGTCAAAAAAGTCATTCATGCTAAAGAAGATATTTGCTGGCAAATGTTCCAAACACTGCTCACTTTTAAGCATAATCTAAGAGCAGTAACTAACAGGATAACATCGAATTATTCCAGCAGTTGCTTAGAAGGCTTTAATCGCAAAGTCAAACAAATTGAGTGTACAGCTTTTGGCTACGCCAATTTTTCCAATCTGCTATCCAGGATTAGATTGGCAGAAAACAAGGTAAAAGAAAAAGAACCAAGCAGTTTATTTGCTGCTTGATTCTCCTCATTTAATCTTTGTTAACAGAATTTGACCAAAAAGCCAGTTTTCTAATCTACTTTGGTAAATATCTTTTATTTAGTGTAAGCAACTTTATACCAAAGTGGGTGTCCGTTGTTTTGCTGTGATGCATTTTGTGAATAGCCAGTAAGCTTACTGTTGACTGCATCAATTTGGTATGCGTTAAATACAGGAACAACAAAAGCTTGATCAAACATATATTTTTGCCATTCGTGGAATTTGTTGACACGGTATTCATGGTTAAATGCCTTTTGAGAGTCCATTTCCTTGATTAACTTCGTGTTTTCAGGTGTTACAAAACGGGAATAATTGGACATTGTACCTTCACCGTACATTTGTTCCTGGGAAGGCTCTGTTGAAAGACCCCAAGCTGCCATGAACATATCAACATCCGGTGAATCGTGTTGCACTTTATCATAAAATGAATTAAATTCAGTCAGTCTTCCACCAACTAATTTAACATTCAGGCCAATCTTATTCCATTGTTCAATATAATTTTGCATTATTGGTTGTTGAATAGAAGTACCAGACATTGCCATGAAGTGAATAGTTAACGGTTTACCATTAGGTTGTACACGCCATTTTCCTTTCTTCTTATAACCAGCTTTATCTAGAATTTGATTTGCTTTCTTAAGGTTGTAAGTATACCCTTTAATGTTTTTATTAAAATAGTCACCAAATTGTGCTGGAATCAAAGTCGGAATCTGGAAACTTAAGCCGTCTGTATAATGCTTGTACACAGCATCAGTATTCATTGCATAAGCCATAGCTTGACGTAATGATTTATTATTCATTTTGGCATGAGGATTCATTACATTCTTTGATTTTTTATTGTCCCACTTACCAACTTTAAATGCCAAATAACTATAATATAAAGGAATCTTAGCGACAAATGTCACATCTTTAGTATCCTTAACTTCTTTCCATTGACTATTAGTAACTCTGGTGATATCAAATTTATGATTCTTAATTGCTTGCGAAGCGGAATTTGGTGAAACCACCTGGTAAACTATTTTGTCTAATTTAGGTTGACCGCGCCAATAATACTTATTTGGTACCCAAGTAACTGATTGACCACGAACAATTTTTTCGAGTTTATAAGGACCAAAGAACAACGGCTTTTTTCTCAATTTATCAGATGATTCTAATTTTGCAAAAGGAATATCTTTTAAATAGTGGTAGGGAGCAGCTGATTCCCAAATGTAGCCATTACCACTATAATACATACCAGGTTTAAGTTCTTTGCAATGTAAAACTACGACTCGTCCATCTGGACCATCAGGCATTTCAATTCCCGAAATGGTTTTTGCTTTACCTTCATGATACTCTTTCATACCATTAATAATATTGAACTGGCTTGCATATCTTTGGGAATTTGTTGCTTTATTAGCAATAATTTCATATGCAAACTCAACATCTTTTGCAGTAACTTGTTTACCGTCTGACCATTTAACACCTTTTTTAACAGTAATAGTAGCAGTATTTGCTTTGCGATCAAGTTTGAGAGTAGCAGGACCTTTATCGTTTATTTTATAGTGGTTATCGGTGTCAAACAATGATTCCTGACCTGGACTTGAAACATCTGCGCTTGGTTGATCCATTTGCAATTCTTCATTGAAGACTCCAGTAAATGGTGTATTAGTTACTTCTGCAACTTTAATTGTTCCACCCTTTTTAGCAGTCTTAACTGGGGTTTGAACTGGAAACTTGCTGGCAGTTTTAGCCCCTTCATTACTAGTAGTGTTGTTCTTTCCACAAGCTGCTAAAGCTAATGCAGCTGTTGATACAATACCAACTGAAGCCCAAATTTTTCTTGTTCTCATAATACATGTCTCCTTCATAATACAAAGTTAATAGTATTTTGGAATCAAGTTAACAGATAAATATTAGCATTTATCATTAAAATTGCAAGGCTAAAATTGTCTCTAATACTATATAAACATATAATATTTGAAAAGATAAATTATTTTATCAAAAGAGTATTTTATAATTAAATTTAACTAAAAATCAAAACAAAAAACTAATTGCGTTATTTTCGCAATTAGTTTTTTTTCTAATTAAATATTAACTATTTTTTGTAGCCAACTTCATACCAAAGAGAATTACCATGAGTAGGTTTAAGACTATATCCAGTTAACTTGTTATTAACTGCTGTGATAGCATAACTATTCCTAGTAGGAATAATGAATGCTTGATCAAACATATATTTTTGCCATTCATGGAATTTCTCTACACGATACTTATGATTGAAAGCCTTTTGAGAGTCAAGTGAATTCAATAATTTGGTTTGTTCTGGAGTCACAAAACGTTGATAATTGAATGGTGAACCTTCAGCAAAGAAATCAGCAGGTGATGGTTCTGATGACATACTCCAGCCAGCCATAAACATGTCGACAGATGGATCGTCATTTTTAATCTTATCGAAGAAAGAGTTAGCCTCAGCCAAACGACCACCAACTAAGGAAACATTCAAACCAATTTTATGCCATTGTTGAATGTAGTTTTGAATGATTGGACCTCTAGTGGCATCGCCTCCTGCAGCCAAAAGATGAATTTTAAGCGGCTTACCATTAGGTTGTACACGCCATTTGCCTTTCTTCTTGTAACCAGCTTTGTCAAGCAATTGATTTGCTTTCTTTAAATTGTATGTATAACCCTTTATATCACTATTATGATAATCACCAAACTGTGGTGGAATTAATGTCGTTACATGGAAGGTCAAGCCACCAGTATATTTCTTATATACAGAAGAAATATTCATGGCATATCCAATAGCTTGTCTAAGAGACTTGTTATTCATCTTAGCATTCTTATCCATGACATTCTTGCTGTGCTTTGCATCCCATTTACCAACTTTAAAGCCAAGATAACTATATTGTAGCGGAATTTTAGCGACAAAATTTACACCTTTGGTGTCTTTAACTTGTTTCCATTGTGTGTTAATAACATCAGCTATATCAAACTTATGGCTCTTGATTGCTTGAGAAGTCGAGTTCGAAGAAACAACTTGCGAAACTACTTTATCTAATTTTGGCTTGCCACGCCAGTAGTACTTATTAGGAACCCAAGTTACTGACTGACCTCTTACGACCTTAGAAACTTGATAAGGGCCAAAATAAAGTGGCTTCTTTCTAATTTTATCAGATGAATTTAATTTGCTGAAAGGAACATCCTTTAAATAGTGGTAAGGAGCTACAGCCTCCCAAAAATAGCCGTTACCACTGTTATACATTCCTGGCTTTAATTCCTTAAAGTGTAAAACGGCCGTTCTGCCATTTTCACCGTCAGGCATTTCAAACCCAGAAATTGTTTTAGATTTTCCTTCATGGTACTCTTCAAGTCCCTTTAAAAAAGCCAGTTGACTGGTATATCTTTCAGATTGAGTAGCCTTATTGGCAATAATTTCGTATGCATACTCATAATCTTTAGCAGTTACCTGCTTACCATCTGACCATTTAACACCCTTTTTAATGGTAACAGTCACTGTCTTGTCCTTTTTATTAATTTTCATTGTGGCAGGACCCTTATCATTAATCTGATAAGTATCATTTACATCAAATAATGATTCGGCACCTGGAGCGACAACATCAGAGTCAGTTTTAGTAGTGGACAATTCTTCAGAGAAAATACCGGTGAAGGGTGAATCACTTTCTATAGCTAATTTAACTGTTCCACCTTGTTTAGTTTCCTTTTTAGGTACTTCAATTGGAAACTTACTTGCTTTTTTTGCTTCATTTGTGTTGCCGTTATCTGCACTTTTACCACATGCAACTAACGATAACGCAGCAGCAGTTATGACTCCCACAGAGCCTAATAATTTCTTACTTTTCATAGCCTTTAACTCCTTTATCATAGCAACTTAATGGCTTTTCTCAGAACAAGTTAATAATTTAATATTAACATATTAAATTAGAAAATCAATAGATAAAATTAATTTAAAACTAATTCTTTTCATATATATGAATAGGATTATTTAATCAAAATTTTAGTCCATATAAAGTCAACAAAAACTTTGAAAGCAGTTATATTCCTTTATGTAAATTGTAATAGCATATTAAAGTGGAAAAAAAACCTGAAATGAAAGATTTCATTTCAGGGTCTTACAATTTTAGTTTTACTTTAAAAAGTTTATCAATTTTCTCTTTGTCTTGCATCACCAGCACGTGACAATGCCCTTCCGACATAATTAATACTTAGAGAAATTACTAATAATAAAATTGTGGCAGGAAGCCAAAGCCAAGGTCGACTAACAACATTAACCGGATCATTTGCAAATCCAATTAAAGTACCAAGAGAAGGAATAGTCGGCGGCAATCCGTAGCCAATGTACTCTAGCGTAGTTTCGATTCCGATATTACCTGCAATCATTAGAACTACATCAATAATTACCATGGAAGTAATGTTAGGCAAAACTTCTCGAAACATGATTTTTAAATCTGACGAACCTGACGTTTTTGACGCTAATACATAATCACGCTCTCTTTGAGACAATACAAATGCTCTGAAATACCTTGCTGTACTTGTCCAGCCAAAAAATGAAATTATTAGCACTAAATTCACTGGGGTATAGTGAGGTATAACACTAACTAAAACTATTTCAATAGGCATTGCAGGTAAAACTTGAATAAAGTCAACTATTCTCATTATGATAGCATCAATATAACCACCGTAATATCCTGAAATTAATCCGACCAGAAGTCCGACTGATTCACATATTACAGTAACTCCTAAACCAATGAGAATAGAATTGCGACTACCCATAATAAGAAGATTAACTATATCACGACCACCATCATCAGTTCCAAGGAAATGACCGGCTGTTCCCCAACTGTAATAAGCATCAATTATATTTGTTTCAGAAACTTTATCGGCATTTAAAAACAGTGATCCGCCGAAAGTCAATAATAAGATTAGAACAATTAATATAAAAGCTGTTAACGCAATTTTATCCTTCACAACTTCTCTTACAATCACTCTGAACCCTGAAGTTGGAGAAGAAACTTTCTCTTTTTTAACTTTTTTAGTTAAAGTACTTTTTTTATTCTCAGTCATATGTTTCTCCTCTTTACTTTATTCTAATCCTTGGATCAACGATGCTCATGATAATATCAGACAATAAATTACCAAGCAACGTTAAAAAGCCAAATATCAATATTAAAGCTGTTAAAGTGGTGTAATCACGTTGACCAATTGAATCCAGGAACAGTTTACCCATGCCAGGATAACTGAAAACCGATTCTACGATCATAGATCCACTAAGAAGTCCAGTTATCACAGTACCAAAAGAAGAAGCAATTGGCAAAAGGGAGTTACGTAAAATATGTTTATTGAAAACAACTTTTTCTGGCACGCCCTTACTATGTGCTGTACGAACATAATCCTCAACTTTGTTATCTACAATTCCCGTCCTTAAATATTGCACGACAGATGTTGTAGTAATTAGTGCAACTAGTGTACCTGGTAAAATAATATGATAAATTTCACTACCCAAAGTACCCCAAAAACCGGATGCATTTGGTGAAATTGAACCTGAGATTGGGAACCAGCCCAAAGTAAAACCAAATAACCATATTCCTAGTATATAGAAAACAAAAGGAGGAACAGCCAAGGTAATATAATTAAAAATTTGAACAGCTTGATCTTGCCACTCATCTTGGTGACGACCAGCACTAATACCCATAGGGATGGCAATAGAATAACTGATTATAGTAGAAAATAAAGATAACCAAAAAGTATTCACAGCCCGATCTGCAATTAATGAAGTAACAGGTACATGCTGAATATAGCTTGTACCCAAGTCTCCTTTGAAAAGATTGCCAACCCAACGCGCATACTGCACAGGTACAGGGTCATATAATCCAGCTGCTCTTTTTAACGCCTCAATTTGTTTAGGATCAGTATTTGGGTTAATTTGACCTGAAAATGGATCACCTGGCATCATTTTAGCTAAGAAAAAGACCAAAATACTTAAAATAATCAATTGCGGGATCATAATTAAAATTCGTCTTAAGACCGTTTTCCACATGGTTATGCCCCCTCCTTTTCATTTTTCTTTTCTTCATTTAATTCATTTTTCGGTAAAGCCACTAAATGTTTGCCAGAAACTTGTTGCAATGGGAACACACGACCATCTTTGTCATACCACTTGCCTTGATCATTTTGAAACTCTTGTTCAACTTCTTGACGGTGTTTCTTATGCTCATCGCGATGTTCAACATCAACTTGTGGTATTGCGGAAAGCAGCCTTTTAGTATAAATATGCATTGGATGCTTGTAAATGTCTTCCCTTGAACCAATCTCAACCAAGCGACCACGGTGCATAATCGCAAGATTCTCCGACATATGCTTTACCACACCAAGGTCGTGAGAAATGAAAAGATAGGCAATATTATATTGTTGCTGAATATGCTTCATAAAGTTTAAAACTTGTGCCTGCACAGACAAATCCAAAGCACTAGTAGGCTCATCAGCAACAATTAAACGAGGATTAGTTGCAACCGCACGAGCTACGCCAATTCTTTGTCTCTGTCCCCCAGAAAATTCATGAGGGTATTTGTAAATTGAATCGCTAGGCATACCAACAATATCCAGCAGCTCTTGAACTCGATCACGTTCTTGATCTGTAGTTAAATTTTCAAAATTTCGAATTGGTTCAGCAATAATATCTTCAATTCTTTTTCTCGGATTTAAACTCGACATTGAATCTTGAAAAATCATTTGAACGTCTTTATTGTAGTTGAGTTTATGCCTATTTTTGGCCTTAGTAATATCTACACCCTTATAAATAATGCTGCCACTAGTCACAGGCTCAACACCAACAATGGCCTTACCAGTAGTTGACTTGCCTGATCCAGATTCACCAATTAAACCATAGGTTTCACCTTCATTAATAGTAATACTAATATCGTCAACTGCTCTGACATAGTCAGTAATCCGGTTCCAAAAACCTGTTCGTATGGGATAATGAACTTTTAAGTTTTTTACTTGTATGATTTCTTTAGCCATAAACTACTCCCCACCTACTTCATCTTGAAAGTGGAACGTCTTCCAGCAAGTACATCTTACCCAGTGACCAGGCTCAACTTCATGCATTACTGGGTTCTCTTCATGAGCACTGGCAGGAATCCATGGAATTCTAGCAGCAAATCTGTCGCCTTTTCTAGGCATATTTTGCAATGATGGAACCGTTCCTTGAATAACGTGCAAATCTTCTTCCTCATCTTCAGATTGAGGCATTGAATTTAACAAGGAGCGAGTGTATGGGTGCAGTGGATGCTCAAAGACAGTTTTTACATCGGCTTTTTCTACTATCTGCCCACCATACATAACTGCAACTTGATCAGCAGTTTCAGCAACTACCCCTAAATCGTGAGTAATCAAAATAATACCAGATTGAGATTGCTTTTGAATATCTTCAAGCAGATCCAAAATTTGAGCTTGAATAGTAACATCCAAAGCGGTAGTAGGCTCATCTGCAATGATAATTTCGGGCTTACATGCAATTGCCATAGCAATCACGACCCTTTGTCTTAATCCCCCTGATAGCTCAAAAGGATACATTCGAAAAGTTTCTTCTGGTTTTGGCATACCTACTTGATTGAATAATTCAATCACACGATTATAACGCTCTTTTTCATTCATATCTGTATGATAATAAAGCGTTTCAGCTACCTGATCGCCAACACGCATCAGCGGATTTAAACTAGCCAATGGATCCTGAAAGATCATGCCAATTTTGTCTCCACGTATTTTGTTAAACAAGTTTTCATTTAATCCAACTAAATTTAACTCATTATATAGAATATCCCCAGTTACTTTCGTATTTTTATGGTCGTACAAGCCGATAATACTCGATGCAATTGTACTCTTACCACAACCAGATTCACCTACAATAGATAAAATTTCATTACGCTTCAACGTTAAATTAATATCATCTGCAGCATCATAAAACTTTCCATTTAAACGATATGCAGTATGCAAATGCTGGATATCTAGCAAGAGATCACTTTGTTTTTCCAAAGGTCATTTCCCCTCTCAAATCTTCAATGAATTTATTAAAGATATTTAATAAATTTATTTAATTTCTAATTATAACCGTGAAACATTTTGTATGCAAATTAATAATGAATATTTTTTTGTTATTTTTGGTGATCTGCAACATAATTAACTGCATCACCAACTGTTTTAATTTTTTCTGCATCTTCATCAGAAATCTCGGCGCCGAATTCATCTTCTAGTTGTAAAATGAATTCCACTAAGTCAATGGAATCAGCGTCCAAATCACTAGTGAAATTAGTTTCATCAGTTATCTTTTCTTTATCAACTTCAAAATTATCTGCTAATATATCTCGAATTTTGGTAAAAATTTCTTCTTTACTCATGTCTTTACTCCCTATTTTCAACTGCAAATTCTGCTTTAAAATTATCAATTATTTTTTCCTGTAAAATTTTATCAATTTGTTTAATTGTAAAATAAACAGCACGCTGACCTGAGCGACCATGTGTTTTGACTACAGGAGCATTGACTCCGAGTAAAACTGCGCCACCATATTTGTCAACATCAAATTTTGAAACTAACCCTTTTAATGCCTTTTTTATCATTAACGCACCTAATTTAACAAAAGGTCCGTTATCGAGCAAGCTTTGCTTCAAAAGATGTATCAAAACACCTGAAGTTCCTTCAATGTTTTTTAAAACTGCATTACCAGTAAAACCGTCTGTTGCGACTACATCAGCTTTACCCACTAATAACTCATTTCCTTCTATATTACCAATAAAATTAAGTTTGCTTTCCAATAGCAACTGGTATGCTTTTTGATGAACATCATCACCTTTATCACTCTCGGATCCATTATTAAGAAGACCAACACGAGGATTTTTAACTCCTCTTACTTTTTCTGCATAATATGAAGCCATTTTAGCCCAGGCAAGCAGGTATTCTGGTTTACTTTTGGCATTGGCACCAACATCAATCATATTGAAACCATCATCGGAATTTTTTACAGGCAATGTTGGCATGAATCCCGGACGGGCCACACCTTTAATTCGTCCTATTATAAATATGCCACAAGCTAAAATAGCTCCAGTATTACCTAATGAAAAAAGTGCATCAGCTTTGCCCTGCTTCACAAATTGTGCTGCCACGACAAGTGACGAATCTTTTTTAGATCTAATTGCCTTAACTGGTTCATCTTCATCTAAAATAATTTCAGAAGTATTGACTACTTGTGTGCGACTGCTATCACTTCCCAATAATTCTTTTATTTTTTTTTGATCGCCAAAAAGTATGAATTTTGTCTCGGGTAAGTCCTTTTTGGCTCGTAATACTGCTTTAATAATTGCTTCAGGGGCATTTTCACCACCCATAGCATCGATAGCAATAGTTCTCATTGTATCCTCAACCTTTACTATGTTCTCTTTTGCTGTAATTGTTTATATTCTATCACTTGTTTTAAAGTTTTATTTTCTGATTTTTGCAAGAGAGGATCAAGTTTAATTAATTTTCTAGCCTCTTTTTGTGCTACTACCATAGTATCGTAGTTATTAACTACATCACCAACTTGAAATTCAGGCAGACCAGATTGAGCTTTACCAAAAATATCTCCTTCTCCCCGCATTTTTAAATCTTCTTCAGCCAATTTAAAACCGTCTGTTGTTGATGCCACTATTTTCATACGAGCTTTACCTGCCTGTGTGTTAGGATCAGCCAAAAATATGCAATAACTTTGAGTCTTACCTCTCCCTATTCGCCCTCTTAACTGGTGTAGCTGACTAATTCCAAAACGATCAGCATTATAGATAACCATCATATTAGCGTTTGCCACGTCAACACCAACTTCAATCACACTGGTAGCAACTAAAATATTAATTTCTCCAGCTGCAAATTCGGACATAATTTCATCTTTTTTATTACCAGGCATTTGACCGTGAAGTAATGCTACTTTTTCATCAGGAAAATCTTTACTGAGATTATCATAAAGCTGTTCTGCATTTTTTAAATCTAATGCTTCTGATTCTGTGATCAAAGGTGTTACAGCATATACCTGAAATCCCTGCTTTAATTGCTCGCGCATTAGCTGATAAACCTGATCCATTTGGGTGCTCGTTTTCCATGAAGAAATTACTTTTTTTCTTCCTGCGGGGAGATGTCGTATTTCAGATATAGACATGTTGCCATAAACCGTTAATGCCAGAGTTCTGGGAATCGGGGTAGCAGTCATAGAAAGAACATCAGGCAAATTTCCTTTATTAATTAAAGATTGCCGCTGATTAACACCGAACCGGTGCTGTTCATCGATAATTACTAATCCTAATTTTTTAAAAATTACGTTTGATTGAATTAAAGCATGCGTACCTATCACAACATTAATTGTGCCATCGGTCAATTCTGTATAAATTTCTTTTCGTTCCAAAGCTTTCGTAGAACCTGTTAGCAGCGCACATCTTACACCTAGAGGCCTTAGCAATTCATCAATCTTTTTAAAATGCTGAGTCGCTAATATCTCTGTAGGAACCATCAGTGCAGCTTGAAAGCCAGCAGTTACAGCCGCAAAAATTGCATATACTGCAACAATAGTCTTTCCTGAACCCACATCGCCTTGTAAAAGACGCTGCATTTGTCTGGATGAAAACAGGTCTGCAAAAATTTCGTTGATAACCTGCTTTTGATCCGTGGATAATTCAAACGGCAAAGATTTAGTCAATTTAGCAACTTCCTTCAGGTCATATTTCTTGGGAATCCCTTTGTTTTGTGGATTGACTTCAGTTAACTGAGCTAGTTCAGTTTGAAAAATAAAGAATTCTCTAAAAATAGCACTTCTTTTTGCAATCTGGGACTCATTAAAATTTTGCGGGTGATGCATTTTTTGTACAATATTTTTTTCAGGAAGCAAACGATATTTTCGTCGAATATCCACTGGAACAACGTCATCAACAGCCGGCAAATATTCATCTAAAGCAATATTAATGAAATCAATTAATTTTTTTTGCCTTAAATGCCGGTTAACGGAGTAAATTGGAGCCATGCCACTATCATTTTCTTTGGCTGCAATGAATTTAAAACCCGCTAAACTTTGTCTTGAGATATTGTATTTGCCATAAACTGCAACTTCTTTACCCACCTCAATTTTTTCTTTCAACCAAGGTTGATTAAAAAAATTGACCATGACTACATCATGGTCAATTCTCAATTTAAAACTAAGTCTGCTCTTTTTGTAGCCAAATCTGCTTACAAAGGCTTCAGTGGCCACAACTCCCTTTAGCATTACCTTTTGACCATCCATGATCTGGTCAAGTGGAATCGTTTGAAGTTCATCATAGCGAAATGGAAAATAATATAACAAATCATAAATGCTATATATTTCTAAGCTTCCAAGTGCTGCAGCAGTTTTGGTTCCAACTCCTTTTAAATCAGTAACAGGTGCAAATAATTCCTTTGCGTACATAATTATTCAACAGAAATCAGAAAATTATATACAGGTTGTCCACCATCATGAAGTTCAAATTCAAGATCATCATGCTTCTCTTTAACAGCATCTATCAGTTTTTGAGCTTCTTTCTTGTTAGAATCTCTTCCAAACATTACAGTAACGATTTCAGAATCTTCATCCAACATTTTTTCAATCATTGAAGAAGCTGCAGTGATTATATCAGTTTTAGCCACTTTAATTTCTCCATCAATAATTCCTAAATAATCGTCTTGATGGATCTCAATCTCATTAATTTTGGTATCACGATTTGCTTTGGTAACTTCCCCAGAAACAACAGTATCAAGAGCGTCAGTCATGTTTGCAACATTGTCATCAAGAGAATCGTCCGGATCAAATGAAAGCATGGCTGTCAAGCCTTGTGAAATGGTTTTAGTAGGGACAATGCCGACTGGGATGTCGCTCACCTCAGCTGCTTGCTTCGCTGCCATAATAATGTTGCCATTATTCGGCATCACAATTGCTTTTTTAGCACCTGATTTTTTGATTGAGTCAATAATATCCTGCGTTGAAGGATTCATAGTTTGACCGCCAGAAATAATGCGGTTAACACCTTCACTTTCAAAAAGTTTGCGAATTCCGTTACCAGAAGCAACAGCTATTACGGCAAAATCAACATTCTCCTGATTTTCTTCACTGTTATTTACTATTGTTTCGTGTTGAATCCGCATATTGTCAATTTTAATTTTTCCCAATTGACCAAATTGGCTGCCGTACGCAAAAATAGCTCCAGGGTGTTCAGTATGAACATGAACTTTTGCCACTTCTTCATCTGAAACTGCCAAAAGTGAATCACCTAACTGAGATAAATGCTCCCTAAATTCATCTAAATTAAAAGTTTTCTTATTAGGAACATCAGCAGTTAAATCAACCATGATTTCGGTACAGTAGCCATTAGCAATATCCTGAGTAGAAAGTTGTGATTGTACAGATTGATGATGCATGGCATTTATCATTTCATCCATTTCACCTTCATCAGGTTGGTACCGGTCAGCAAATTCTTCACCTAAAAGGCCTTCTAAAAAGCCCTCATATATGAAGAGTAAGCCTTGGCCTCCTGAATCAACTACACCAACTTGCTTTAAAACAGGTAATAAGTCAGGAGTTGTCTTTAACGCTTTTTTAGCACCTTCAACAATCGCCTTCATAACTTCTTCAACATCATCGGTTTCATTGGCCTTATTGGCACCTTCTTGTGCACCAATCCGAGCAACAGTCAAAATAGTTCCTTCAACTGGCTTCATTACGGCTTTATAAGCTGTTGCAACCCCATTTGAAAAAGCATTGGCCAACTCTTGTGCATTAAGAGTTTTCATGCCTTGAGTTGCCTTATAAACTCCTCTAAAGAGCTGAGAAGAGATTACCCCACTATTACCACGAGCACCCATCAACATCCCTTTAGCAAGGCTTTCTGTCAAATCACCCACACTATTACTAGTATTTTGGGCAACAGCTTTAGCGCCACTTTCAATAGTTAAATTCATATTTGTTCCAGTGTCTCCATCAGGAACAGGGAAAACGTTCAAAGAGTTAATAAACTCTGCGTTGCGACCAAGTCTATGCGTAGCGACGCGAACCATATCTCTAAATTTTTTACTGTCTATTTCCTTTAAAACCAATATTTCTACCCTCCGCTTGAGTTATTCATCAAGCACTTTAACACTTTGAACGATGACATTAACAGCTTTAGTTTCAATTCCAAGTTGATTTTTCAAATTGAATTTAACACTATCTTGTACGTTGCGACTTACCTCAGATATTTTTAAACCATAGCCGACTATTATATAAACATCAACCGTAATCTTATTATCCTCAGACTTAACAACAACACCGCGCTTATAATTTGCTCGATTCAATATTCCATCGAAGCCATCACGGATAGCATTTTTTGAAGCCATGCCGACAACACCGTAGTTAGATGTAGCTGCGCTACCAACAACAGTTGCAATCACTCCATTTGAAATATCAATCAAACCGTTTTTTGTTTTGATTTTTACAGCCATGTTTACCTCCGTATCATTGTTCTCATATTATGAATCTATTTTATCATAGTAATCAAGTTTAAATGCAAAAATCCCTTCTTAAAAAATACTTTTGCAGTTGCAATGTTCTTAAACTTATGCTATCTTAATTTAGTATGAAAACACAATAAAGGAGGTTTAGCAAATGGCAAAAGATTATATCACTGGCAAAAAGACCACTTTTGGTAATACACGTTCACACGCACTGAATTCATCACGTCGTGCGTGGAAGCCAAACCTTCAAAAAGTTCGTATTCTTGTCGATGGCAAGCCAAAGCGTGTATGGGTTTCAACTAAGACATTAAAATCTGGTAAAGTTACCCGTGCCTAGCGTAAAATAAAAAAGTTTTTAAAGCAGAAGTTTTCTTCTGCTTTTTTATTTCCCAAAATCTGTTTAAAAGTTTATGTTTAAATAGAGATATTCTTATTGCTCTTTCAATTAATTTTCAAGTCAAAAAAAGACAAGTTATAGTCTGTAGTTTTACTTGAAGGTATTGTTTTTAGCTAACCTCATTGGCAAATCTTTCATTTCAATTTTTTATATATTCTGCTATTAATAAAAGATGATGTTGCCGATACACTTCTCATTGCAACAATTTACTTATATAAAATTTGTTAATTTTAAGTTTTATCAAGCATAACAAAGGCAGTATCTCCACCAATGTAAATCTTTTTTTACTCATCAAAAAGGATACAAATCATACCAATCTTTCAATTTTTTTAATTATATAATTTGTTTTGGAGCTTGCCACTATTAGTGGAAATCATAGCAGCAAGATAATTGAGGAGATATACCAAAAATATTTATTAACTTATAACAACTTGTTCCAAGAGATATAAAAAAACAGCAGTGAATGAAGTTAACCCCCGGAATTGAAGTGCTCCATAATAGTTAGACATTAATCTGACTATTAGGAGCACTTTTTTCATGACTAAATATTCAACTACTTTGAAAATGGAAATTTGCAGTAAATACTTATCCCACCAAACCTCTTTAGCTAAACTAGAACGCGAATACGGCATTGATCATACCGAGATTAG
>NZ_REHN01000009.1:0-141771 GCF_003693025.1 Lactobacillus sp. ESL0261
CTAATCTCGGTATGATCAATGCCGTATTCGCGTTCTAGTTTAGCTAAAGAGGTTTGGTGGGATAAGTATTTACTGCAAATTTCCATTTTCAAAGTAGTTGAATATTTAGTCATGAAAAAAGTGCTCCTAATAGTCAGATTAATGTCTAACTATTATGGAGCACTTCAAATTAAGACAAATTAATTTTGAGGTTTTTATTATGTCTAAATTATCTAAGCAAGACAAAATTGATATCTATAATCTATGGAAAAACTATCAGGTTGGTTCTGGAGAATTAAGTCGCAGATATGATGTAAATATTAGTGTACTTAACTACTTAGTTGCTTTAATCGATCGCCATGGTTTTAGTATCCTCAATAAATCCTACATTACTTATTCTGCAGAATTTAAAGAACAGGCTATTAGACGTGTCATAGTTAATCATGAGTCTTTGTACAGTGTTGCGCTGGACTTAGGACTTAAGAGTCCAGGTATACTGTTTAATTGGGTGCGCTCTTACAAAGAAAACGGGTATAATGTCATTATTAAACCGAAAGGACGCCCTCGTCATGAAAGCCAAAAACAAGCTGATCAAGCAGGAAAATCACCGCTTAAAGCAAGAAAACCAAGCCTTACGCCAAGCGAACTTAAAACTTACTATCGAGAACGAATTTGTAAAAAAATTGCACGTCTTAGTCAACCAAAGGAACAAGAACCAAAAGCCGAAGAAATAGCTGCGGCAGTTACCCAGCTAAGACGTGAACTTAAAGTCAGTGTAACTTTTATTCTTGAAACTATTAACGCCAATCCTGATCTGCCGCACATGTCACGCAGTAATTATTACTACACCATTAATAAGAAAGATAAAGATGCAAAAAATCAACCGTTAATGACCTTAATACGCAAAATATATGAAGATAACAAACATCATTATGGCTATCGCCGTGTTGCTCAAACAATTCAAAATTTAGGTATTAAAGTTAATCATAAAAAGATCCAAAGATTAATGACTAAAATGAAATTATATGGTATTAGAATCAAGGGCTGGCGGAAGTACAACAGCTATCGCGGCAGTCAAGGTCCAATTAAGCCTGATTTAATTAGACGTAACTTCTTCTCTATTTTACCTGATCGTAAATGGTATTCTGATGTGACTGAATTTAAGCTTAACGGTCAAAAAACATACTTGTCGCCAATTATTGATGGCTGCACGCAGGAAATTATTTCTTACACGATTTCCCGCAGTCCTAATTTAAAGCAAACAATGGACATGTTAAAGTTAGCTTGGCAGAAACATCCAGCATTAAATGGCTTAGTCTTTCATACCGATCAAGGCTGGCAGTATCAGCACGCATCATTTCAGGCATGGCTTAAGAATCATGGTGTTGAGCAATCAATGTCACGTAAGGGGAATTCCTTAGATGATGGGTTAATGGAAGGCTTCTTTGGCATTTTAAAGAGAGAAATGTTTTATGGGTTTGAAAAAAATTTTAAGAATCTAACTGAATTAGAACAGGCGATCAGAGAATATATCGATTATTACAATAATGAAAGAATCAAAATAAAATTAAAAGGACTAGCCCCGATAAAATATCGGGAACTAGTCCTAAGTTAAAGTTTAATAATCTGTCCTAATTTTAGAGTTCAGATTAATTTTTTTAATATCTGATTTTAAAAAATCTATGAAGCAGATGAGTTTCAGTTAACAGAACTGATTAAGCTAGCTAAAACTAAGAGCGGGATCCAAAGACAGGTGCAATATAACCCCAACTGGCAATATTTAAAAGAAAAAGCCAAACAAACTCTTCAAAGTGACGAAGGTAAACGTATCTATGGGTGTAAAAAATAGATGTCGAGCCAGTCTTTGGGCATATGAAGAGTGTATTTGGTATGCGAAGAACACACTTGCGAGGCAAGAAAAAAATAGATCAAGTATTTCTAAAGAGAAATTCTTGGTCTATATTTTTTTGTCTAATAAGCTAGTTTTTTCCCAGACTCGAATCTAATTTACTATTTATCTTTATCAACAAATTTGACAAAGCGTCAAAAATTCAATTCTGTTGTCGATCTCAACTTTAATTATAAAAGAAAAAGTAAATAAAAATATCATCATACTTTTACCTACTATCTACTTTAAGATGTTTGACAACTAACTCTTAATTTTAGAAAAGGCTTAGTTACGTATATTTTCTTATAAAATGCTAATATATCACGAAAGATAAGAAAACCCACCTTTAGCTTTTAATTTTACATCTATGTAAATCTAATATTTTAAAATTTTAGTTCACCTTACCAAAAATTAAAACAGCATTAGTACCACCGAAAGCAAAAGAATTAGACATTACATAATTTTTTAAACTACTATTACTTCTTAATAGCATATTAGAAAAATTTTCTGATGTATTATCTAAATTTGTATTATTAATTCCAAATTGCTGTATGCATATGCCTTTTTCTAACATTTTCATACATAGTAAAGCTTCTAATGTACCAGAACCTCCAAGCATATGACCAAAAATTGCCTTTGTAGAAGAAACTTTAGTTTTATTACTAGAAAAAATAGATGAAATTGCATTAGCTTCTTCTCTATCATTAGCTATCGTAGAAGTTCCATGAGCATTTATATATGCTACCTGTTGTGCATCAATTTTAGCATCTAAAATTGCTTGTTTCATCGCTAATATCATACCCTCACTACTTGGTGCAACTAAAGATAGCCCATCTGAATAATTGCCATAGCCTAATATTTCTCCATAAATTCTAGCATTCCTTTTTAAAGCATGACCCATATTTTCCAAAATAATAGTAGAAGCACCTTCAGACATAACAAAGCCTGACCTATTGTTCATAAACGGCACAGAAGCTTTATCTAAATCTTGATTATCTGATAACACGCCTAATTTTTTAAATGCTTCTATTGCTTCATCATTTAAGCAAGATTCTGCTCCTATAACAATACCAACATCGGCATCACCATTTTGTAGTTTTCTAAATGTTTCCCCTATACTCACACTACCGGAAGCACATGCTGCACTATATGTTGTAATACTTCCATGAATTCCCAATTTAATTGATAGATTTGACGCTATCATATTAGGTAACATTTTAATTATAGTCCTAATACCTATTGCTTTAATAGACTTTTGAGTGGCTTTCTTGGTTTCTTCAACTGTGGTGTTAACCCCACCAATTGAAGTTCCAACTCCTATAATTGCTCTATCTAAATCTTTTTGTAAAAGTGCACTATCATTAACAGCTTCCATAGTCGAAACCATTGCTAATTGTGAAACACGATCCTGATATCTTTGTTCTCTTTTTGACAAAAAATCAGACAGTTCTGCTCTTACTCGACTAATAGTAACATTTAATTTTTCATAGTATTCAAAATTATTATTACCTTTTTGAGCTGCTTCCCAAGTTGAAATAACATTATTACCTAAGGGATTAATTGTTCCTAAACCAGTTACAACTACTCGATTCAATTAGTTTTCACCAACCCATTCAATCACATAATTAGCTATCTTTTCTAAATATTTATTTCTTCTACTTATACTACTATGATCAATACTTCCAAAATTTTTCCATACTCGCTTTTGGAAATTAAGCTGTTTAAGTGTACTGTTAATAAAAACTCCTTTAATAGCATTGCCACAAAACATTTTCAAATAAAATGTCGGAGAAGTCGAAGTCGTAAGAATCAAAGTCTTTTTTATATTTTTAAGGTTTCCTATTACTCCCGTACTGCCTACATTGTAAGCAAAGTCCTTTTTCATTATTTTATCAATAAACCCCTTTATAATGGCTGGAGTATCATTCCACCATACTGGGAAAATAAATATAACTTTATCTGTACTTTTGATGATCTTCTGATACTTACTAACTAAAGGATCAATTGTCTTTCCAACACTAAATAAAGATAGTTCTTCAGTGGAATATGTTGGATCAAATTTATCATTATACAAATCTATAACTTCATAATCTTCTTTATTATTTATCAATGCTTCTGTAACCTTATTAAGTATTGCATGGTTAAAGCTTCTTATATAAGGATGTGCGTATATTATGGTAGTTTTCATTACATAGCCTCTTTTGCCTTAAATTCTCGGAGAATATGTAAAGTATCTTTTATATTTTTATCAGTATGCATACTAGAGACAAAAAATCTAATTCTTGCCTCACTTTCTTTTACTGCTGGATAGATTATTGGTAAAGCATTTATACCATTAAATCGAAGAAATTTTGAAAGCTTCATAGCTTTTTCAGATTCTCCTAAAATTATTGGTATTATAGGTGTGTCCTTACTATTTCCTGTATCATAACCTAAATTTTTAATTTCATTTAATAAAATTTTTGAATTTCGCTTAAGCGATTTCAATCTACTTTGATCGCTTTTAAATATATTAATAGCAGCTAAAGCACTTGCAGTATTAGCTGGCGTAATACCTGCGCTAAAAACAAAGCCAGGTGAATTATACTTTAAATAATTTATAAGAGTTTTGCTACCAGCTATATAGCTTCCACAGCTAGCACAAGTTTTACTTAAAGTTCCCATTAAAATATCAATATTTTTCGGATCAATATCAAAATAATCACAGATGCCAGCTCCTCTTTTTCCAACTGTTCCAAATGAATGAGCTTCATCTATCATTAAAATACAACCATATTTCTCTTTTAATTCAAGTAATTTAGGCAGATTACAAATGTCACCATCCATGGAATAAGCACCCTCAACAATTAACAAGGTACGCCTATAATTATCTCTTAATCTCTTTAATACTTTTTCTAAAGATACCATATCATTGTGCTTAAATGAGCGTCTCATTGCATGCGAAAGCTTCGCTCCTTCAACTATACTATTATGAGCAAGTTCATCATGAACAATCAAATCTTTTTCATTAACAATATTACCAATCATGTTTACATTTGTACTATGTCCACCTACTTGTACAATGGAATCTTCCGTACCTAAAAATTGTGCAATCGCATGTTCTAAATCTTCATGAATTTTTAGCTCTCCTCCTAATAGCCTACTACCAGACACAGATGTTCCATACTTGTCTATAGCAACTTTAGCAGCTTCTTTTACATTACTATCACCATTTAATCCCAAGTAGTTATATGTAGAATAATTTATATATGTTTTGCCTCCTTCATTTATATAATTAGTAGGCACTCCTTCATCCTAATAAAATATGGCACCTTATCTCCATACTTCTTTTGTATTTCGTCAAATTTAATTATTTCAGGAAATGAATTTATACTTGATACGTTTTTTTCATATTTTGATACATTAATACCTAATTCTTTCTGAATTATACTCCAAACCTCGCCTACGGTAATTTCCTCACTAAGTTCTTTATAATCAATGGATTTTTCAGATAATCCATATTCAAACTCAATTGTCTGAATTAAATCAATCATCATTAATGAGTCAAAATCCATATCAACAATTAACTTATCACTCTTTTTTATTGTTTCTTTATTTTCTCCAGATATCTCAGAAATTATATTGAGCAACTTACTGAATTCTTTTTCCATAGTTAAATCCCTTCTAAATAAATTTTATTTAACACAATGATTATAACATTTTTATTATTTATATTAATAACAGTTAATGTTAATTGTTAGCGTCAACTTTTTGTGTGTAATAAACTTTTAGCCCTTACCTGCTGCTAGTTGCAGGTTTCACTTTTTAAATTATTTGCTCAGATAGTTCTAATATTTTACCGCCATTAATAATTCTTTGATGCCAGTAATGTGTCTTAACTGCTTCGTCAAAGTTTGCTTGAAAATGCTCATAATACTACATTTTTTACCTTAAAGTGCTGATCTTCACGCTTAATTTGCTACTCTTTAATAATTTTTATTTACTTTTCAAGCAAATACTTAGTTATATTACCACTTATATGACCTTCACCGCTGATAAGTAGTAGTCTGCGTATTTAAAATAGCTTGCCAGTTGCCTAAGATATAAGTTTTGACCTTCTTTAACATCTCGATTTGGGTAATGTTAAAGCTCGATCACTATAACGCGTTTTAAAATATAATTCTACTTTGTCGCGTTGACTGTTTAAAGCCCCAAGTGATATAAACAATAAGTGGCGGCTATTTTAGTATTAACAGCAGCCTTACGACAATATTTCAATAAGTGAAAGCAATTTAAAACAAGCTTACAATTAGGTAATATTTAACCCTTTCTCTAATCCAAGGTGCATCATCACTAGAAAGATAAAATTGCTTTGCTTGTGGCACAGTACTTGATCTGGTTGGTTAGGCAGCCGTCGAGCTTTGAGGTGCACAATATTGGCGTAGCTGCTACATAAATAAATCATCAAATAATGCAATAAGCCTTTTTGCTTGTCTTCTTTCCCTTCTTTCGTCATCTTAGTAACTATCCTTATTTTAAAATTGAATTGTTTTTATTGTCCTATGCTATTAATTTAAGAAATAAGCTGTTTTCTGCTATTCAAAGTATCGAAAATTATGATGATGACTTATCACCTAATGATTAATCATAAACGTGTCCAACGCTTAATGCGTGAGAACAATTTAGGAGCTAATAAATATAATCTGAGAGCCGGTAAATATGATTCTTCAAAGGGTCCACAAAATAAGAAAGCTAAGAATCGGTTCCATCAAAAGTTTAAGACTGATAGACCATATCAAAAGGTCGTAACTGATATTAGTGAATTTAGATATGGGAACATGACTATCCGTGATCGTGTATATTTATCGCCATTTAAGGACTTATTCAGCGGTGAAATTATTAGTTATACGATCACCGATCGTCCATTAACAAGATATGTTCTAGAAGGATTAGAGGGAGTGTTTACTGCAAGACCAAAGCTATTAAATTATCGAATGACAATCCATAGTGATCAAGGAATCCAATATCAATCTAATCCATATCGACATGCTTTACGAAAACATAAAGTATTTCAAAGCATGTCACGAAGAGCTACATGTCATGACAATGCAGCTATGGAAAGTTTCTTTCACATTATGAAAGTTGAAATGAATTATTTTACACATCACTTTGATACTAAGAAACAATTGGTTAAGGCGATGAAAGAATGGATAAGTTATTACAATGAAGATAGAATTCGGCACAAACTAAAAGGCTTAACTCCGATTCAATATCGGAATCAAGCCTTAAGTAAAATGATATAAAACTAACGTCCAGTTTTAGGGGTTAGCTTCAGAATCTGCTGTTTTTATTATTTGATATTTTGAAAGCGATCAATGTCCCTAGATTGAATAACTGCAACAGTTCCTTTTTTAAATGATAATTCAAATTGATCTTTATTAGGTAAAAATTCATTCGAACTAAACGAGACAGGATTATTCCCGCTAAAATCTGTTAAATTATATTTAGCTCCCGTAATTTTTAAATTTTGAACAGCTGTTAATGGTATTACTCCAAAATATTTATAAGTTGGTAATTTTTCTATCAAATGTTGTCCGTTATTGTAGAATCTGATTGAATTTTGTTGGTCAATAAGTTCGATGCTTTCAGCAAACTGGTTAAATCCAGGTTTAAGAACCATAAATAAATTAGATAGAAAATGATCTAATCGCCCTCCAGTTGCTCCAAAAAGGCTTAAATGAGAAGCATGATAATCTATAAAAGCACATCTAATAACCATTTCAGCATCCGTCAAGTCTTTTTCTGGAAGAGAATACCTGATATCATTAACATTTTTTTCAATTGCAGCTAATTCATTTTTTTGCAATGAATCAAAATCTCCTTCAGCTAAATCGGCCTTTATACCCATTTCTTCTAAAAGATAAGTCCCACGATCAACTCCGATTATTAAATCGCCGTTTTTTTTGGCTGCTAAAAGCTGCTTTTTAAGATCATTAGGCCATAACTGTTTAGGAGCGCCTAGCAACGCCCATGCTTTCATTCTAATATACCTTTCAGTTCAGCAATTTGTTGTTCAACACTATTTTGACAAAAAAGGTATGATCCAGCTACAAAAATTTCTGCTCCTGCATCTTTAGCTTTTTTAGCAGTTTGTCCGTTGATTCCTCCATCAACTTCAATAGGAACTTTTCCATTTACTAAATTTGATGCTTCTTTAATTCTAGAAAGAGAATCTGGAATAAATTTTTGTCCACCAAAGCCAGGAAAAACTGTCATTAATAAAATTTGATCTATTTTAGAAATAAATTTGGAAAGTACAGATACGGAAGTATCAGGGTTAAGAACCACACCAGCTTTAACTTGATTTTCATTTAAATAATCTAACCAGTAATTTAGTTTCTCTTCAGTCATTGCTTCATAATGAAGCAACATTATTTGAGCACCGGCCTTAGTAAAAGCTGGTACCAAATCATCAGGATTGTTACTCATCAAGTGAATCTCGGCCACAATAGATGGAAAAGCTTTTTTGAAATCTGAAACAAGTTGTGGCCCAAAAGATAAATTAGGTACGAAATGCCCATCCATGATATCAATGTGAAATCGGTTAATGCCTGCATTCACAGTTGTTTGAATGTCTTTTTCTAAATTTAAGTTATTAATATTTAATATTGATGGTGCTATCACTGTATTCTCCTTACTTTAAATATTCTGGTAATTTGCCATTTTCTATTTCTTTGCGCAATAACAAGTAATCATCATAGCGGCTTTTTTTTATTTCGCCTGTTTCAACTAGTTCTTTTACTCTGCACTTGGGTTCATTTAGATGTTGGCAACCACGGAATTTACAGAATTTACTTGCTCTTCTAAACTCAATAAAATAATTGCATAATTCATTTATTTTAATTGGAGTTAAATCAATTGCTGAAAACCCTGGTGTATCCGCAAGGTAACCCTTACCTAAAGAGAAAAGATTTACCGTTCTTGTTGTGTGCTTGCCACGATTTAAGGAATTTGAAATAATCCCAGTTTCTTGGTGCAGGCCACTTTTTAGTGAGTTAATTAAAGTTGATTTGCCCGCACCAGATTGACCTGCTAAAGTCCATATCTGCTGGGAACCAATGTCATTAGGCAAATTACTGGCAACTTCTTTTTTACTAAAATAGACCTTATAGCCTACTTCTTGATAATAATTTAAATTTTTTTGAATTTTATCTAGGTCGGATATACTAACTAAATCTCTTTTCGATAAAAAAATACTTACAGCAATGTTTTTCCAAGAAAAATAAATCAGAAAGCGATCTAACAATTGCAATGAAAAATCTGGTTGTACAGCAGACATTACGAGTAAAATTTGAGTCACATTGGCTACAGCAGGACGACCAATCAGGTTTTGGCGAGGCAACACGGCAACCAAATAACTTGTGCCCTGATCATCAATTTGAATCTTAACGTGATCACCAACAGCAGGCTTTAGATTATTTTTACGAAAAACCCCTCTGGCACGGGTTCTTATTGTATCAGTGCTCGTCTGAACATCATAAAAGCCAGCAATCAGACCCGTAACAATTCCCTGATCTTCTTTAATCATTTTTGACCTTCTCATTCAAAATTGTCTGCCCGTCGCGCACTACTTTCAACTGACCAGGGCCATCCTTAAGCTCAAATGGGATTGAAAAATTCATATCTTTTTTAATGTATAGATCCCGATAAATATTATCAATTGAATGTTTATCATCTGAAACATAAATTTGAACATGATTCCCCCGCTTGTCATCTGAATCATCTTCATCATTATCTTCATAACTAACTGTGAAATTTTTTATAGCTGTTAGATCACGCTCTTTTTTTGCACCTTCAGAAACATTAACTGAAATTGTACTTCCCCTTGGTACTCTGGTACCAACTGCCGGACTCATTGAAATAATCATACCCTTTTTAACTTTATTTGAATACGCAGAACTGACTTGCAGAGTTAAACCATGCTTATGTGCAAATTCTTGTGCTTCCTTCAATGAATAATTAGTTAGATCCGGTAATTTAGTCATATGATCTTTTGGACGATGATTCTTTCCTTCTGACACAGTTAAAGTAATGGTTGTTTGGTCTGGCTTTACCTCCACATCAGCTGCAACACTTTGAGAAATAACATGATCAGGTGGAACGTTAGAAGAAAATTGGTTTTCGCGAATTATTTCAAAGCCCAATTTTTCTAGCTTGTGTACTGCTATTTCATATTCGTCTCCAGTGACATCAGGTACTCTTACCATACCTGCTCCATCTGATATATAAAGATCAATGTATCTGCCTCGTTTTATTTCTACTCCTGCAGTAGGTGAAGTTTCAATTACTTTACCACGATCTATACTGTCAGAACTTCTGTGTCTTATTTTACCTACTTTCAAGCCTACGTTCTCCAGTTTGTTTCTTGCTTTTTTTTCACTCATATTGGTGACGTCTGGAATACGTACATCTTTATGATTGTTGCTGTTTAAAACAAAAAACATTAATCCAACGATTAAAACAGCAGCAATTCCAACAAAAAGCCACCACCATTTATGTTTACGCAAAGCCTGTGTAAAACTGGAATGATTTACTTTGGACTTATCGCCTGTTTCATCATTTTGTATTCTGCTTTCTTCAGTTAATCTATTGCTATTTGGATCAGATTTAAAATTAGGTAAAATAATGGTTTCGTCATCATTATTGCCATGAGTTGGCTTAAAAACCGGTTCATTAGCTCTACCTGGCTCTAAACTACTGTCGAGATCATCTTTCATTTCTTTGGCTGAATCATATCTGTCACGTGGATCTTTAGCGGTAGCTCTTAAAACAACATTTTCCAAAGATTGGGGAATGTTTGGGTCTTGTTTTCGTATTGAGGGAATTGGCTCTTGTGCGTGCTTTAAAGCAATTGAAACAGCTGAGTCTCCGTTAAATGGAACATGACCAGTAATTAATTCATATAGAATTATGCCTAAAGAGTAAATATCAGACTGCTTGGTGACGAGTCCTCCCCTCGTTTGCTCAGGAGACATGTAATGGACAGAACCAATCGCTGAGTTAGTTTGGGTAACTGAATTCTGATTAAGAGCCACAGCAATGCCAAAATCGGCAATTTTTATATTTCCATGCTTATCCATTAAAATATTTTGCGGTTTTAGATCTCTGTGAATAACATTATGTTTATGAGCCAAGGACATTGCACTCAGTATTTGATCCATAATGCGGATAATATCTCCTAATTGCAAAGGAGAATTTGCTCTAATATAATCTTTTAAATCCGGTCCATCGACATATTCCATTACCATGTATGGCAGTCCATGATCAGTGCCAACATCAAGAACCATTACTATATTAGGATGGCTCAATTCGCTTGTTGCCAGAGCTTCTCTTTGAAAACGAGCCAAAGTTTGCGGTTCTTTTTGCAAATCAAGACGCAAAATTTTAACCGCAACTTTTCGTTGTAAAATTATGTCTTCAGCAAGATAAACATTTGCCATGCCACCTTCACCCAAAGTATCGATTATACGGTAACGATCGCCTAACAAATAGCCCTTATTTATCATTTACCGTCACCGCCTTCGTTTAGAATTAAGCAAGCAGTAATGTTGTCCTCACCACCTAAACGGTTAGCTTCATCAATCAATTTTTGGCACCGACTCTTTAATGATAAATCTTTTGTCGCAAGAATTTGCTGAATCTGTGGGTCACTTAATGAGTTTGTTAACCCATCAGTACAAAGCAAAATAATATCGTTATCATTTAAAGTGACCTGTTTAAACTCTGGATCAATTGTACTTGAAACCCCCAGTGATTGAGTAATAATATTTTTTTGAGGATGATTTCTAGCCTGTTGCTTCGTAATTTGTCCTAATTTTACTAACTCATTAACAAGGGAATGATCTTCAACTAACTGGATGAATTTGCCATCAGAATAACCATATGCTCTTGAATCCCCCAGATGTGCAATTAAAGCTTCGTTGTTAAAAATAGCAGCCAGTACAATAGTAGTACCCATACCGTTTAGATCTGGAAAGCGATCTGCAGTTCTTAGTATAGTTTCATTTTCATTACTGAGCTGGACGTTTAGCCACTTACGTGCACTGTCAGAATCATAAAAATCAGTAACCCCAAAATTATGACCCAAATGACTTACAGCCATAGTTGAAGCTACATCGCCGCCTTGGTGTCCACCCATGCCATCGCAAACAATGGCCAACAAAGCGTTCTTTTTGTTTTTGAAAACCTGGACAGAATCCTGATTACTTTTGCGTATTCGTCCAATACTAGATGCAAATGCTGTTCTAATCAAAACTTTAACCTCGCATTTTAAACTTAGCAATAAAAAAACCGTCACTGCCATAACTATCAGGTAAAATTTTCAACATCCCTTTTGTTGCTTTAAGCTTACCCGCAGTGAAAGGTTGTAATTCAAACTGAGTATGACTTTTTAAAAAAGCCTTAACAACGTCTTCATCTTCTTCTCGTGTAATAGTACAAGTAGAATAAACCAATTCGCCATCCCGACTTAACATGGTACTCACATGGTCTAAAATATCTAATTGTATTTCTCGTAATTTACTTAAATCGTGTAAAGTTTTAGTATAGCGAATTTCCGGTTTTCTTCTAATAAGACCTAATCCAGAACATGGAGCATCCACCAAGATCTTGTCAAACTGTCCTTTTTTAAATGTTTGATCAGCTTTTCTGGCATCCATCGTTTTAACATTTATTCTTGATGCCACATTCATTCTTTTACCATTTTGCTTAACCAAACCCAATTTATTTTTGTGAATATCAAGAGCAGTAACATGACCTTGTTTTAGCTTTTCAGCAATTTGAACAGTTTTTCCACCTGGTGCACTACAGGCATCAAGAACTTCTTCATTGCCAGTAAAAGTGAAAGCACTTACTGCCAAACTAGCAGCTTCGTCCTGGATTGTCAATTTCCCTTCTTTGAATAAAGAAGTTTTAAAAACTCCACCATGTGTTAAAACCAATTCATCTTCAGCAATTTGAGATTTAGCAGGAGAAAATCCTAATTTAGTTAATTCTTCTTTAACTAAATTGAAATCAGCCAAGCCTGAAATTCTAACAGTATTTTTAGCTGGTTTATTAATACTGGACAAAACCGAGGCCGCTTTGTTTTCACCCCAATTATTAATAAGGTACTGAACAAGCCACTGGGGAGTACTTTCTTTAACACTTAAAAAAAGTACTTTGTCTTCAGCATCGGGTAAAATCTTGCCTCTTCTCAAGAAAGACCGCAAAATACCATTAACAATCTTAAATCCAGCCGAATGCTTTCTACCAAATTCCTTAGCCAAATTATTAGCTTCGTTTAGAACGGCTCGATCTGGAATACTGTTCATAAATAAAATTTGATAGGCGGACATTAGTAGCAATGGCAAAAGATAATCTTCTTTAAGTTCAGTTTTTAATAAACCTTGAAACTGATATTCCAAATATATTTTTTCCTGAATAGTGCCATACACGATTCGTGTCGCCAAATTTTGGTCAGCCTGAGACAGCTTCGTTTCCTGCAAACTATTGTTAAAACTGATATTTGAATAAGAGCCATCACGAAATACTCGAATCAAGGTTGCAAGTGCTACCGAACGTGCACTTTTATGAACTGACAATCTTATCACCTTTACTGAAGTTTTTACCCTGACCGTTCAAAAAACTTTTAATTGCCATTTTTTTCTTTCCAGAAGGCTGAACTTCAAGTAAATTCAAAACGGTATGATTAGCAAAACTAATTGCAAATCGTTTTTTATTTTCAACGACAACTCCAGCAGGAAAGCTAGTCGTGTCGGCAGCAACTTCAGCTTGCCATATTTTAAATCTTTTACCATCAATGAGCAAATAAGCTCCTGGATCAGGATTAAGACCTCGAATTAAATTATTAGCCTCAGTCGCGGTCATATTTAATTTTATTTGTTCCTGTTTTTTGCTGATATTTGGTGAAAAAACCACTTTATTTTGATCTTGCGCTGTCTTTTTTTTCGGATCAGCAATAATTTGCGGCAAAGTTTGGAGTAACAAGTCACGACCTAAAAGAGATAGTTTTTCAAATAAGGTTCCCGCATTATCCTCTTTTTGAATATCTATTGTTTTTTGAGAGTAAATGTCACCTGCATCCATTTGCTTAACCATTTCCATAATGGTTACTCCGGTTTGTTTATCACCGTTAATAAGAGCATATTGAATAGGAGCACCGCCACGATATTTTGGTAATAGAGAACCATGAACGTTAACAGCAGCAATTTTTGCTGATTGCAAAAACTTACTTGGTAAAAACTGACCATAAGCAGCAGTAATAATTAAATCAGCATGCATTTTTATCAAATCAGTCAATTCAGCAGATTTTCCCAAATGCTCAGGCTGAAAAACAGGTAAATTCAATTTTTTAGCTAATAGTTTTACCGGCGTTTCAGTGACTTTTTGTTTTCGTCCAACTTTTTTATCAGGTTGAGTAACCACGGCTTTTATTTCATAATCATTCTCTGAAAGAGCCTCTAAAATTGGTACAGCAAATTTAGGTGTTCCTAAAAAAATTATTGATGTCATTAATCATTTCCCCTTTACATTATGCGCTCTGGTTCATTGTCAATATAAACAGACAAACCATATTTTTTAACCTTTTGCGCTGAGTCTTGAATTTGGTGTAGTAACTTATTTAAATTATCTTCTTTTTTATATTTTACCAGTATTTGATAATAATATTGATTTTTTAAACGAGAAATTGCACTAGGAGTTGGACCTAAGATTATTGTTGACTGGTGTAATTTTGGCTGTAACCATTTTTTTATTTTAAAAGCCTCTCTCGCAGCATTTTGTTCTTTTTTTGCCGCAACAGAAATTAATACTGTATAAAAATAAGGCGGATAATTACCGGCATGACGAACATGCATCTCATATTGATAAAACTGTTCATAATCCTGAGTTTCAGCTAACTTAATGGCATAATGATCAGGATTAAAAGTTTGAATAATTACCTTACCTTTCTTTTGGGCCCGTCCAGCCCGCCCTGCAACTTGTGTTAACAACTCAAACGTTCTTTCAGAGGCGTTGTAATCTGGTAACCATAACCCCGTGTCAGCATTAACAACACCTACTAAAGTCACGTTGGGAAAGTCCAGTCCTTTGGCAATCATTTGCGTACCTAGCAGGATATCTGCTTCACGATTGCCAAAAGCATCTAAGATCCTTTTAAATGATCCTTTTCTTCGTGTAGTATCAACATCCATTCGCAAAATACGGCAGCCTGGTATTATTTTTTCAAGCTCTGTCATAATTTTTTGTGTGCCGGTACCCAAGAAGCGGATTTTTGTGCTTTGACAATTAGGACATTTTTCAGGAATCGCAGTAGAATAGCCACAATAATGACACTGCATTTTATTTGTATCTTTATGCATTGTCAAAGATAGGTCGCAATTTGGACATTTCATAACGTAACCGCAATTACGACATAACATAAAGTTGGCAAAGCCTCTCCTATTTAGCATTAAAATAACTTGTTCTTTTTTGGCAATTCTTTTCTTTATCGCCTCAACGAGTTGAACGGAAAGGTCAAATTGTCCGCCACTAAAATGAGCTTTTTTTAAATCAATTAAATTAACTTCTGGCAAACTTTGCTGGTTAGCACGATGTGGTAGTTGTAACAGCTGATATACACCTTTTTGTGCTCTGGCTCTGCTCCCTAGTGAAGGTGTTGCACTGCCCAACAAAAGCGGGCAAGAATTATAGTTGCTGCGCCAAATTGCGACATCTCTGGCATGATAACGTGGATTATCTTCTTGTTTATAAGAACTTTCATGCTCTTCATCGATTACTATTAAACCAATATTTTTTAAAGGTGCGAAAACTGCGCTTCGTGCGCCAACAACAACACGAACTTCGCTTCGGCGTATGCGACGCCATTCGTCATACATTTCCCCTTCAGAAAGCCCACTATGTAAAACAGCTACTTGCTGGCCAAAACGATTTTTTACTTGACCTACCATTTGCGGAGTTAAGGATATTTCTGGAACCATCATTAAAGCATTTTTCCCAGCTTTTAAGGTAGTACTTATAGCATTTAAGTAAACTTCTGTCTTACCACTGCCAGTAACACCTTCTAATAAAAAAGTACGTGGCTTTTTTGCAATGATTGCTGGCTCTATTTCAGCTAGAGCTTTCTTTTGTTCAGGGTTAAGTTTGATTTTTTTATCTGCTTTTTTCTCTTTATCATATATTGTCAGTGGATTACGATAAATTTCTGACTGCCTTTTTTTGAGCCAGCCACTTTTAACAGCATTTGTTAATGAAACAGTATTAACATGTGCATTGTTTTCAATTTCTTTCTGCATTTGGGGAAATTTATCGTAGTTTTCAATTATATACATTATGAGCTGCTTTTGTTTAACAGCATTTTTTCTCAAAGATTCATAAATATTTATATAGCCTTTTTTAGTATCCGATAATGAATATTCGTTTTCAGTTTTGATCCGAGCCCTATTTTCAACAACATACTCAATTTTGGCAACATTTGTCCGTAATAATTTGCGAATTTCCGTAATTTGTTTATTATCCGTAATTTTATTTAAATCTAACGGTTCACCTTGGAAAATGTTCATTTTTTTAGCTGAAGAAGATTCTGGTACCAAAATTTTACGATAATTAGCACGCATGACTCTAGGAAGCATAGTTTTCAGAATAGTGATTCGATAAGAATAAACATGATCAGCCAAATTTTTTGATAATTTAATTAATTCTGAAGTCAGAGGCGGCATTTCATCAACTACCAAAAGCAAGTCTTTTAATTTACCCTGATATTGACTTTGGTTACTTAAGCCAACAACGAAACCTTGTAACTTGCGTGGGCCAAAAGGCACAAAAACTCTAGAACCAATTTCTACTTCACCCAATTCATCAGGAATATGATATTCAAAAATGCGATCCGTTTGCTTGGCTGCAACATCAACAATAACCTGTGCAATCATTTAATCACCTTTAAAAAAAGACCTCCATCTGTCTAAGGATGGAGGCCATAAAACTTTATTAATTACTGATTAACCTCACGATGCTTGGGATCAACGGTAACTTTGCCAGCTTCAATTTCTTCTAAAGCTTTGCCCACTGGTTTTTGTGATTTATAACTTTTTAAAGCTTCAGGTTCACCGTCTTCAAGTTCATGTGCTCTTTTCGCTGCAAGAACCGACAAAGAATATCTAGAATCAACCTGAGCCAACAATTTATCAATAGATGGATATGTAACTCTCAATTTAATCCTCCTTAACCATTTTGCGATAAGTATTAATGACACGTTTAACACTCACATGTTCAGCTTCAACAATCGCTTTTATATGATCAACTGCATTTGCTACAGTATCATTAACCACCGCATAATCATAATCCTGCATGACCAGAATTTCTTGACGAGCCTGTTTTATTCGACCCATAATTACATCCTCGGATTCAGTACCCCGATTTTCCAGCCTGGTATGCAAAGTATGTAAATCAGGTGGCGTTAAAAATATAAAGACGCCATCAGGCATTTGTTTTCTAACTTTCTTAGCACCATTGACATCAATTTCCAGCAAGACGTCTTTACCTGCTTCCAGCATCTTTTCAACAGGAGCCATAGGAGTGCCATAAAAATTATTTACATATTGATTATACTCCAAAAGTTCATTTTGATTGATCGCCTGCTTAAATCGCTCTTGACTAACAAAATAATAATCCTTGCCGTTTACTTCGCCTGGCCTGGGCTTTCTTGTAGTCATTGATACTGAATATTCAAACGGAAAAACTTTATTTTTCACTATTGCACTTTTAACGGTTCCCTTACCAACTCCCGAGGGACCAGAAAGGACAAGTAACAAACCTTTTTCTGTCATGCCATACTCCCTTAATAAAAGCTATTGTATTTAGTTTGCACTAAAATGAAAATATTTTCAAGTTATGTCTTTTTAATAAATCAAAATTCTCCTAAAAAATTTTGATTAAATACTTGTTTTTTGGAACAAATGTTCTTATAATATTATTTGTCAAACAAATGTTCGGTTAGCTCTAAAGGGGTGGTTTGATGAAAAACTCGCTTAAGAAAATTTATCACTATTTCTTCGATTATGATGAAGATAAATTAAGTATTTACAGCCAATATTACTATGAAATATTAACTGATCTTAATAGTGCCCTACTTCACCGCTCCTATGTATTGATAAGTTATCAGGATGGAACGAGTGAAATCGGACAAATCATAAAACGTATTTCTGCAGGTCGTTTTATTTTGCGTTTAGCAAATAAAAAACTAATTAAAATAGTTGATATTGATACTATTTTTAGAGTCGATTTTGCATAATTAGTCTCATAAAAAATCATAACCAAGAATCAATTTGATTCTTGGTTTTTTAAATAAATAGTTTCACTCAGGATCTTGAATCCAGCATTCAAATAAACATTGATAGCTGCTCTATTTGATACATCAGCATTCAAAGCAAAAACTTTGCTACCTTCTTCCTGCAAAATTGCCATCATCTTTTTGATAAAAAAAGTACCAAAGCCTTGTCCGCGAAATGGCTTGTCAATAAACAATCCGAAGAAATAGTCCTCATTTTCACCTTGATCCACAGCGCAATAGCCGACAACTTCATTCCTTTTTAATAAGATAAAGCTTTTGGTATCTTTATCCAACAGAGAATTTTTAATGTATTTAGTAGATGTGGCAATAGCTTCTCCAAAAGCATTACTGTGTGCTGCAGCAACATGATCAACATAGTTCATTGTTAAAGGCTTAACTACTAAAACTTGGTTTAATTTGTCAGTCTTTTCAATTAGTGCTGGTTCTGCAGTTCGCATGTAATAATCAGAATCTTCCGGAACAATCTTTAAACCCACTTTTTTCAAAAAGCCTGGATTTTTTTCTAAAAAAACTTTTTCTGACACAAACTCCCATTTGTAATAACCATACTGCACCATGATTTTTTTTGCATGCTCAAACATTCTTGTAGCAATTCCTTGTTTGCGAAATTCAGGATCAACTTCTAAGTTGACTTCCACTTCTTCTTCAGGTTCCTCATCTGCGTATAGCATAGTTAATCCAACTAACTTATTTCCATCATAAGCCAAAATAAAAGTTGGCATATCTTGAAAATAATTAAATTGATTGCTCAAATAAAAATCTGAATATGTTTTATCAGCTTTTTTGACTCTTTCTGTTAATTCATTCGCCTGCCTTTGTTCTTTTTCATTTAAGTTTACTTTTTCAACGATTATCATTTCTTCTTCCTTTTAAAACTTTTCATTAGATCCTTGGCATTTTGTTTAGCTGCTTGTGTTACATCACTACCTGCCATCATTTCGGCAATTGCAGTTACAGTTTCTTCTTGAGTTAATGGACCTATTTGTGTGTATGTAGCACCATCTTCAACTTTTTTGGCAACTAGGTATTTTTGATCACTGGCTGCAGCAACCTGTGGTGAGTGTGTTATAGCGATTACTTGTTTATTTTCACCAATTGAATGTAATTTTTGACCTATTGCTGCAGAAACGCGACCGGAAACGCCAGTATCAATTTCATCAAAAATCATTGTTCCTACAGGTTCAACTTTGCTAAAAATTGCTTTCAATGCCAGTATCAGCCGTGACTGTTCACCACCAGATACGATCTTGACCAGAGGCATTAGTTCTTCGCCGGGATTTGGTGCTATTAAGAAGACAATATTATCAGTGCCTTTATTACTAAAAGTTTTCGTAGTCGAAAAATCAATACTAAAACGGGCTTTTGCCATGTATAAATCTGATAGTTCCTGCTTGATTTTACTTTCAAGTGTTGCAGCTACTTTTTTTCTTGTCTCATGGAGATTTTGTGCTTCAGTCTTCAGTTTATCTTCCAGAACTTTAAGCTGCTTTTGCAACTTTTCTTCATCAAGTCCACCTGTCTCATACTGACTCAGTTCTTTTTGAATTTTGGCATAAAATGTGAAAACATCTTCTAAAGAAGGACCATATTTTTTCTTTAATGAATTAAGTAAATCTAACCTGTTTGAAACGTACTGAAATCTTTCCTCATCGAAGTCCATTTCATCGAGTACATTTGATAATTCGCTTCGGGCGTCACTTAATGCAAAAACTCCATCATCTATAGTTTTAGCAATATCTTTGAATTTAGCACCATATTCTGTTAACTCATTTGCTGCACTTTGGGCATTACCCAATAAAGTTTCAATGCCATGGTCTTCATCGTCATATAATTGCATTAAATAGTTGGCTGTATCGACAATTTTTTGATAATTATTTAGTTCGTTATATTCTTCTTCTAGCTGATCATCTTCATGAGGATCTTGCAGATCTGCTTTAGACAATTCATCATTCTGAAAAGATAATATATCTTGCTTTTGAGCTAATTCCTGGGCATCTTTATGCAAATGATTAATTTGAGAAGTTAATTTTTGCCATTTTTTAAAATTATCCTGATAAAGATTAAGTTCCTCTTTAAATTCTATAGGAGCATAATTATCGACCAGATCGATTTGTCGATCTTGATCCATCAATATTTGTTGATCATTTTGACCATGAATATCAACCAGAAAATTACCTAATTCTTTCAATACATTAATTGTAGTTAATTGTCCATTTATTCGAACAATATTTCTTCCCTTAGCAGCTATTTCCCGACTAATGATTAATTGCTTATCTGCATCAGGTATACCGTACTTATCACAAATTGCAGCAATTTTTTTAGATTCATGATCAATATCAAACAAGCCGGTAATAACAGCTTTTTTTTCACCGCTACGGATCATTTCTTTTTGACTGCGACTTCCCATTAATAATGAAACTGCATCGATAATAATTGATTTACCCGCACCAGTTTCACCTATTAGCACAGTCATATTTTCTTGAAAGCGAACCTTCAATGCTTTAATAATTGCAAAATTTTTAATATCCAGTTCAACTAACATTTTTTTCTCCTAAAGATTGGCAACAGCCTGAGCAACTAGATCTTCTGGGTTCCCAGACCATATTAATTTACCACCATCTTTTTCGTCTTTTTGTAGATGTATCAAAAACTCAATATTGCCTTTGCCACCTTTTATTGGTGAATAATCAAGGTTTAAAACGTTAAAGCCATCAGCCCTTGCCTGATCAATGGTATGTCTAATAACATCACAATGGACATCATGATCATGTACTATACCATGTTTACCGACATGTTCAGGACCAGCTTCAAATTGAGGCTTTATCAGACAAACAGCTTCACATTTATCTTTTAGAATCTGAAACATTGGCGGCATAATTAAATCTAAAGAAATAAAGGAAACATCAGTCATTGCAAAATCAGGTTGACCGTGAGTAAAATCTTCAGGTTTGCTATAACGAAAATTTTGTTTTTCCATTACTACAACGCGAGGATCATCACGCAATTGCCAGGCAAGTTGATTGTAGCCTACATCGAGAGCATATACCATCTTAGCCTTGTTTTGTAAAGCAACATCAGTAAAGCCTCCAGTAGAGGCACCGATATCCAGACAAATTTTACTGGTCAAATCAATTTGAAAGGATTTTAAGGCCTTGGCCAGTTTAAAACCACCCCTTGATACGTACTTCTTATCCGATTTTTTTACAAAAAACTTTTCATCAACCGGTAATTTAGTACCGCTTTTATCGATTCTCTGATGATTATGATCTGATACTAAACCTGCCATGATCGCCCGTTGAGCCTGAGTTCGAGAATGAAACATGCCTCGTCTGACTAATAATACATCCGCTCTTTCTTTAACCATTTATAATACCTTTTTATATAAATCAAGAAATCCAGCTAAAACAGTTGCATCAATTGATTTTAAGCAATTTTGAGCATCAGTCATTAATTCAGTCAGCTCTTTACGACTTCTTGAAACACCAAGCAAAGTCAAGGTATTATTTTTGCCGCTTTCCAAATCTTTATGGGTTTTTTTACCCGCCTCTGCAGAAGTTTCAACCACATCTACTAAATCATCATAAATTTGATATGATCTTCCAAAATCTTCAGCAAACTGAATTAGTGTCTTTTTTTGAGAAGAATCAGCATTACCATATTCAACTGCCATTGCGACACAAGCTTTAATTAAGCAACCTGTTTTTAACCATTCCATTTTATTAATAAATGCGGAATTGTTTGCGACGCAATCATTATTAGTAGAATCAATATCTAAATATTGTCCACCAACCATGCCGTTAGGACCAACAGCTTGGGTAATTATCTTAACTAATTTGACTGAATTACTGCCATCAGAAATCCATTCAATACCCATTGGTAATAAAGCATCTCCAGCAAGGATGGCTTCAGCCTCACCCCATTTTTTGTGACTTGTTAATCTCCCTCTCCGATAATCGTCATTATCCATGGCCGGCAAGTCATCATGAATTAACGAATAAGTGTGAATCAGCTCAATTCCACTTGCAATCCTGACTTCTTCCTCATTTATTTTTACTTTTAGTGTGTCAAGCGTTGCCAAAAAAAGTAAGGGACGTAACCTTTTGCCTCCAGCCATTACTGAATAAGACATAATCTGACTTATTTTCTTGTCAGAAACTTCGCTTGTTAAATGCCCTTTTAAGTAATCATCTACTATCGGAGTCCATTTTTCTTTAAATTCTTTAAAATTCATTTCAAATCTTCTCTACTTTTCTGGGGCAGCAGCATCATTAGGATCAAGCTTATGTTCTGTTCCATCACTATCAATTAACTTAGCTACTGTTTCTTCGGCTTCAGTTAATTTTTTATTTAAATTACGACTTAATTTTACTCCAGATTGAAATTGTTCAAGAGCGTCTTCTAGAGGAATATCCCCATTTTCCAAGTTATTCACAATTGTTTGTAATTCAGTCAATTCCTCTTCAAAATTATTTTTCTTGGTTACCATTTTTTTCTCTCCTTATTGAAGTGATAATTGCTTTTGTCAGACCATCTTTAAAATGGATACTAATTTCATCTTTTACTTTAATTTGACTTACAGAACTGACAGTTTTATTATTCTCGTCTTTAACATATGCATACCCTCTATCTAAAGTTTTAAGAGGACTGTAATCATTAAGCTGTTGTCCTGTTTGACTCAAAACATTACGTTTTGCTTGTATAAAATGCTTTGTATTAGCAACTAATCTTTGATAATAAAAATCAGTTTGCTGCAAAAATGACAAAATTTTTTTATTAGGACTGACTGCAACAAGGCTTTGTTTTGCCAACTGGTAATTTTGCCTTTTGCGTTCTAGCTGATGAACCATATTATTATGAAGTCTGTCTCGTAAAAGGTCTAAAGTTTGTGCCTGCTCATCATATAGTCTTGCAGGTTCTCTCATGATAACAGAATTATTAATGCGATTTAAAGCATCATGACGAACCCTAATAATGTTTTGTATACTTGAAACAAGGCTGTTTTGCATTTGGCGAATATTTATCAATTCATCAGGTAAATTAGGAGTGGCGTATTCGGCTGCAGCAGTGGGGGTTGCTGCTCTTACATCAGCAACTAAATCACATAGTGTAGTGTCAGTTTCGTGGCCGACAGAGGAAATAACCGGCATTTTCATATCAAATACTTGTCGTACTACGCTTTCCTCATTAAAAGGCCATAAATCTTCAAGCGATCCACCACCTCTACCAATGATCATAACGTCATATTTGTCTTTAAACTGAGCTATTTGCTTCATTGACGCTATTAATGAATCAGCAGCAGAGTCTCCCTGAACTTGAGCAGGAAACAAATCTACTTCTGCATGAGGAAATCTCCTATTAACAGTTACTAAAATATCATGGATTACTGCACCAGAAGCACTTGTTACAACAGCAATGTAATCTGGATAATGGGGAAGTGGTTTTTTAAATCTCTGATCAAAAAGCCCCTCACTAGCCAGCTTTTTTTGCAGTTGCTGTAATTGTTCATATAATGCCCCTAATCCTGCAGGCTCCATAGATTCGGCATAAAATTGGTAAGAGCCTTGTGGCCCATATACGCTAACGTAGCCAGTTATATATACTTTCATGCCTTCTTCAGGCTTAAATTTCACTTTATCAAAATATGACCGAAACATGACAACATTTATCTTCGATTTTTCATCTTTTAGAGAAAAATACTGATGTGAATTACGCCGATAACGAAAATTAGACAATTCACCTTGAAGAAAAACTTTATGTAAATAAGGATCGTTTTTAAATTTTTGGGTTATATAGTAATTTAAATCCGAAACTGTTAGGTACTTACTACTTTCCATTATTTCTCCTCGTCAACTGAATAACTTGCTCCATAAGAGACTCAACCGTAAGAGGACCAATTCCACCTGGAACTGGAGTTATGAAACTCGCAATTGGAGCAACATGCTCAAAATCAACGTCTCCAACTATTTTGCCATTAAATCGACTTATCCCTACATCTATAATAACTGCATTTTTCTTAATCATATCAGCAGTTACTAAATTATGTTCTCCTGTTGCTGAAACCAAGATATCTGCTTTTTTGGTATACTCGGTCAAATTCTTTGTTTTTAAATGCAATATTGAAACAGTCGCATCTTTCTCAAGCAATAATGCAGCTAAAGGTTTCCCAACAATGCTGCTTCTACCTATAATAACTGCATTTTTTCCTTTTAAATTAATATGATAGTAATCTAATAAAGCCAAAATACCGTGTGCAGTTGCGGGTTCAACAAAATGATCTCCTTGCCACAAGCGACCTACATTTGCTGGAGTAAGACAATCAACATCCTTATCTGGGTCAATAGCAGCTAGAGCTTCATTTAAAATGATTTGTTTCGGTACTGGCAACTGAATCATAATACCATTGACATTCTTTTCATTATTTAGGCGATCAATTAACTCTAATAAATTTTTTTGTGTCACATTAGACGGTAATTGAAATAATTTTTGCTTAATACCAATTTGATCTGCTCTTCTTTTTTTGGTTTTTAAGTAGATTTTGCTACTTGGATCATTACCAATATTAATTACGCAAAATTGAGGTTGTATGCCTGCCTTCTTCAAATTTAAAACTTGTTTTTGAAGAACGTCAGCGCGAATATTAGCTAAATGCTTACCGTCTAAAAGTTGACCCATTTTTATTCCCTTTTTAAAAAAATAGTCGGCATAAAGCCGACTATAAGTTATTTTTAGATAAAATTTGCCAGCATACCATTAATAAATGGCTTATCTTTAGGATCAGCAAACTCATCACATAAGTTCAAAGCTTCATTTACCGCAGCTTTTGGCTCAATTTCTTTACTGTATTTAATTTCATACAAAGCAACTTCCAAAATGGCCAACGAAATTTGATTAATACGATTAATTCGCCAGTTC
Source organism: Lactobacillus sp. ESL0261 (assembly GCF_003693025.1). Lineage (NCBI taxonomy): Bacteria > Bacillati > Bacillota > Bacilli > Lactobacillales > Lactobacillaceae > Lactobacillus > Lactobacillus sp. ESL0261. The sequence goes on from NZ_REHN01000009.1 coordinate 25,167, forward strand.
TTTTTCAAATAGCTGGCAAGTTCACCCTTTAATTCATCCCGTTTTTCTATAACACCCTCAATTAATTCTTTTGTATAGGCAGAAAGTGCTTTTAAATCAAGCATTGCGACAGTTTTTGCTTCAACTTCATTAGCCGTATATTTTAAGTCCTGATTAGACAAATAAACGGCTTGCATTGCGACTCTACGACTCTCGTGTTGATTCATTTTTACCCTTTTCATCTATATCGGAAAATAGCTGAGAGGTTCCGCTGCCATCTTCATTATCATCGTCTGGAAATTCAAGTCCGGTAACATGCACGTTAATTTCACTAAGAGTTAAATCGGTCATCTGTAAAACCTGTTGCTTTAAAGTCTTTTGCAAATCCATTGCTATTTCAGGCACATTTTTACCAGCTTCAATACTGACATAAACATCGGCAATCAAGTTATGTTCATCATCAATATTAACAGACACGCCTCTGCCACGATCTTCTCTTCCTAAAACGCGGTTAATTCCGGACTTGACGTCACCGTGCATTTCGGCAACTCCATCCACTTTTTCGGCAGCGATGCCCATAATAACTTCAAGAACACTAGGATCAATTTCAATTTCTTCGCCGTTATTTTTATCATCTAAGACAATTTTTGAACTATCTGCCATTTTTTTACCTCGAAAAATTATTTATTTGCGCGAGATACGTATGTACCATCGACCGTATTAATTACTAAGACGTCTCCCTCATTAATAAAGAAAGGTACGTTTACTACAAGGCCTGTTTCCATAGTTGCAGGCTTTCCACCACCTGATGAAGTATCGCCTTTAATATTAGGCTCCGTTTTGGCAACCGTCAATTCAACAGTATTCGGCAACTGAATTCCTAAGGTTTTGCCATCATGCATAATGACACTTACGTTCATATTTTCCTTCAAGAACTTGGCTTCATCTTTCACTTGTTCATTTGGAATTGCCAACTGATCATAGGTTGTTGTATCCATAAAAACATAGCTGGAACCGTCATTATATAAGTATTGCATTGACTTCGTTTCAATTTCGGCAGTTTCAACTTTTGCAGTAGAGCGGAAAGTATATTCCTGTACAGCACCTGTGTTCAAACTCTTTAGCTTTGAGCGAACAAATGCACTACCCTTACCTGGTTTAACATGTTGAAATTCAACTATACGCCATAAGTCATTATTATACTTGATAGTCAAACCATTTTTAAATTCATTTACTGAAATCATTGTCATATTGAGTACCTCATCTCCATAATATTATCTTACCAATTAGTAAGCAATTTTACTATAATTATTATTTATCTTTTATAAAGAAATTAAGTTGTCTTTAGGTAAAGTAGAAAGTGTCTCAGGGGTTTGATTATGAATTAAAATGTCATCTTCAATTCTAACACCGCCTTTATTTGGCAAATAAATTCCTGGCTCAACTGTATGAACCATGTTATTAACAAGTTCTTGTTTGCCAAAAGGTAAGGCAGGTTGACATAATTCATGTATTTCTAATCCGATGCCATGACCAATCCCATGACCAAAATACTTTCCATATCCTTGTTCTGTAATGTAGCTTCTGGCTGCTCGATCAACATCGCTGCCATGATTGCCTGCAATAGCAGCTTCAATACCACGCCTCTGTGCTTCATGAACAATTTCATAAATTTTGTGCATTTCCTGGTCAACTTTGCCAACAGCAACAGTTCTGGTAATATCAGCAGCATAACCATGGTAAAACGCACCAAAATCAATTACAACCATATCACCATCTTCAATCATTTTATCGCTGGCAACACCATGAGCCCATGCAGAACGCACCCCTGAGGCAATAATAGTATCAAAGCTAGGACCATCACCGCCATTAATTTTAAAGTAGTAATCTAATTTTGCTCCGATTTTCCGCTCAACAGCACCTGGCTTAATCAAAGGCAATATTTCATTAAAGCTATCCATTGAGATGTTAATCGCTTTACGCAACGTTTCTAATTCAAGTGCGTCTTTAACATTACGGACTTGTTCGACTAATTCCTCGCATATTTCGAAATCGATACCAGGGTTTAATCTTCGCAAGTTTGCAAACTCAACTGCAGAAACGAATTCACCTTCGATTAAAACTTTTTTTAAATTTGTCTCTTTTAATTGTTTAGAAATTTCAAGGTCTTGACCTTCTTTTTTCATTACCACCTTAATTTCGCCTGGGGCCTCGGCTTTAATCTGATCGTCAAACCGTGAGTCAGAAAGTAAAATTCGATCTCCTTTTGAAGTTAAAATTAATTGAGCTTCTTCACCAGTAAAATTAGTCAAGTAACGATAATTTGCTTGGTTAAAAATTAACAGTCCATCGGCATTACGTTTTTTAATTAGTTCAGTAACCTTATTTATTCGCCCGTTAAGCAGCGTTAATAGTTCTTCCTTCTCAGTCATACCCATAATCTCCTGTATATCAATCTTTAACTTAATTTTAATCCTAAAAAGAGATACAATACTAACTTATTTTTACTAAATTAAAACAGAAAAAAGACGAGAAGCATATGCTTTTCGTCTTCTTGTTTAAGAACTAAATTACTTAGCTTCTTCTTCAACCGGAATAACAGAAACTTGTTTTCTGTATTTATCTTTCCGCTCAAATTTAACTACTCCATTTACCAAGGCAAATAAAGTATCGTCTCCACCTTGACCAACGTTTTTACCAGGGTGAATCTTTGTACCACGTTGACGATAAATAATTGAGCCGGCATGAATGGTTTGGCCATCTGCAGCTTTAGCACCTAAACGACGACCAGCTGAATTACGGCCATTGGCAGTAGAACCTCCACCCTTGTGGTGGGCTAATAATTTAAGATTTAAAATATTCATCATTACTTCACCTCTAGTTTAATTCAATTTTTTCAACTGTAACCTTGGTATAAGGTTGACGGTGACCATATTTTGAATGTGAGTGCTTCTTAGGCTTGTACTTGAAAGTAACTACCTTCTTTTCCTTGCCTTGCTTTTCAACTTTAGCAACAACTTTAGCACCTTTAACTAACGGTGTACCAACTTTAACATCTTTGCCATCGGAAGTAAGAACTACTTCATCAAAAGTAACTTCTTTGCCTTCTGCAGCATCAAGCTTTTCAACAAAAACACTATCGCCTTCAGCAACTTTATATTGCTTGCCACCGGTTTTAATAATTGCGTACATTTACTACCCTCCAAAATTTACTTAGACTCGCCAATCGAGGTGCTCCGTAAAAGACTTATTACCCCGAAATGTGCGGTTGCAGATGTAGAGGAATCCACAAATACAACTACTACATAATACTACTCTTAAGTCTAGTTGGCAATAAAAAATACCCTTTTTATTGGGTAAATTGGCATTAAATCTGCCACTTACCACCGTGTACTTTAGCAATATTTTCGGTAACAATAAATGCTTCACTGTCAATTTCGCGGGCTTTGGCAACTAATTGACCATATTCATTAGTATCAACAATTATAACTAATTGTTGCTTATCTTGGTCACTGTAACCACCCACAACGTTATAAACAGTCAGGCCATCGTAATCCTGCTGGAGCATTTGCCTAATTTTATCTAATTTAGTGTTACTCATTATGCGCACTTGATATTTTTTATCAAAACCAGTTTCAGTATATCGCATAGTAATAGTAGTAATGACCTGAGAAAAAGCTGCCAGTAAAAATGCTTCAGTTCCATCAACAAAAATGTTCAGTACAATGACCGACATATCAATGACCATGAGCGATATAGCAGGGTCAACATAAAAATATTTTTTTATAATTAGTGGGGGAATTGTGGTTCCGCCAGATGAAGCGTTAATCCGATACAGCATTGTAACACCAATGCCCATTAAAACCCCACCATAAATTACCGCCAGCATATTATTTGAAGTTAGTTTAAAGCTAGGGGTAATTGCCATTAAGACAGGTACTAAAAGACTGCCCAATGCAACTTTTTTTAAAGTTTGTTTGCCTAAAAAGACGGCAGCTAAAATTAGCATTAAGCCATTAACCACAAATACTGAAATTGAGCGGTTAATTCCCCAAACAGCATCAATCAATATTGAGATTCCAGTCGAGCCACCAGCAGCAACATTTATTGGAGCATAAAAGAAGTTAATTGATATTGTGATTATTTCCAGACCAGCCAAGAAAAAGAGCCAGTATTGCCAAGTATGGGTTTGCTTTTGTGAGTCCATCTCATCTTCCTTCCATAAAATTGTTATTTTACATTTTACAGGAAAGCAGCTAGATTATGCAAGAAATATGGGTTTTGGTTATGCGTGATCATTCTTAAAATCGCTTAAACTATAACTCTGAGGAATTTTTCTTAAATTATTAAGAAATTATAAATATTACTGTTCAGCAAGTTTGTATCTAATAGTCTGATTGCCTTCGTATGCTGGTAGACCTTTTTCAGCCCGATATAATGCTCGCTCAAACGCTTGATAGCCTTTACTTGAACTAACGGCAAACTTGATATGGTATTTACTGGCAAATTCTCTGATATTCCAAGTACTGTCATGAGCTGCAAAAGCCGTAACCAAAATCACGATATCTAGATCTTTAATTTGGTTTTCAATAACTTTTTTTCTGCCCTGAAAAGCATCAATAGGAATTGGAATGCCGCCATAACGATTAACTATTCCTTCAAGCATAGCTTCATTTTGATTATTACCAATAGCAATTCCAACTCTTTGATAATGTAGATCCATCGCTAGTTTAGGTAAATAAACTTTCTTTGATTCAGCAGTACTTTTTTTCTTTTTTGTGCCAATAGATTTCTGGGACTGTTCAATTTGATAAACCCAGCGAATTTGAATTGCCTCAGCCGGATTCTTTTTCAGACGCACGTCCCCATCATACCAAGCTAAGTCTACTATTGAACCATCAACTAACTTAATATTTTCATCCCAATATTTGCTTGAATCAACTGGTAAAAGAAGCGCTTTACCATGAACCCGCAATTTTTTACCTTGAGCATTACGCGAAATAGCCAGATGTCCGGTTCGTCCTTGAACTACTGCATACTTAAAGGTTGAAATAGAGTCAACTTCCATACTGGGCAAATCACGATAGCCAACAATCCTTAAAATAGTCGCTTCATAATGAGAACTTTTTTCTTCTGGTACAGCTTCAACGATATCTCCACTTTTCAAATTCAGGGAATGGATCTGTGATTCTTTTAACGTATAAACGGTCCTATTGCTATCATTAATCAAATCACAGCCTGACAATAAACGAATTACCGTATAACGCTTCCCTTTTCGGTAATCCCTTGGAGGTTTTTTAGGTGTAGCAACTGCTTGCTCAAATACTTTTTTATTGATTAAATCTTTTGAAGTCCCAAGTGACTTTATTGCTTCTTTTAAATCAATTAAATTTTTACGGTATTCTTTATTGATACCTTGGGCAAGCGTTAATTTCTGCGTAGCCGAAAGCACTGTATTTTTAGCTGAAATGTTTGCCGGATTAGTAATTAGTCGCGTTAGACTTGTTAATAATAAATTAAGCTGCTGTAAATCAACTTCTACAGTATCTTTATCTTTTACGGTTGAATTGGTTTTTTCATCCCTATCGGTCATACCTAAGATCAGTTTTATTGCAGCCAAGCCATTCTTAAGGCTCTTCTCATCTCCGGCAGTCTGATTAAGAATCCTTATTAAATTATTGCGATAATCGAACATATTTTTACCTGTCTTTATATTATTTACTTAAGTATAGCAAAAGCAAAAAAGTCCAGCGTTATGCTAGACTTAAAATCAAAACTTATACTAGAAAGCTCCACCACCGGAACCTCCACCAAAGCCACCGGATGAACCACTGGAAAAGCTGCTTGAACCAGTAGATATACTGTCGTTAAAGCAAGAATCAAAGTTGGCAGAAAAGCTATCTTTGCCTGTATTAGAGGCAAAACCATAGTAAAAGTAATCACTTTTTGCCAATTCTTCTTGACTAAATTCGATTTTGAGCTGTTTCATTACTTTATTAGCTAAACCAAAAGCAACAGCATAAGGCATGATGTCTTCCCATAAAATGATGTCACCCACATCCTTCATCTTAAACTTACCGATATCTTTCAACATTTTCTTGAAACCACGTATCTTTTCGGTTTCAATTTTTCCTTTTTCAGAATATATGCCGGTACGTTTGATATTGAAAATCAGCGCCAGCAAACTGAAAATTAGGATCAAAGCTTCGCCAAAAACTATTACTAAGATAAATTTAAGTGAGCTTATAAGAGCTACTACCGAAGCAGCGAAACTGATGACCATCATTAAAATTATGATAGCAATATTTTTATTTTTTCGATTTATCAATGAATCAGGCAAATAAATTTGCTTTTCTTTGCTGTCAAAATAATCTCCTGCCCAAAAATCAAAGTCGCGGCCTAGTTTTTTTCCATGATATTTTTTTAGGGCTTGTGTTGTAAAACTAGTTCCATCCCCAATCTTGTTAAAGAGTGTTTTCATTAATCGGCTTTCGTCAACAATACTTTCGTCTATCGCGGTTATCCGATAATAAGTTTTAAGATGGGCTTTATAATCTTCAATCTTAATTTTTTTCTGCGCTGCCAGTTCCATCAAATAGGCAGTAAACGCCCGATTATCCGGTTGCTTTGCAGTATCCAAAATTTGAGCTAATATTGGATCCACATCAGGTATTTCATAGTTATGGGCTAATTCGCGAATTTTGCGGGGCATAAAACCAATCTTTTTGGCCCTAAAACCCTTAATGATACCTAAAAGTCCTGCAATTAAGCTCAAAGCAATTAGCCAGAGACTTCTTTTTGTCCTTTTTTGTTGATTTAATAAAGTATCCTGTGTTAATTTTTTCTCCTGTTTAATCACTGCTTGCCGGTGATTCCTATTTTTGACATTTTGATTATTGGCAGTAATTTTAGGAGGAAAAATAGTATGCACTTCAATACCCATGTCACCAGCAAGATTTTCAGCTGTCATGACAATTTTCCCTTTTTGAGGATTAATTTGTAGACGTCCATCAAGTGGTCCGTGTGCCCATGCTTTTAAGCCTTTAACCGGACCTGGAAAAATCACGCTTGCTTTAACGTAGTCTAAGTCAGTGTCCCAACCATTGCCAATAATTTTAAAATTAAGTTCAGCCACATCACGGTAATTGGTAATGGCATTAGTGATACGGTAAAAATAAGTAACAGTAAAGCGACTATTACTCTTTATATTGTGAAATACTTTAAAACGGTAACCATTTTTACTTCTTTTAAGATCATAATTATCTGTTTTGCGACCCTTGTCGTTGCCATCTGCCACTTTTACTGACGCATCATCGATTTTCTGATTCGATTGTAGATTTTGGCGATAAAAAACTCCATGTGCATAACTGTTGAATTTATACGTAATTGCCCTTTTCATCGTCAGCGAGCCGTCTGAGTTAACTTTAGCTGTAGTGATGTTTTTAGCAATATCATAATCAACATCGGCTTTTACTTCTTGTCCAGAAACAAAACAAAATAATAGAACTCCCAGTAGAGATATCAATTTTATAATTTTATGTTTCATGTATTTTCCTGTCTTTCGTTCTTCGCTTTTCTTTATTATACAGATTATGAAATACAATTAACAAATCAATTTGTACTCCTTTCTTTATTATCTATTTGACTTTAAAAATAAGTTGGATAAAAAAGAAATTTCCGGTTGCAATTACAAAAACTTTTCTCTATAATAGTTAATGTTCTTGCGCGAGAATACGCAAAACTATCGGTCTGGTAGCTCAGCTGGATAGAGCAACGGTCTTCTAAACCGTGGGTCGTGGGTTCGAATCTCACCCGGATCATTTTAAATGGTTTTTATCGATTTTTACTAATTATAAATCCCGTTATATCAACAATTTTATTTTTATTGATTATTGTTAAGTTTAAAGTTGGCTAACATAGAAATAGCCCTAGCAATTAAGCTAGAGCTATTTTTCTATTTCCTTTATAAATATACATTATGGGATTTTTAAGATCTCCAAATGTTAAAAAAGTGATCAATTATTTTGTTTTAGCTCTTCTCTTCTTATCTTGATGTATTCTAATGTTTTGTCTAAATCTTCTTCATCTGCATATTTAAGAATGAAATTTTTAGAATCTGATCTTCTCCTAATATAATTCATTCTTTTTTTATGCGCATCATTCCACTTTTTATTTGCTCGCTTTTGAGCCTCAGTTAGTTTAGCCATTTGATCACTCCTAAAATTAAAACAATTACCATAACTGTAACTAATATTGTTTTACAGAATGTTTTGAGTCTTAAGTCAATCTTTGTTTTAATTGTCAAATTTCCTTTTTTAGTTTCAAAGTTATAAATTTTATTCATTGTAACAGATACTTTTCTATAATATAATGTTTTTATAAACAGCAAAGAAGAGAAACCTTTTCCCTGTTTTTTATCTTTTATAGATGATTTCAAAAGCTATTATCTCGAGATTTATTTTGAAGTGAAGCTCGATAGTAGCTTTTTATTTTCTCTTTTTTTCTTCATCTCCTTACTTCCTTACATATTATGTAATACATTCTTTAGGGTACAACGCAAATAATGTTTTGCAATTTTTTCTAAAAAAGTTAATATTAATTTAGAAGTTACTTTCAAACTTCTTTTACTTTACAGCTCCCATTTGGGAGTTTTTTTATTTAAAAAATTAAAAATAATTATAATAATCAAATTTCATTTTTTCTTTTTCAAGCTTTTGGATATTTTTATTGTAGAGACCTAAGAGGAGACAGCTGCCCAACCTGCCGTAGCCAGCAAAACTCGACAAATAGTCGTAAGGATCGCTGTGGTCTGTATTCCCCAAATTATGTGTTACCCAGTTGTGCGTTTTTACACCTTCTTTTTGTTCTTATTTTATGGCGATTTAATAATATCAAGGCAGAAGCTAAAAGTATAAAAAAGAACGATGAAATTATCGTTCTTTTTTCGTGGTCTGAGAACTAGTTTTTTCCCAGACTCTTTTAAATAATTAGCCATTTTAATCAAAAACATAATCTCTTCTATAATTTAACCAGCTTGCCATTAATTCTTCTTGATTTTTGATATCAGAACCCTTTGCCGTTTAGGATTTAACCGGTAATAGCCTGAGAAAATTCCCAAAAAGGTTAAAACAACTGTTCCGAGAATTAGCAATAAAATGCTGTCTTCATGAAGTTCTCCGATAAATTCATATAGAGAAGATACCATCTTCAACCAACCACCAAGAGAGACAAAATACCAGGCAGTAGCCTTATCAATAAAACTCATAGCTGTACGCAAATCAGATTCATTTTTGATAATACTACCTAAAATCTTGACTGCACGCCTTTTTTCAAGATAAATTTTTACAATAGGTATAATCCAGTACAAAGGAGAAATTTTTGGTTGTGCTTTACTTGATTGGTTAAATTCCTTCAAAAACCATTCATAATCATAAAGCTCCATTAATCCCTGATAAAGAGGGAAGGCAAACAACAACCAATCTCCTAAGAAACTGATGCAATTAATAAACAGTGAGATAATAAACACTTCTTTCTATATCTTTTTATTATAAAACTGAATTATTATTTTTACTTGTCATTATTTTAGTCGTTACCAACCAGTTATTCAAAAAAGTTATTCAAATTTTTGCAAGCTATTTTGCTAATTGAAAAAGAAAAAATATTTTTTTAATAATTAACTAACTTTTTCTTTCTCAACAAAAAGACTATTAGATACTTAAAGCTTGATATACCAATGAAATTTTTTCTTTAAAATTCTCTTGCTTTTTTTTTACTAATAAGTTATGATATTCCTTAAATATTTATGAGAGGTAAAGATTATGACGGCAATTAAAAAAATTAATCAACCGCAAGTTAAATATTATTTCTGGTACTTCAGCTATTTGATCTGAGTGCCTAGTTTGTCATTGTCTTAGACACACAGTTCAATCTTCATGACAATTGTGTGTTTTAAAGACTTAAGTACTTTCTTCTCTGAAGACTCACACAGTTGTCGTCATCTGTGTGAGTTTTTTATTGGGAGAGTAAAATGAATACTTTAAAAAAGATTACGTTAGATACACTAAATGGCTTATCAACAGGTATAGTTGTAGCTTTAATTCCTGGAGCCTTAATTAATCAGTTGGTAAAAGCACTCTTGCCAAGCATGCCGCAATTAAGCTTTATTTTAGCTTTGACCACCTTTGCTTCGGCATTGTTGCCGGCAATCAGTGCCGTCTGTGTCGGTATGACTGGTAAATTAACACCCATCCAAACCTCGTCTATTGCCTTAGCGGCAACAGCTGGAGCTGGTAACTTTGTGATGAACAAAGGCAAGGTTGCGGTTATGGGCAGTGGTGACGTTATTAATACTGCCATCACTATTATGATAGCTTACGGCTTAGTTTTGTTTTTTGGTAAGAAATTGAAAGCATACACAATTCTATTAGTTCCATTACTTGTTCTGCTTATAGCTGGAGGAATTGGCTGTCTTACCCGCATCCCTGTTGGCCAATTAACTAGTTTGATCGGTGTCGGAGTTGAAAAATTGACGGCATTGCAACCAATTATTATGGGAATGTTGATGGGAATAGTATTTGGATTACTTATCGTTTCCCCTATTTCTTCAGTCGGTATTGCCACCGCGATAAGCATTTCTGGCATAGCTTCCGGTTCTGCCAATTTAGGTATCACAGCCGTTGCTTTCTCTTTAGCTGTTTTCGGTTGGAAAGCAAATAGTTTTGGTACATCAATTGCCCACTTCTTAGGTTCTCCTAAAATGCAAATGGCTAATCTAATGACTAATCCCAAATTACTTATCCCGCTTTTAATTAATGCCGGTATAATGGGTGCCTTAGGCGCAGTATTTCAAATTCAGGGTACACCAATGAGTGCAGGATTTGGCTTTTCAGGTTTAATTGGCCCTATTGCCGCCATGGCAAATCGCCCAGCGAATTTGGTTAATATTATATTAATTGCTGTTCTTTTCTTCGTGTTACCTATTGCATTAGGCATCGCAATGAATTACCTTTTTAATAACAAAGTTCATCTTTTCACTAGTAAAGACTTTGAACTGGATTTCAGTTAGTTTAAAATACTCTACTCTTCTGGTTTATCAGTCTTATTGCTATAATTGAAGTAAAGGAGAGTATGAATATGATAAAATTCTATGGTTACAAGCGTTGCTCTACTTCAAGGGCTGCTCAAAAATGGCTGACGGAGCACAATGTTGAGTTCGATTTTCAAGATTTGGTCGAAGAACCGCCAAAAAAAGAAGATCTAGTAGAATGGCTGAGCCAGCATCAAGATCGTGGCTTAAAATATTTTTTCAACACTCACGGTCAAGACTATCGCAAATTACACCTTAAAGATCAAATTGCAGATATGTCAATTGCAGATGCCGCTGACATGATGTCCAAAAATGGAAAACTAATAAAAAGGCCTCTGGTTGTTGAAGGTAAAAAACTGACCTGCGGTTTTAATGAAAAAATTTACGAAAAAGTTTGGTTATAAATTTAATATTTAAAAAGGAGGTATTGAAAACAGTACCTTCTTTTTTATTAATCAGCTTTCTAATATCATTGTTAACAGGTAAAATAATACAAAAAGGAGAATTTTATGAAGTATAACCAATACGCTTATGTGGAAACTGATTACAAAACAGAAGTTAAAGAATTATTGCAAATTAAATTTTTGCCAATAGATTATGAAAAACGCTCTTTTTCCAATCTTTTAGGAGAGCTGATCGCAAATGCAGTGGCGGTAATTAGCCCCTGCGACGAAAGTGCTCGTAAAGCAAAATTAGCTGAGTTTGCAGTTTCAGAAGTCCAACCCCTTAATGCTTTTTTAGATACCAATCCAGAAGAAATTACTTCTAGCCAATTTTATAATGTTGCATTGCAACTTCTTGGCTACCATGTTGGCTATGATTATCAACTAAATGACCCTTTGGCTTTTATGGAAAAGCAGGCATTACCTTACATTGAGAAAATTAACGACAAGAAATCTCTTATTCAAGCTTTTTATCGTTTGCTTAACACTCGTGCTAAAAATGGACAACTGCTAATAGATGTCATGGCTGGTCAAGGCTATTTTTACGACAGAAAAACAGAAATTGCACCCAATGAGTTCCTCTTCTTTAACGGTAAAAGCATGCCTGTTTTTGATACCAGCAAGGTGATCCGAGAAGTCGTTTATGTTGAAAGTGATTTGGATACAGACGGTGATGACAAGAGTGACCTTTTGCAAACGACAATTTTTCGTCCAATTGAAAGTGAAACTTTACCGGTTCCTGCTCTTTACACTGCTAGTCCCTATTTTGGCGGTATCATTGATAATGAAAAGCGCAACCACAACGTAGATGAAAATTTGAATGATGCGACTGAGTGGACTAATCCACAATATCAGGCTTCTGCAATTGTTAAAGCCAAAAAACCTCTGGATAGTGAAAGCTCATACAAACCGGTAGAACAGGCTGTCGGCAAATCTTCTTACGGTTTGAACGAATATATGCTAGCTCGTGGCTTTGCCAGTGTGTTTGCTGGTGCAATCGGAACACGGGGCAGTGATGGTCTTAGAATTACTGGTGCTCCGGAAGAAACCGAAAGTGCCAAGGAAATAATTGAATGGCTACACGGAGATCGCATTGCTTATACTGATAGAACAAGGCAGCACGAAACCAAAGCAACTTGGTGTAATAAAAAAATTGGGATGACTGGTCGTTCCTATTTAGGCACTCTGCAAATAGCCATTGCTACTACGGGTGTACCTGGCCTAAAAACAGTTATTTCTGAGGCTGCCATTTCTTCCTGGTATGATTATTACCGTGAACATGGCTTGGTAATTGCACCAGAAGATTGCCAAGGTGAAGATTTGGATATGCTTGCAGAAACTTGTCAATCGAACTTGTGGGATGCTGGAGATTATTTAAGAATAAAACCTAAATTTGACGAAATGCAGAAGATTTTATTAGAAAAGGCCGATCGCAAGACTGGTCAGTATTCAGATTTCTGGGAAAAACGCAACTATCGCCATCATACTGATAATATTAAATGCTCCTGGATTAGCGTCCATGGTTTAAATGACTGGAATGTCAAGCCTAAGAACGTCTATAAAGTTTGGCAAAAGGTCAAAGACCTTCCTATTGCACATCACCTTTTCTTGCATCAGGGACCCCATTATAATATGAATAATTTGGTTTCAATTGATTTTACTGACCTAATGAACTTATGGCTGGTTCATGAACTCTTGGGAGTAGAAAATAACGCCTATAATCAGTGGCCAACTGTGCTTATTCAAGATAACCTAAAAGCAGATCAGTGGCACAAAGAAAAGGATTGGAGTAATGACATTGGCAGCGAAACTGTTTATTTCCCTAATTCCGATAATGAGTTAACCAAAGATACTAGCAGCAAGCAAAAACTTTCCTTTACTGATATAGGCGGAACTGAATTTAAAAAGGCAAAAATTTCTGAGAATGACTGGCAATACCAATTTATTTGTGGTGAAGAAAAATGGGCAAAAGCCAGTTTACGTTTTACCACCGATGAATTTATTCATCCCGTAACCATAGTTGGTCGACCAGAAATAAGAATGAGTGTTTCATCAAGTCTTACCAAAGGACAAATTTCCGTTGCTCTGGTAGAAATTGCTGATCGCAAACGGTTGACTGCTACCCCGAAAATTTTAATGTCAGGTGGTCAAGAATTGGGTTTTCATTTTCAACTTGACTCTTTGCAAGAGTTCATGCCTGACAAGTTAACTCATGCTAAATTAATTACCAAGGCTCACATGAATCTGCAGAATTATGCAGATATGAAAAAGCCACGTAGTATTAAAGCAGGTGAGTTTTATGACTTGCAGTTTAAATTACAGCCAACTTATTACACATTGCCGGTAGGCAGCAAACTTTGTTTAATTATTTATTCAACTGACCAGGGAATGACGAAAAGGCCTCTTGAAAATACAGACTACACAATTGATCTGGCTGAAACCGCCATTAAATTTAGTACTAAATAAATTAAATTTTATTTATGCCAGTACCTTTCAAAGTTAAACATAAAAAGCAGCTGTGTTAAAAACACAGTTGCTTTTTAAATTGCAAAATTCTATTTTATGTTTATTGTAGCAAACGACCTGTTTTCTAAAGCAGTTAGCAATGCACGTGCAGTATCCAAACTGGTAATTAGCGGAATGTTTTGCTGAATGGCTGTTTGACGAATGACAAAGCCGTCAGAAGTTTTAGCCAAATCATGTCCCATAGTGTTGATTACCAAGTCGATTTTGCCATTTTTCAATTCATTTAGGATATTTGTGTCAGTGTCTTCATGAATTTTATCTACCAAAGCAACATGTAAATGATTTTGTTTTAAAAATGTTGCTGTACCACTGGTAGCAAAAATACGGTAACCGATTTGGGCAAATCTTTTGGCAATAGGCAAAATTTCTTGTTTATCACGATCTTCGATTGTTAATAAAATATTGCCACTGTCCGGAATATGCATGTTTGCACCTGAGAAGGCTTTGTAAAGTGCCTTAGGAAAACTAAAATCACTACCCATGACCTCACCAGTTGACTTCATTTCCGGTCCTAAGTAGCTGTCAACATCAGAAAGCTTGCTAAATGAGAATACTGGGGCTTTAACACTAATCATTTTGGTTTCTGGTGCCAGGCCATCATCATAACCTTGCTCCTGTAAGCTTTCACCCATAATTACTCTTGTTGCCACCTGCGCCATTTCAATAGAAGTAATCTTACTTAAAAAAGGTACAGTACGACTAGCACGAGGATTGACCTCAATAATATAAATTTCACCATTGCGCTCAATTAACTGCAAATTCATTATTCCGCGACAATTAAGCTTTAACGCTAACTTCTTAGTAATGTCGGCTATTTTTTGTTTAATTGCGGGAGAAAATGTTTGAGCGGGATAAACAGCCATGGAATCTCCGGAGTGAACTCCAGCATGTTCAATATGTTCCATTATTCCGGGAATAAGGACCCTTTCGCCATCGCAAATTGCATCGACATCACACTCACGTCCATCAAGATAATCATCAACTAAGATTGGATGACTGCTTGCAATATCCACATGATTTTGCAAATAGTCTTCAAGTTCTGGCTGATTATAAACAATTTCCATTGCTTTTCCACCCAAAACATAACTTGGTCTGACTAAAACCGGATACCCCAACTTGTCTGCTGCTTTGATAACACCATCATGTGTAGTAGTCGTAATTCCTTGCGGTTGCTTTAAGCCCAATTCTTTTACTACTTGATCAAATAATTCGCGATCTTCAGCTCTGTTCAGGTCTTCCACACTGGTACCCAAGATTTTAACACCATGCTTTTCTAGCCCAGCTGCCAAATTAATTGAAGTTTGACCACCAAACTGGATAATTACACCTTCAGGCTGCTCAAGATCACAGACATTTAAGACATCTTCTAAAGTGAGTGGCTCAAAATATAATTTATCAGAAACAGAAAAGTCGGTTGAAACGGTTTCTGGATTTGAATTAATTACAATGGCTTCATAACCCATTTTTTGTAATGCTTTGACACAATGAACAGTGGCATAGTCAAATTCTACACCCTGACCAATCCTGATAGGTCCTGAACCAACAACTAAAACTGATTTTTTACTATTCTTCCGACTCTCATTTTCGGTATCGTAAGTAGAATAGAAATAAGGAGTTTGTGAGATAAATTCTCCAGCACAAGTATCTACCATTTTATAAACCGGCACTAAATGGTTCTGCTTGCGCAGATCTCGCACTTGGTCTTCATCCTCATGCCATAAATTGGCGATAGTATGGTCACTAAAGCCGTATTTCTTAGCATTTTTGAGCACAGCCAGATCATCTGGATTAGCCGCAATAGTTTTTTCTAAATCAACAATATGCTTAACAATATCTAGAAAATAGAAATTAATTTTGGTTAATTCATGTAAGTCTGACATTGCATAGTCTCTGCGAAAAGCCTCTGCTAAATAAAAGAGACGATCATCTTGAGCTTTAACAAGTTTATTTTCCAGTTCTTCATCACTTGCATCATGAGCTTCAGCTGAATAAAAGTCTTTTTGGTCAATTTCCAAAGAGCGAACAGCTTTTTGAAAGGCTTCTTCAGCTGTTCTGCCAATCGCCATGACTTCTCCAGTCGCTTTCATTTGTGTGCCAAGTTCACGATTTGCTTTGGCAAATTTATCAAAGGGCCAGCGCGGTATTTTGCAAACAACATAATCCAGGGCTGGTTCAAATTCTGCAAATGTAGTGCCTGTTACCGGATTTTTAATTTCATCTAAAGTCAGACCCACAGCGATTTTAGCAGCCATCTTGGCAATGGGATAGCCAGTAGCCTTTGACGCTAATGCAGAAGAACGCGAAACCCGGGGATTAACCTCAATGACATCATAATTAAAACTGTTTGGATCAAGGGCTAATTGAACATTGCAACCACCTTCAATTTTTAGTGCCCGAATAAGTTTTAAAGAACAGTCACGCAACATCTGATATTCTTTGTCAGATAATGTCTGAGACGGTGAAAAAACAATTGAGTCACCCGTATGGATACCAACAGGATCGAAGTTTTCCATACAACAAACAATCATGGCATTATCGTCATGATCTCTCATGACTTCAAATTCAATTTCTTTATATCCTGCAATTGACCGTTCAATTAAACATTCAGTAACAGGAGATAATTCCAAGCCATTTTTGGCTATTTTAGCGAGTTCATCCCTGTCATTGCAAATACCGCCACCAGTTCCACCCATAGTGAATGCCGGGCGAACAATGATGGGGTAACCAATTTTGTCTCCAAAATCTAATGCTTCTTGCACTGTCTTGACACTAGTTGAAGGTGGCACTGGCTCTCCTAATTTTTGGCACAATTCTTTAAATTTTTCTCTGTCTTCGGCTTGTTCAATTGAATTGAGCTTTGTTCCCAATAATTCAATGTTTAGTTCATCTAAAATACCACTTTTTGCTAATGATAAAGCCATATTTAAACCAACTTGACCACCTAAAGTCGGTAAAATAGCATCAGGAAACTCCTTGCGGATAATACGTGATACTGATTCTACAGTTAATGGTTCAATATAAACTTTATCGGCTATTGTGGTATCAGTCATAATTGTGGCCGGATTAGAATTAACCAGAACCACTTCATAACCTTCTTCACGCAAAGCAAGGCATGCTTGAGTACCGGAATAATCAAATTCTGCAGCCTGACCAATAATAATTGGTCCTGAACCAATTACCATTATTTTTTTTATATCAGTTCTTTTAGGCATGATTTTTAACATCCTTTCTTTGGTCAATCATTTGCATAAAGTAATCAAAGATGCCTTCTTCATCGTGCGGGCCCGGTGTACTATCAGGATGAAATTGCACGGAAAAAGCAGGATATTTCTTATGCCGCAAACCTTCTACAGTCCCATCATTAACTTCAACATGTGTAATCATTAAATTATCAGAATCAATTGAATCCCTACTAACAGCATAGCCATGATTTTGAGAAGTAAACCCAATGTTACCTGTGGCAATTTCACGTACGGGGTGATTAAATCCGCGATGACCAAATTTCATTTTGTAAGTTTTTGCACCATTAGCCAGAGCAAAAACCTGGTGACCCATGCAAATTCCCATTAGTGGGATCTGCTTTTCCACTTCTTGAACCATTTTAACGGCACCCCGCATTTCTAAAGGATCTCCAGGTCCATTAGACAGCAAAACGCCATCCGGATGAAGAGATAAAATTTTTTCAGCTGATGTAGTATAAGGCAGAACGATACAGTTGCAATCTCGTTGGCTTAATTCACGCAAAATGCTGTTTTTTAAGCCAAAATCGACTACAACAATATTGCGCTTTGAGCCTGGTACAGGATAAGATTTTGTAGTCGCAACTCTCTTAACTACGCCCTTTGAAAGCTGACTTGCTTTTAACTGCTCTGCAATTTCAGCAGCTTTCTCCTTAGAATCACAAATTTGACCCTTCATTGTGCCGTGGGTGCGTAATTTTTTAACCAATTTTCTGGTATCTATTCCTTGAATACCAGGCACATCTAATCCCTTTAAAAAATCTGGTAAAGTAGTTTGCATGCGCCAATTATCAGGATGACGTGCCACTTCATGGCAAATCACTCCTTTTATGCCTGGTTCGAGTGACTCATAATCTGCCAGTGTGATCCCATAATTGCCAATTAATGGGTTAGTAAAAACTAGAATTTGATCAGCATATGATTGATCTGTAATAGCCTCTTGATAACCTGTCATTCCGGTGGTGAAGACTACTTCGCCTTTAGTGGTTTGGCTTCCACCAAAGCCTTCGCCAGCATATACACTGCCATCTTCTAAAATTAAATATCTCATTTACTTTCCTCACTTTGAAAAACAATCTGGCCATCAACCATTGTTAAAACTGTTTGACCGTAAACTGCATCATTATTAAAAGGAGTATTTTTCCCTTTGGACTTAAAATTAGCTGCATTAATAGCTTCTTTTTTATGAAGATCGAAAATTGCAATATCTGCCGGTTGACCTAAAGCTATTTTTCCAGCTTTTTTTAATCCAAAAGCTGTGGCGGGAGCCAAAGTGAGCCAATTTATTAACTGCTCAAGAGTAAAAATACCAGTTTTAACAAATTTAGTGTAAAGTTCGCAAAAGGCCGTTTCACTGCCAACAATACCAAATGCAGCCTCAGCAAAACCATTTTGTTTATCACTTGCAGTATGAGGTGCATGATCAGTAGCTATCATGTCAATTGTGCCATCTAGCAATCCAGCTATAAGTGCTTCTTGATCTGCTTTAGTTCTCAAAGGCGGATTCATTTTAAAGTTAGCATTATCACTAATAATATTTTTTTCTCCTAATAGAAGATGATGAGGAGCAACTTCGCAGGTAACATTAATACCTTTGCTTTTAGCAATTCTGATCAATTCAACACTTTTTTTAGTAGAAACATGGCAAACATGGTAATGAACGCCAGTCTTTTGCGCCAATAATAAATCTCGGGCAATTTGAGTAGTTTCAGCTAATTCAGTAATCGGAGCTAAATTAAATTCACTTGCTTTTCTACCTTCATTTATCACGCCTTGATTGAACAACGAATCATCTTGAGCATGTTCGGCAATAATTAAATTGTTAGCTTGTGCCTTTTGCATTGCCAGATACATCGTGTGCGCATTCTGTACACCTTTGCCATCATTGCTCAGTGCAACGCAGCCAGCTTTTTTTAGAGCGGCATAATCAGGAAATTCATTAGTATCTTCATTAACTGTAATTGGTGCATATTGCAAAACATGAATTACACCATTTTCATAGTTGTTTTTCACCATTTTACGCATCAGCTCTGGCGTGTTGGGTACTGGGACTACATTTGGCATTGCACAAACCGTAGTGAAGCCACCATGTGCTGCTGCTAGCGACCCTGTTTTGACGTTTTCTTTATCAGTTTGTCCCGGATCTCTGTAATGAACATGGACATCGATAAGTCCAGGGCTAATTAATTGCTTTTTGGCATCAATTATATTTTCCGCTTTCAAATCAGTACCAATTGCAGAAATTAGGCCATTTTTAATTAAAAGGTCACCATGCACTATTTCTCCGTTGGTATAGATATAGCCATTTTTAATTACAGTTGCCATCAGGACAATCCCCCTAATTTACGTCCTCGCATAACTGCTTCAATCATTGCCATTCTCATAAAAACGCCATTTTCCATTTGCCTTACAAACCGACACTTAGGAGCTTCAACTAAGTCACCGCTAAGTTCAACATCATGATTAATGGGACCTGGGTGCATGATAATAGCATCATCTTTCATTTGCTCATACCTTTTTTGATTAATACCAAATTTTTCATGGTAGCTTTTGGCGTCAAAATTTGCTTCGTTAGGATCACCTGCGTGTCGTTCATGCTGCACTCTTAACAACATCATCACGTCCATTTGATTTATCAAGTCATCAATGGGCTTATATTCACCATACTTATCGTATTGTTTGTCATACCAATAATCAGGACCAGAGAA
Source organism: Lactobacillus sp. ESL0261 (assembly GCF_003693025.1). NCBI lineage: Bacteria > Bacillati > Bacillota > Bacilli > Lactobacillales > Lactobacillaceae > Lactobacillus > Lactobacillus sp. ESL0261. The sequence continues at coordinate 45,148 of NZ_REHN01000009.1, forward strand.
ATAAACCTTGGCTCCCAGTCTGGTCAAAAGTTCCATATTACTTTTAGCAACTCGCGAATTAGTAATATCTCCTACGATAGCTACTTTAAGACCCTTAAAATGTCCAAAATGCTCATGAATTGTCATCATATCAAGCATACATTGTGATGGGTGCTGCCCGCTACCATCTCCTGCATTGATGACACCAATATCAAGATGTTGGTTTTGTTTGGGATTTATCAGTTGGTTATAGTATTCATTTTCAGTATGCCTGATAACTTCAAGATCAATCCCAAGAGCTGCCATAATAAGCGAAGTATCATAAAGCGTTTCCCCTTTTTTGGTTGAACTGTGTGCAGGATCAAATGGTATTACACTTAAACCCAATTTTCTTTCTGCCATTTCAAAACTCGAGTGAGTCCTACTAGAATTTTCAAAAAACATGTTGGTGACAAAAACGGGATGCGTTAAATGCGGACGAGCTCCACCGTTTTTGAAGTATTCTGCTCGCTCGATAAGTGCCATTACTTCTTCAATTCTTAAACTTTCAACACTTACAAATGATTTTAGGGTAACAAGATTAATATTCTTCATTTTTGCTCTTTTCCAAAAAAATAAACCTAAAGCTTTTTCAGCTCCAGGTTTAGCAAAAGGGTTTTTCGTATAGTTAGAGACTCAATAAAAGAACTCAAACCCTTCTGACCCTCTCTGGAGCCAATTAAACGGTTGAATTAATTTTTTATTGTGGCAATGGTTTTAATTCCACACTGTCTTTATTATCAATTTCTTCTACATTGACGGCAATTTCTTCATGTGATGAAGTTGGTATATTTTTACCAACGAAATCTGCTCGAATTGGTAGTTCGCGATGCCCACGATCAACTAAAACGGCAACGGCAATTGAACTAGGTCTGCCTTTATCCATTAAAGCATCCATTGCGGCTCTGATTGTGCGACCGGTAAAAATGACATCATCAACTAAAATCACGTGTTTATTGCTAATTTCAACACCAAGTTCACTCGAATTAACAACGGGATCTAGTTTTAATGTTGCATCATGACGATCATCACGATATAAAGTAATATCAAGTTGACCGAGTGGAACATCAACACCTTCAAGCTTCTGAATACGATCACGAATACGTTGAGCTAAATATACACCACGAGTTTTTATTCCTACCAGAACCAAATCCTCTGTGCCCTTATTCCGTTCAATGATTTCATAAGTAATTCTTGTCAACGCTCTTTTCATTGCTGAAGCGTCCCAAATTTCTTTAGTCATTTTTTTCTCCTGTAGTACATTGCCCATGAAAAAAGCACTTAATCTATTTGAGACTAAATGCTTTGTAAAAGTCAATACTTAATTGAGCTTTCCTTGCTAGCCTCACGGGACTATTTTTAAAGGACATCTGTTTAAATATACTGTTTCAAACTTAAATTGTCAATAGTAAAGTTAAATATTGCTGATATTAGCTCTTTTAATTATATTCAACTTGACCAACTAAATCTTTAATATAATTGACTCCCAAACTATTCAAAACCTGCGGTAAGTCATGGACAATATGAAGACAAGCTAAAGGATCTTTAAAATGGGCACTACCTACTGCAACAGCGTTAGCACCAGCAAGCATAAATTCAACCACATCTTCAGCAGAGGCAATTCCCCCCATGCCGATAATTGGCAAATTGGTAATTCGCCTTACCTGATTAATCTGGTATAAGGCAATGGGCTTCACTGCAGTACCAGAATAACCACCAAAATTATTTCCTAAAAGAGGTTTGCTAGTCTTAATGTTAATCCTCATGCCAGTTACAGTATTTATTAAGGATAAGCCATCAGCACCACCTGCTTCAGCTGCCTGCGCTAATGCAACTATATCTGTTACATTGGGTGTCAACTTGACAAAAACGGGCAAATCAACTGCATTTTTTATTGCAGCAGTTAGCTTCTCCACCACTCTTGGGTGAACACCAAATGACATTCCACCTTGAGCCACATTGGGGCAAGAAACATTAATTTCAACAGCAGTAACCATTTTTGAATCTGACAGTTTTTGAGCAACTTCAAGATAGCCATCTTCACTTTCACCACCAACACTGGCAATTATTGGTAGAGCTGGATATTGCTTTTTAATAGCAGGCAACTTATCGCTAATAACTTTATCAACCCCTGGATTGGTCAACCCAACTGAATTTAATACGCCATTATCTAAAACTGCAATTTGGGGTTGCGGATTTCCTAAACTTGGCTTAGGTGTAGTAGTTTTAATAACTAGTGCTCCCAGTTCATTCAAGTCAAATTTTTTTGCTGCTGGTACATCCCCGAAGCCGAAAGTACCACTAGCCGGCATCACCGGGTTTTTTAAAGTAAATCCAGGCAATTTTACACTTATATTTGTCATATTACCCTCCAAAAATGTAAGCTCACTGTCAGTACAATTATTTTTGGATATATTTTACACAATTTCTTTACTTTTTAAAAACAAAATTTTATTGTATTTTATAAATAAAAATGGTAATCTCATTATTGATAAACTTTAAACGGTACAGAGAGACCGCAAGTTAAAAACATGACTTAAATTAAATATAAAAGGTCTATTTTGATGCACTCTCGTACCAGAATAGACTTTTTTTGTGGAGGTTTTTAATGGAAAAAGCAGTGTTTGTAGCTTTGGACTTTGACAGCCAAAATAAGGTTCATGAATTACTAGCAAAATTGGGACAGCCCCAAGAAACATACTTAAAGATCGGCATGGAACTTTATTACCATTATGGATCCGATTTTGTAGAAAAATTAGTAAATCAAGGCTATCATATTTTTTTAGATCTTAAATTACACGATATTCCCAATACAGTTTATCGAGCTGCTAGGCAAATTGCTCATTTAGGTATTTTTTGCACGACTATTCATGCTCTAGGTGGCAGTGAAATGATTTCCGCCGCAAAAAAAGGCTTGATAGATGGCACACCAACTGGAAACAATACTCCTAAATTATTAGCTGTGACTGAACTGACCTCAATTTCGGAAAAGATTTTGGCAAACGAACAAAATTGTTCATTATCAATGACTGATCAAGTTGTTAGTCTGGCACAAACTGCAAAAAAAGCTGGAGCAGATGGTGTAATCTGCTCACCACTTGAGGTAAAAAAATTAAAAAAACAGGTTGGTTCTGACTTTTTATATGTAACACCGGGAATAAGATTGTCAAATAGCACCACTGATGATCAAAAGCGTATAGCCACGCCACAAAAGGCTAAAGAATTTGGTTCAAGTGCTCTTGTAGTGGGTCGACCAATTACGCAGGCTGAAGATCCTGCTTTAGTTTATCGAGAAATTAAAAAGGAGTTTGAGTAAAATGCATCAAGATCAAATTATTAATAAGTTAGTTGATAAAAAAATTATTACAATATCCCCTGACAAACCATTCACTTATGCAAGTGGCATGTTATCTCCCATTTATACTGATTTAAGATTAACTGTTTCCTATCCAGACTTGCGTGACTGGATTGCTTCAGATTTAGCAGCTCTTATTAAAGAAAAATATTCAGATGTTAGTATAATCGGTGGCGTTGCTACTGCCGGAATTCCCCATGCGGCCTGGGTTGCTGCTAAATTGCACCTACCAATGATTTATGTACGGCCAAAACCAAAAGATCATGGAAAAGGTAAACAAATTGAAGGACTTTTTAATAGCCACGACAGAATTGTATTAATTGACGATTTAATTACAACTGGTGGGTCAGTTATTAATGCGGTAAAAGCAACTGAAAAAGAAGGCGGTAATGTAATCGGCGTGAGTTCAATATTTACTTATTATCTAAAAGATACTAAAGCAAATTTTGCTCAAGCTAAAGTTGACTACAGTCCTCTGTTAACATATCCTGAACTACTCCAAAAAGAAAAAGAAATGAAATATATAACTCCAACAGAATATGAAGCTTTGAAGACCTGGCACGAAGATCCTTGGGAATGGGGTAAAAAATTCCAATAAAAAACAAAGCCGATTATTTTATTAGTTATTAAAAACTGACTAATCTTTTACTAAAACAAGATTAGTCAGTTTTTCTTTTATTTGAAAAAAGGTTAATGATGTCTAATTGCACCATTCAGACGATCACGATAATGGAAATAGATCAATATCATGAAAGGTATTAAAATTAACTGCACTAAATAAAAGTATTTGACTGGTAATAAGTCATTTATAAATCCCATGATTATTGGACCAAACGCCATACCAATGTCAAGTCCTAAGTAAAACGTGCTACTTGCTAAACCTTGTTCGCTTATGGGAGCCAATAGCATTGCAGTTGACTGTAAAACTGAATACATTAAACCATAGCCAATAGCCATAAAAGCAGCTGCGAGAGCCATTATCCAGTTATTTTTCATTGTTGCCAGCAAAATTAGGTAAATAAGGGTGGCAGCAACACTAACCCAAAACCAAGTGCCAAATTTAACAGTATCAAAGAGATTTTTTAAAACTATTCGAATAAGCAACAGTACAACAGCATAAATTAAAAAATAGGAGCCTACATTTACACTCAAATGACGCTCTTCAACGTAAGTAACCAGATCGGCTTGTGTGGCAAAATAAGGAAATGCAAATAAAGTAGTGAGCATTGCTATAGGCAATACGTTTTTTTGAATAATTTTAAGATGCAAAAATGATTTTTTCTTTTCTAATTGTTTAACTTCTTTTGGTTTTGCCTTATTGCCAACAAATTGAATTATAATGACCATTAAAACGGCCGAAACAGCAGAAGCAATGATAGCAGTTCTGTATCCTGTTTTTTGATAAGTACTAATAGCAAGCGCTGGAGCAACAGCCATCGCAAGTGCATTCATCAGACCATAAAATCCCATTGCCTGACCAACGTGAGCACGTGGTACCAAAAAGGCAAGCCAAGTCGTCATGCAAACGGTGCAAAGAACATAACCCGAGCCGTTAATTAAACGAAAAAGGAGCAGCCAATTGCTTGCTGGTGCTATTACGTAGCCAGTTACACCGACCACTATGAGAATTCCTCCGATAAAAGATAAACGGTATTTCGAAAATTTATCCGTCAAATTACCTGCAATCGGTCGCAAAAACATTGCTGCTATACTCATAATTCCCACAATCAAGCCAGCAAAACCACTACTAGCTCCCAAACTTTTAGCATAGCCGTTAATCAGAGGGTTCACAAACATAGTGCTAAACATAAAAAAGAATGAAGCTGCCATAACTAGTATGACATCTTTAGTATAAATTGCCTTTTCTTTTGTCATTTTTACCTCACTTATTCAAAACCTAACTTATTTATCATATCACTTAAAAGTTGACATATTCGAATAATAAAATTAACTAAAAAACATTTTAGTTGTCAACCATGCGATAGCATTTGACTAGGGGCTATACATAATGCTAGACATTCCTTCTAAAGTTATATAGTTTGACCAAAAAAGGTTGTATGAAATTTCCGTACAACCTTTAAGTTAGTGTATATGTGATTTTAAGATATTTATCCATAGAAATTTTAAATTAAATCTACATGTTTACAATTATTTTTTTAAGTTCATTTATGACATAAATTTGAATAACTATAAACTTTTTTCTGTGGTATCATTAAATCTAGTAGTGAGTTGGATTAGCCTTAACTAATTATCTCACCACAATTTTACGTTAAGGGTAAATTTTATTTTTAGCATATTTACAAATTTTTTAAATTTATTCTTAACAGTATCTTAAGCAACCTCAATTGATTATTATATTGAAGTTGCTTTTTATTTCATAACCCTTCCTTTCTTTAAGCTAATGAAGAAAAATATTTTTTCATACAATTTTCCTGAATTATTTAAAATAACATTACCTCCTAAAACATAAAATATATGGTTAATATTATTATATAGTATAATCCTAATCAACGTGGCTATAATTGTCAATAAATTATTTAATTTTAAAAAATATGTTTTTATTATAAAACAGTATAAAAGTATCTGTATAATATTTAAATAACACAGTTCATAATGATTGTGAAGCATCTATAAAATAAAAAATACTTTTTTAATGAGGATTATTAAAAAAGTATTTTATTACAAATAACAGTAATAATATTATATTTAAATAAAAAAATTTAAATATTATTTATTTTTTTGAAAGCGTAGCCATCTGGCTTTATATCTTATTAACTTTTATTTTATTTATATTAATTTAGAAATAACATTTTGAAAATAATTACTTAGCAATGGTTTACCAGAATTGATAATTTGTTATTAATTCAGAATTTAGTTAGCACTTTTAAAATTTTAAAAATTAACTCTTGAAATTATCAAATTCAAAAATATTTGTAATTAATCTTTCTTAAATATGGCATAAAACTGCCCACCTTGAAACACTGCTTAAGTTTATTAATAGAGCAAAGCTTCTTTTTACTCATATGCTTGGCATTTGGACTAAAAACAGATAGATTTTAATTTAATTTTTCTTTCAATATCACTAATACCTAGAAATACAACATATTATAGTTGCTATGCGATTAGAAAAGATAGTTTTTGATTAAATTAATGTATTTTTACAAAAATGTAACTATTTTAGTATCGTAAAGAGATATCCTTATCACGACTATATCTCCTTCAGTACCTAGGTCATTGGCAGCGGTAACAGCTTTCTTTACATTAGATTTACCAATAGGTCTGTGCATTAAGTTGAAATTTTTTACCAGCAACTTTCCGGTAATCTGCTTAAAAATATTATTTAGATTTGTTTCAGGAGAAGATTAATTATTTTTATCTGAGTTAAAAGTAACTAAAGACGAATTGGGCTATGTTAAAAACGTTTCTAAAATTAAAATGTCAAGCCGATTTACAGCTTGACATCAAAACTATTTTAAAAATCTATTAAAAACTTTTAAAGGAAAGTAATCAACGTGTTTTTTATTTTCTTAAAAGTTATTTCTTCAAAACAAAAATATACAGATTTAAAAATACTACTATCATCGAGATTGGTTTAGTAGCCCATATAACGATTTCTTTCCCAATCAGAAACAGTTTGAGTGTATTGTGACCATTCTAATTCTTTAGAATCAATAAAACTCTGAGTTAAATGCTCTCCTAAAGCATTCTGAATTAATTTATCTTTCTTAAAAGCCTTTAATGCATTGTGCAATGTAGAAGGAAGCGGTTTGATCCCCATCTCATTAAGTTGTTCTTCATTTAAATCGAATAAGTTGCAGGTGACTGGGTCCATAGGCATCTTTTCTTCCTTAATTCCAGCCATCCCTGCACTTAAACATGCGGCTAAAAGTAAATAAGGGTTAGCTGTAGGATCAGCAGAACGCATTTCAAGTCGAGTATTTAATTCCCCTGCAGAAGGTACCCTAACCATAGGGGAACGATTCTTTGAAGCCCAAGAAATATATACTGGTGCCTCAAAACCGGGGATTAAGCGCTTATATGAGTTAACAGTTGGATTTCCCACTGCCGTAATTGCTCGTGCATGCTCCAAAATGCCATTTAAAAAGTACAAAGCAGTCTTAGATAAATGATATTTATTATTTTTATCATAAAATGCATTTTTATTACCTTTGAATAAAGACATGTTGGTATGCATCCCGTTGCCAGCTTGACCTTGCAAGGGCTTAGCCATAAATGTAGCAAATAAGCCATGTCTTTTAGCTATCTCACGCACAATCATTTTAAAAGTTTGAACACGATCAGCAGTTGTCAACGCATCATCGAATCTGAAATCAATTTCCTGCTGGCCATCTCCTACTTCATGGTGAGCAGCTTCCACTTCAAATCCAATGCTTTCCAAAGTTTCAACAATATCTCGGCGACAACTTGCACTTTCATCGTTTGAAGTCAAATCAAAATATGATGCATGGTCTGGAACTTGAGTAGTCCAATTACCATTTTCATCAAGTTTAAGTAAATGAAATTCGGCTTCAAAACCAATGTCAAAAGCGGTAAAGCCCAATTCTTTCATTTGACCTATAACTCTTTTAAGATTATTCCGTGGATCACCTGCGAAAGGCTCACCATCAGTAGTATGAACGGAACAAGTTAAGCAACCAATTTTACCACCTGTGCTGTCACTCCAAGGCAAAACGGACCAGGTGGAAAAATCTGGATATAATATCATATCACTTTCTTCCAAACGAACAAATCCATCAATTGAAGAACCATCAAAGCGTACGTCATTTTCTAAAACCTTGTCTAACTGACTATTTGGAACCTCAACTGCTTTTAGCGTTCCATTGATATCTGTGAAAGCCAGTCTAATAAATCTGACATCTTCTTCTTTGACACTTTTTCTTATGTCATCTGCTGAAATTTTCTTTGTCATGCTTCTCCACCTAAAAAATCACACAATAATTGGTACAGTCTAAACTAGAAATTTGTTTCTCGTTTAAAACTAGATTTTAGATTAGCAAATGTTTAAAAACTTGTAAAGTGGTCTAACAAAAAATATTAAAACTTTACCAAACTTTTACTTTACTTTTATAAATATTCTTGATTAATTTTGAAAAAATAATTCATTAACTGCATTTGTGATCGCTATTTTCACATGAGCATAGGTTAATCCACCTTGCATATATAGAGCATAAGGCGGTCTAATTGGACCATCTCCAGAAAACTCAATACTTGCACCTTCAATAAATGAACCATCAGCCATAATCACTTGATCTTCATATCCAGTGTCATTACTTGGAATAGGATCAACAAATGAATTAATTGGTGAGTTTTCCTGTAAAGTTTTAGCAAATCTGATCATTTTGTCTTTATCATGAAAAATCACTGTTTGAATTAAGTCAGTTCTTTCATCATTCCATTTAGGTGAAACCTCTAATCCCATCTTTTCTAATAAAGCTGATGAGTAAATTGCACCTTTAATAGCATTGCCGGTAACACTCGGTGACACAAAAAGGCCCTCAAAATAATCAAGATTATTATTTAAGCTGGCTCCTTCTTCGCGACCAATACCACCGGCCGTAAGTCTTGCCGCAGTGTTTTCAATCAGTTCGTACTTACCAACAACATAACCACCTATTTTTGCCAGTCCACCACCAGCATTCTTAATTAATGAGCCAGCCATTATATCAGCACCATATTCAGTAGGTTCATGTTGCTCAGAAAATTCTCCGTAACAGTTATCAACAAAAACTATACTTTTCGGCGAAACTTCCCTGATCATTTTAATCATTGGCTTGATTTTTGCCACTGTAAAACTTGGTCTGGTATTGTAGCCTCGTGAACGCTGAATGACAACCATTTTAGGTTGATGTTCTTTTAACAGCTTTCGTGCAGAAGCAAAATCAACACTGCCATCAGATAACAAATTAACGTGAGAAAACTTAACACCATATTGTTTCAAGCTACCACGACCATTACCGGCAATTCCAATAACTTGTTGCAATGTATCATAAGGCATACCAGTTAAATAGATTAGTTCATCACCTGGCAGCAAATTTCCTGCCATTGCAGTAGCCAAAGTATGAGTACCAGAAACAAACTGTGAACGGACTAAGGCATCCTCAGTGTTAAATATCTGTGCGTAAATACGATCTAGCTTATCTCGCCCGCTGTCATCTGACCCGTACCCAGTACTGCCAATTAAATCAGATTCAGCAACAGCTTTGTCTTTAAAAGCTTGTAAAACTTTATTTTGATTAAATAGAATATTTTGATCAATTTTTTCTAATTGCGGCGCTATCTGTTTGTCAGTTTCTGCTACTATTTCATTTAATTCATTTGGCCAGTTATTCATTTAACCAAACCTCAACTTTCTGTGTAATTTTATTTAAACAATTCGGATCTTTAAGCGGATCAAACCAAGTGACAGGTAATTGATGACGAAAATACGTCAGCTGCCTCTTAGCATATCTTCTTGAAGCTGTTTTTAAATTTGAAATGCAATTTTCAAGGTTATCTTGTTTTGCAAAATAAGGAAACAACTCTTTATAACCAATAGCCTGCAGGATTGTATATTCTTGAGCACGATTTTGATAAACAAATTTTGCTTCTTCAAGCAAGCCTTGTTCCATCATCTGATCAACACGCAAATCAATTCTACGGTAGATTTTAGCACGATCTGAATTGAGACCAATAATGAGGTAATCATATCTTGCCTTTATTTTTTTCTGCTGTTGTGAAAACTTTTTTCCTGTACGTTCAATTACTGTCAGCGCCCGTAAAACACGGCGAGAGTTATTTGATGGAATTTTTTGAGCGGCTTCTGGATCTCGCTTGTCTAACTCTGCCCACAATTCATTTTTACCATGTTCCTGCAAAAAGTTTTCCCATTTTTTCGTTGTCACTGATTCTTGGCGAGACGGTTCTCCTAATTTCATTTTGTTTAAAAGTGCATTAACATAAAAACCAGTACCACCTACTAAAAGTGGCAGCTTACTTTGGGCACTGATTTTCTCAATAGCTTTTTCCGCCTGCTCAATAAAATCTATCACAGAATAAGGCTCAAAAACTGATTGAGTATCAACAAGATAATGCCGAATAGCGGTTTGCTCTGTTGGAGTTGCTTTCGCTGTTCCAATAGCCACCTCTTTATAAACCTGCATTGAATCACCCGAAATTATTTCAGCATTTACTTTTTGAGCAAGCTGAATTGCCAAAGAGGTTTTTCCAATTGCCGTTGGTCCCACTATTGCCAAAACTTTCTGCATCTTTTTCCCTCATTCAATAAATAATATAGAAAAAACACGTTTGAAAAATTAACAAACATGTTTTCTATTTAATATTTGGACTTCTTAGTACGACCATTCCATTCATCAAAACCATTTTTTAACCACTTAATAGATGAAAAGTTCTTTTTCTGTAGAAATCTGGCAGCTCGCAGGGTAACTGATAAAGAATCAGAGTATAGGTAAACCGGAAGATCGGACCTTAATTCAGTATATTGATATTTAAGCATTGTATAAGGTAAGTTTCTGGCACCATCAATATGTTTTCTTTTGAAAGGTTCTTTTTCACGTAAATCTACAACCTGTGCTTTACGCATTCCCTTATTAAATTCATCATTGGACAAGTCTCCACCGCCCAAGCGCTTAGTCTGTATTTTATTCCATAACCAAACTGCAACAAAGGCTAAAATTATTATAATTAAAACCGCATCTAGAATAACTAAAAAAGTTGACATAAATTGTATTTCTCCTACTTAAAAGTTTCTAAAAACAATATACTCTTAATGTAGCTTAAGAGCCATGCTTATTTTTATTTCTGCGTTCTTCATATTCATATTCACGGCGCAGTATTATTTTTGCAATTAAATAATCATGCTTATCGATTAAATGTGAACGGTTGATATTATCTAGTTCAAGAGCCATTAGCTCAATGTCCCAAATTCTTTTTCCTACATGGACAAAAATGCCGTATTTTTCCAAAAGCTGTTGTACATCATACAGAGTTTTCATTATAAGTTGATTACCATACCCATTCTGATAGTTGCCACACAATAAATTATCAAAGCACATACTGCAACAACACGCATTTTCATAGAATACTTTCTTAAGTTTTTTTCACCCAAAACTACAGCAATTAAAAATCCGGTTATAAAACCGCCAATATGTCCTGGGATATCGATATTAGGAGCAAAAAGATCAAGCACAATATTAATCAGTGCCAGCCAAAAAGATTGCCTACCTAAATAAACAAGAATCGGATTAGCACGATTTTGCAATGCAACAGCAGTCATTGCACCAAAAAGTCCAAACAAAGCAGTTGAAGCACCAGCACTAATAGCGTTATCGTTTCCCCAAGCTAGGCTTAAGAGATTTCCGCCAATGCCTGAAAGCAAATAGATAACTAAAAAACGCCAATGACCTATTATTGTTTCCATATAAACTCCCAGATAATAGATCATCACTGCATTTGATATTAAGTGCATAATTCCAATATGAAGGAATTGTGCGGTAAACAAACGCCACCACTGGTTACCTATAACAATAGCATCATTTTTCATAGCTCCCAATTTCATTAGAACGTAGATATTTTCGGAGCCGCCTATTGCAGTTTCAATTAAAAAGACTAAAAAAAGAATAACTAGAATACTGATAGTTATATAACAATTTTTCAGGTTTTGTCGCTGGTTCATAATAGCCTCAGTTATTTCGATAAAATTGATTCAGGAGTGATAATTGTTTGAATTGGAACATCAGTTGCTTCTATTTTCCACGCTGCAGTTTTAAAAATCATCTTTGAATTGACCAAAGCTACCGTCTTTGAACTAGGATGTTTTGCCAAAAAGCGATCATAATAACCACCGCCAAATCCTAAACGTTGATGCGAATCCAAAGCAAAAGCTAATCCGGGGACAATAATTAAGTCAAGATCATTATTAATCTGAGCATCCGGCTCACTTACTTCTTCTACACCAAATTTAGACTTAGTTAACTTAGTCATGTAACTATAATAAATGAAATCTTGGGAACGTTCACTGTTATCGTTAGCGCGAGCTAAATAAACATCCTTTCCTAGATCCCATAACTGTGCAATTAGTCCTGAAGTATCTACCTCATAAGTTAGAGAAGATGTTATCCCTACGCTTTGGCAGTTGCTAAGCAAATCAGAATTCATAATATTTTTAAGCAGAGTCTGATCTTCAGTGCTTTTTAGAGGTGTTTCCGCAAAATTGCTTAGTTTTTCTACTTGTTGTTTTCTAATTTCTTTTTTTGATTTTGTCATGATTCTTCCATATAAAAAATAGCAGGAGCATAGGCTCCTGCCATATTGGTTAATTACTTAGTTTCACGATGAAGAGTAGTATGTCTTTCGACTGGGCAATACTTCTTCAAACTTAAACGTTCCGGATGCTTACGCTTGTTTTTCTTAGATAAGTAACTTCTATCGCCACATTCGGTGCATTCCAAAATGATGTTATCTGCCATTTCTTTCACCACCTACGCTTTTATTCTGACTGTATTATCTTAGCATTTTTCTTTTATTATTACCAGTAATATTCATAAAATTCTATTTTTTATGTAATTTAAAGTAATCCTGCACCATTGCTTTAGTCATTTGTAGCGTATATGAACCTTCATGTTCGGGATCAAGTCCAGGAAATATTACAGCTGTTGCTATTTCAGGATTATTTGATGGCGCATAGCCAACAAAAGTAGCATTAACCAGCTCAGGCGGATTTTTTTGGTTAGGATTATCAGGATCGTAATAAAATGTTTGAGCAGTTCCTGATTTGCCGGAAATAGAAGGTTTTACATTTTTTAGTTTATGTGCTGTACCCCAAGAATTTGTACCATGAACAACACGCCAAAAGCCTTGTCTGACAATATTCAGCTCATCTGATGTCCAGGGTATACGTAACTGAACTTCTGGTTTTTTATTATAATCTACATAAACTTTTTTGCCGTTATTTGAAGTTCGTCCAATTGACTGCACCACATAAGGCTGCATTCTATAGCCACCATTTGCAATCGTAGAAACGTACTGAACCATTTGAATTAAAGTATAAGCATCATAGTTACCATAAGACAGGTCTAACACAGAACCTGAAAGAACCAATCCTTGATCATTAAATGATTTGCCCTGAATTCCGGAAATTTCTCCCGGTAAGTCAATGCCAGTTTTTTGACCTAATCCAAACATATTAAAATTATGTCGTAAAGGTTCAAACGCCGTTTGTGGCATATAAATTTTTGTTTTAGGAACATATGAAGCTTTAACCCATTTCATTGCTAAATGCATCATGTAAATATTACTTGAAACTTCAAGTGCCGTTTCTGCATCAAGGGCTCCAAAAGTACCTATTGGATAAACAGACTTTTTAACAGGAGTACTGGGCAAGTAAACCGGTGTATCAGGCATTACATTATTTGTGGGAGTGATTACCTTATTAATCAATCCTCCACCTACCATTGCGCCTTTAACAGCTGACCCCATTACAAAAGACTGATTAATTACCCCTAATGCGTTATTAGTAGTTTTATTCTTCTTTGGGTCACGACTAATACCAGCAATAGCCAAAATCGCACCAGTTTTGGGATTCATGGCAACAGCATAAGCTCCATTTGAATAGCGAGCCGCTCCTGAACCAACAGCTGACGCATAGATATTTTCTAATGAACTTTGAACCTCTTTTTGATATTTAGCATCAAGCGTTAAAACCAAACTTGCACCAGCTTGACCAGAATAAACCGATTTCGATTGTTCAATATCGCCTGAATTTTTAGTCCAAACTTTACTTGTGGCTTTCGTTCCTTTTAGCAGTGGTTCATATTTTTCTTCCAAATATGAAGTACCTACTCTGTCATTTCTAGAATAGCCATTGGTTAAATAATATTGTAAATTATCACTAGGCAAGCCAGCTTTTTCAGTTGATACAGAACCAATAATGCTGCGAATCGATGAACCATTAGGATAAGAACGTTGCCAATCAGTACCAATGCCTACACCGGGCAAATCAGAAAGATGTTCGCCTACTTCCGCAATTTCTTTATCTGTTAAGTGATTATTTTTAATATAAATGGTAGAAAGAGTGTACGCCCCTGAAATCTTATTGTAAATTAAAGCCGCTGTTTTTTCACGTGCACTTAATTTAACATGTTCAGCACTAACTTGCTCTTGGATTCTTTTATTAATTAAATTATCATCCTGTGTTGCTCTCACTGATTTAGGAACTTTAGCCGCTTCCTTGGCACTATTATTTTTATTAGCCAAATAATAATCAATTACTTGCTGCTGTGTCGGTTTTTCGTCTTTAATTGAAATGTATTGACTAAGAGAATTTGAAATTGAATAAATATCTTCACTTGTAGTAGAAACACTTTTGGTGTAGGTAATAGCATTCTTAGCTCTATTTCCTACCAATACGCGCCCTTTGCTGTCATACATAACCCCACGAGGAACTTGACTTGAAACTACAGCAGAATTAGATTTTTGCACTTCAGCCTTAAAACGAGAACCATAGCCTATTTGCAAATATGCCAGTTGTCCAATTAACGTAGCAAAAAGGACAAAAATAATCCCCAAAATTATTTTCATCCTAATTGGAGTTGAAGCTTGTTTTTTGGAATTATTATTTTTAGTCTTTAGCTTTTTCTTAAAAAAATTCAATTAGACTCAACCTCACTAAACTAGTGTAATTTTAGCAAAAACTAGATGACAAATCTATTGAGATGTTAACGTTTTGAAAAAACTTTAATAGATAAGTTGCAAATGACAAGTAATAAAATAGTTATAGACACTTCATAAAAAATCTTCTGTAAATTATTTATTTGTAATAAAATATTGATGGGATAAAAAATTTAGAAAGAAGATCAAACTATGACACTTAAATTTCAAATTGGAGTTGACGCAGGCGGAACCCATACTATGGCGATTGCTTATGACTTAAAAGGTCATGAACTTGCACGTGCACAAGCTGGGCCAGGTCAGGTAAACACTAACTACGCCAGTGCAATAACCAATATTACAAATGCTATAAACAAGTTAATTGATGAAATCGATGGTGACTGCCAACGTATCTTATGTGGAATAGCTGGCTTATCTGTTGTTGGCCATGCACCTGAAGTAGCAGCTGAGATTTCAGCTAAAGCTAATAACTTACCAACCAGAGCAATTACTGATTCACTTTTAGCTCTTTATAATGGTCTTGAAGGTGAAGATGGTGGCTTAGTGATCGCCGGTACTGGTTCAGTTTATAATGGTTTACAGAATGGCAGAATTATCACAACCGGAGGATATGGCGCCATTTTAGGTGATGAAGGTTCCGGATACGCGATTGCTTTGTCAGCTTTAAAGTCTGCCTTACTTAGTTGGGACAAACGAGAAGAAAATGAACTAATTTCAATGTTCAATAAATTATTCAAAGTTGACAACCTAAATGATGCAACAGCTAAATTTTATAAGACAGCAAACGCTGACTTTGCGTCAATGGCCGTTAATGTAGCACAACTAGCTGATAAAGGTAATCCTTTTGCATTAGCAGTAATCAAGGAACAGGCAGAACTTCTTGCACGTGATATTATTATTGGCATGAATCGTTACGAAGATCCTAAACCAATGAAAATTGCATTAACTGGTTCTGTGCTTGCTAATAATCACATGCTGCGAGATTTTCTTGAAGACAAGGTTCGGGAACAGTATCCAGACGCACAATTTTCAATTTCTAACGGTGAGAATGCTCGAGGTGTGGTCTTTGATAAAAGCAAAGATTACCGCTACTTTACCAGTCACTAGAAAAAGCATAAAAAAGCCAGAACATATTCATTTAAGAAAACGTATATGCTCTGGTCTTTTTTTATCGAAAATAGTAAAACACTTTTGTAAAGACTGCTAACTATTCCTCTACTTTATTGATCACTACATCAAATTTACCACCAGGTGTTGATATAGTTACTGTTTCACCCTTTTTTTTGCCTAGAATTGCTTGGGCTATTGGCGAATCGTTAGAAATCTTACCATTCATCGGATCAGATTCATCACTACCAACGATGGTATATGTTTCTGGTTCATCTTCACCAACTTCAGTATAAGTTACCGTTTTACCCACTGCAACTTCATCTGGATCGCTAGAATTAGCATCAACCACATGAGCATATTTGAGCATTTCTTCAACAACACTAATACGATCTTCTAAATGGCTTTGTTCGTCTTTGGCAGCGTCATATTCAGAGTTTTCGGACAAGTCACCATAAGAACGAGCGACTTTAATTCTTTCGATCACTTCAGGGCGCTTCACGACCTTTAGATTTTTTAATTCTGCTTCCAGTTTTTCCTTTCCTTCAGCAGTCATCGGATAAGATTTTTCAGGCATTAAATTTTCACTCCTTAAAGTTAAATTTCTTTTTGCAAAGATCTATGATATTACTTTAACGATTAAAGTCAACCATTAGCGTATTTCTGCTTTAAGCTGCTTTTCGAGACTTGAATCAATAGAATTTATTGCTTCATTAACAATTTCATCGGTTAAAGTATCATTTTCATTTAAGAAAGTTAAACGATAAGCAAAACTCTTTTTATCTTCGGCAATGTGAGACCCACGATATACATCGATAATGCGTAAATCATGGAGGTACTTGCCACCATTTTCTTTGATGACATCTTCAACAGCTTGGTTAGTAACTTCCTGAGCTACTAGAATTGAAAGGTCACGTTCAACTGCAGGGAATTTCGGGGCAGTTTGTGCTGTAGTATGTGGGTTAAGAATTAGTGGAATAATATCATCGAGATTTAACTCGTAACCATAAATTTCGCTATCCTTCATAGCTTTATTAGATTGTGTGACAGTGCGGTCTAACATACCAATCATGCCAACATATTTGTTCTTAATGTATATACCGGCAGTTCTGGTGGGATGCATATACATAATTACTTCAGCCTTGTATTCAACATCATCTGTGTCAATCCCCAAAGCTAAAAACAAGTTGGTAAGTTGTCCTTTAACATAAAAGAAATCCATTTTTTCATTATTGTTTTGCCAATTTTCAAAATAAACATTACCACTATATAGTGCAGCTAAATGTTCATGTTCATTATAAGTATTATTTTCGAAGTCATAGACACGTCCTTGCTCAAAAATTGCCAGTTGATTTTGCTTGCGAGCCATATTATAGGCTGCAGCATCTACAAGACCTGTCATAAGGTTTTGTCTCAGAGTTGAACGGTTTGAATTCAATGGCATCTGGACCTCAACTGGCCTCTTAGGTTCTTGGGAAAAGCCAATTGCTTTTTCAAGTGAAGTTAGTGAATAAGAAATAGCTTCTATTAAACCTTGACCTTGAACAATATTCTTAATACGTCTAATGGCTTCTTCTTTTTTAGAATAGCCACCATGTGTTTCTGCTAAAACTGGCTGTGTAGATTTGATATTATCATATCCATATAAACGTCCAACTTCTTCAACAAGATCAGCAGGAATAGCTACATCCCAGCGCCGCGCTGGCACATCAACAATTAGTTCATCATTATTAATTTCTGCCTTGAAATTCAAGCGGGAAAAAATTGTAGCAATTTCTGATGAAGAAATATCAGTACCCAAAACTTTATTTATGTAAGAAATCGTTGTTTTAATTCGAACTGCTTGCTTTTCTTCACTACTTCCCGTAATCACACCTTCATTTATTTTTCCAGAAGCATCATTACGCAGTAACAGAGCAGCCATATCTAATGCCCGGGTTGTTGCATCCCAATTAACACCTTTTTCATAACGACTAGAAGCTTCTGTCCGATTAGCGTGACGCAGAGCAGCTTTTCTAATTAAGGTTGGATCAAAAATAGCAGACTCTAACAAAACATCAGTAGTATCAGCTTCAATTTCAGAATTAAGACCTCCCATAACTCCGGCCATCATCACAACTTCTTCACCATTTGTTATAACAATGTCATTAGGATCAAGATCAACTTCTTTATTGTTTAAAAGTGTCAATTTCTCGTTCTTATTAGCTTTTCTAACCACTAACTTATTTGTTTTAAAAGCACGAGCATCGTAGCTGTGCATTGGCTGGCCGGTTAAAAGCATAATATAATTTGTCACGTCAACAACATTATTAATGGGTCTAATGCCGGCATTCCAAAGCCGCCTTTGAAGCCAAAGCGGGCTGTCCCCTATTTTCACATTACTGATTTTGCGTAAATAGAACTTAGGTGCAAGCTCAGGATCAACATCTAAAGTGAAGTCTTTTGTCCAATCTGGACCGTCTTCCTTAAGGGTTATATCTTCAACTCTGACAGGTGTGTCAGTAATAGCACCGACTTCATAAGCTGAGCCTTCCATTGATAAGGTATCAGCGCGATTCGGAGTAATGTCAAAGTCAAAAATATAATCATCCATTCCTAACGGAGCAAATGCGGACTGTCCTGGTTTGATATCGGAATCTTTAGGAAAAACATATATACCCTTCGCATATTTTTCAGGTACCAAATTATCTGGAAATCCTATTTCTTGTAAGCCACAAATCATACCATTTGATTCATTTCCACGTAATTTGCTTTTTTTAATTTTTACATTACCAGCAATCCGAGCACCAGGTAAAGCCACCACTACATCTTCTCCAGCAGCAACATTAGGTGCACCACAGACAATTTGATGAGATTCATCTTCTCCCACATCAACATGAGTAAGATTCAGGTGTGTGCCAGCAATTGGTTCACAATCAATAATATGACCAACAACTATCTGTTTCATACCCTCTTCAGGATGCTTGACACCGGCTACTTCGATACCTGTACGTGTTATTTTTTCAGCTAACTCCTTAGGATCTTGGTCTAAATCAATAAAATCCTTCAACCAACTATATGAAACCAGCATTATCTTTCCTCCTTACTGAATTGCTCTAAGAAGCGAACATCGTTAGTATAGAAATCACGAATATCATCAATACCATATTTAAGAATGGCAAAACGGTCTAATCCCACGCCAAAGGCAAAACCACCATAAACATTTGAATCAACTCCAGCATTTTCGAGAACATTAGGATGAACCATTCCAGCACCTAAAACTTCGATCCAGCCAGTATATTTACAAATTGAGCAACCCTGGCCATTGCAGTTAAAGCAGGAAACATCCATTTCAACAGAAGGTTCAGTAAAAGGAAAGTAACTAGGACGCAGACGGGTTTCGCGGTCTTGACCAAAAATATGCTTTGCCATTAATTCCAAGGTTCCCTTTAAATCACCCATCGTAATGTTTTTATCAACTACCAGACCCTCCATTTGCATAAACTGATGTGAGTGAGTAGCATCATCATCATCACGACGATATACTTTACCTGGTCCTACCATCTTTAAAGGACCCTTGGCAAAATCATGTTTTTCTAATACTCGTGCCTGGTCACCAGAAGTCTGAGAACGTAATAAGTCTTCAGAATCTATATAAAAGGTTTCTTGCATGTCTCTTGCCGGGTGGTCTTTTGGCAAATTCATCATTTCAAAACAATAATGATCAGTTTCAATCTCTGGTCCTTGCACAACTCTATAACCCATGCCAATAAAATATTTTTCGAGATCATCCAAAATGATATTGATTGGATGCTTTGTACCAAGATGCATTTCGCGACCAGGTAAAGTAACATCGATTTTTTCTTTTGCCAGTTGTTCCTCAACTAAAGCTGCTACTATTTCATTTTTAGCATCATCCAGCTTAGCATTGAACAGATCCCGCAATTTATTTACTCGTTGCCCAACTTCACGTCTATCACTTGGATCAATATCTTTCATTGAATGAAGAATAGTTGTCAATTCGCTTTTACGACCAGTTAATTTAACACGAACATCATTTAACTTTTCTTCATTTTTAGCCTTATCGATCTCATCAAGACCTTTTTCACGCAGTTCTTTTAACCTGTCAAATAAGTCCATAAAATTTTTCCTTTCAAATCAAACAAAAAAGCTTCATCCCAAAAGGGACGAAGCTTCGCGGTACCACCCTAGTTTGGACACCAAATGCCCACACTCATGTTTCGATAACGGTGAATACCGGAATGGATTAGATTCTACTAGTAAGATGAAATTCACAGTTCTGTTTAGACTTTTCTTTCAGCTCAATAAAAAAGTCTCTCTGATTAAATGAATGCTGCTACTAGTCTTACTCTTTGTAATTAGTTAATAGAATATATCTTTTTTAAAAAACTTGCAAGTGGATTAGACAAATTAGACCCATTTATCGGCCCAACCATGAATTTGATCAAAAACGGGCTTTAATTCTTCACCCTTTTGTGTCAGACTGTAAGAAATAATCTTTGTTTTACCATCAACTGAACGGTTAACAATATCTTCTTTTTCTAATTCTTTTAATCTTTCAACTAAAACACGGTCAGAGCAAGGCAACACGCATTGTGCTAAGTCTTTAAAGCGCATATAATCTCCGGCACAGAGTGAACTAATAATTAAACCGTTCCACTTTTTACCAATAATTTTAAACGCGTTAATAAAATGTTTGCAGTATTCATAATTTGAAGCGCCACAACCCGCACAGTTTTTGTCCTTAATACCTTGAGCCATGATACAGTCCTCCCACAAGAAAGTGTCTACTTTGTGTTTATTATATTAAATATACTTACTAAAAACAAGTATTAATAGTCAGGAGAAATAGTAGATGATGATTCCAGCTGCTACTGCAGCATTCAATGATTCAGCTTCGCCTTTTATAGGAATATATAGTTTCTGATCACAGATTTTTGCTATTTCTGAAGTAACACCATGTGCTTCGTTACCAATAACAATACCAACTTGCGGTACTTTTTTAAATTCTGGTAATTCCTTGGCGTTTTTATCTAACATACTTGAATAAATTGGTATTGCATTATCCTGCATTTCTTTTATTACATCAATCAAATCTTGAACAACTAACTTGATATGAAATTGACTTCCTTGCATTGCGCGCTGAGTCTTAGGATTATAGATATCAACACTTTCAGGTGATAAAACAACACCATCAAATCCCGCCGCATCTGCTGTCCTAATAATTGTACCGACATTCCCAGGATCTGCCAGATGGTCTAACAAAACCCATTTACCAAAATTAAAATGGTAGTTTTGCGGTTGAGTAATTTTTAAAACCATAAATATATCTTGTGAATTTTTAGTGCTGGCAAGATGATGGGCAACAGTAGAGTTAATTACGAAAGTATTCATACTTGTCAATAAGTGAGGAAAAATATCTTGAATCTTAGCTAAAGCTTCTTCAGTGCCTAAAAGATACTTGTACTTTTCGTTTGCATTGAGAGCTTCAGTGACTAGGTGAAAGCCTTCGATTACGTATAATCCATTTTCTTGGCGATATCTTTTTTGCTTCAGTTTACTTAATTCTTTTACCAATTTATTTTTTAATGAACTTATTTTTTTAGACATTAAGGTATCTTCTTTCGTATTTATCAATATTATTTTTAATTTCAAGCTGATAAAATGTTAAAATCAAGAAAGTAGGACTAGGAAGGATTATTATGGGATTTTTTAACAAACACAAGAGCGAAAGAAAAAGCGATCCAACTGATAATTCAAGAGAAACTTGGCAATTAACCATTTCAGGCATTGTCCAGGGTGTAGGTTTTCGCTGGAGCGTATTAAACCTTGCTCAAAAAATGGGAATGACTGGCAGTGTTCGTAATAACAGTGACGGGACAGTCACAATTACTTTACAGGCAGAATTAAGCCGAGTCAATCAATTTTGTGCTGAATTACCCAAAAATATTTCTCAATTTGCTCGCATTTCAAATATTAAAAAAGAAAAACTAACAAAAGTAAGCAAAATGACTGGTTTTCATGTATTATATTAGTTATTGGCAAAAAATAATAATTGGGTGAATTGAATGAAAAAATTTCGCAAATATATCGGATTAATTACTGTTTGTTTAACAGTCATGTTATTTGTTACTGCTTGTGCACAAAATGGTGGGGTTAATAAACCGCCAACAGGCTTTATATACGGGTCAATCTATAAATTTATCGGTAAACCCATGCAAAATATAATGCTCTATTTTTCTAACCTCATAGGTGGAGCTAATGGAGCTGGCTGGTCCATTATCATAATGACTTTTGTAGTTAGAATGATTCTTTTGCCGTTAATGCTTAATCAACAAAAGAAATCAACTAACCAGCAAGAAAAAATGGCACGTCTGCAACCGCAGATGAAGCTAATTCAGGATACTATGAAACGCAAAGATCTAAATCAAGATCAGCAAATGACTTTAACCGGCTGGCAGCGTGAACTATATTCTAAAAATCATTTATCATTAACTGGGGGAATGGGCTGCTTACCGTTAATCATCCAGTTCCCGATTATGATCGGAATCTATGATGCTGTAATGTATTCAAAGAGTTTGGCAAGTTCGTCATTTTTCGGTATTTCACTAAGCAGCAGGTCTATATCAGTAACGGTGTTTGCCACTATTTTTGCTTTTGCTCAAGGCTATCTTTCATTAGTAGGAATTCCCAAAGAGCAAAAGAAGCAAATGCAATCTATGATGCTCATGAATCCCATTATGACGCTCTTCATCTGCCTCTCTGTATCTGGTTCAGTTGCTTTATACTGGGCTGCCGGAAACTTTTTCTCCGTTATTCAACAGTTGATAGTAACATATATCATTATGCCTAAAGTTAAGAAAGAAGTAGACGAAGAATTAAAACGTGAACCTATTACAGAAGTTGTAACAAAGGAAAAAGTAGATGAGCTTCTTAACGTTAAGAAGGCTTCTCCTGCTCAGTCCCAACAAACAAAACAATTGCACGAAAACTTACGTAATCGCAACAAAGGTAAGCAACAAAGACGACCTTAGTTGTTTTATTAAGTCCCAAAAGTGGTCCAACTTTCTGGCTCACATACAAGTTGATAATTAAAAAGACCCTTTAAGTCTAAATTTGATTACATTAAACAGATAATCAATAGGCTTCTTAGGGTCCTTTTTAATTTGTTTCTTTTTTATTTTTCTTTGCTTTTTCAGCTTCCTCACGTTTATGCAATTTTTGGGATTGAGCTTTTGTAAGTGCTGGGAATTCTATTATAAACTGACTTCCTTGTCCTTCTACAGATTCGACACCGATTTTCCCATGATAACTGGTAACTAACTTTTGAGCAATTGATAAACCTAAACCGTTGCCACCCTTTTCTCTAGTTCTAGCTTTATCAACTCTGTAAAACCTATTGAAAATTTTGCTTTGTTCTTTTTCAGAAATACCTTCACCAAAATCCTGGACTATAATATGCACATCATATTGCGACAATCCTGCTGAAACATTCATTTCCTTGCGGTCCGTGGAATATTTAATACCGTTATCAATTAGAATAACAAGTAATTGTTCCAAATGGCCTTGATAAATTTGAATTTCAGTATCGCTAGGTAAATCGTCCATATCCAGTCTGATAACAAAATCCTTATGAACCAGTGACATATCACCAACGACCCGTTTAAGAACTTCAGAAACTTTGGTCACAGCATTAGGGTACTGTACATTAATTTGTTCAGCACGCGTTAAATCAAGCATTTCTTGAATTAAATGCTGCATTCTTTTAGCTTCTTGTAAAGAAGCATCAATTGATTCTTCCAAAATCTCTGGGTCATCCTTGCCCCAGCGTTTAAGCATGTTTAAATGACCTTCAATTACCGCAACAGGAGTGCGAAGTTCATGAGAAACATCACCCACGAATTCCTTTTGCTGATCAATATAGCGTTGCATTCGATCTAACATTTGATTAAAAGAAACTGCTAATTCTTGTAATTCATCATGACGATGGAAATCCCTGATTCTTGCAGTACTATTTGGATCATCATTAACTTCTAAAGCAACTCGTGACATTTCTTTCACAGGCTTTACAATGTCACGAACAATTATATAAGCTACCAGTGTAAAAAGTACTATAGCTATTAAAGAAATTCTTACCATCCACTTTAACAGGTCTTTCATTAACCCATTGTAATATGTCATTTTATTAGCAACAACTATATAACCTGTAACTTTTCCTGAATGAGCAGCTCTAACTTTTTGATAAGTAATCAGTTCTTGTCTATGATTTTTAGAAGTACGAGTCATCTCGTAGTCACTTTTTATTTTTTTGAATGGAATGATTTTACCGCCATTATCAAAAACATCCTCGTGTCTAAGATTATAAACGACAACACTCAAATCAGGATTTGTTAGCGATGACAGCAAATCGTCATTAAATGCACTATTATTGTGTTCATCAAAATTAATAGGAGGATTGCCCTTTAATACTTCTCTTGCTGACGGTGTTAAAGCAGGAACAACATTAGCAATCTCTAATTGCTTAGGTATTTTGTTCAAACTACTATTGAGTTTGCTTACCATCTCATTCGATGTTTCTTTTTGCTGGACCATCGATTGCTGTCCAACAAATGAATAGATTATTACAGAAAAAGCAATAAAAGAGACCATAATCGTCAAGGCAACGATACTTACCCACCGTAATACCAACGATGAATGCTTGGTCTCTTTTTGGGATCTATTTTTACTTCTTCTCATCATCCTCATCTCTTACCATGTACCCAGTTCCACGGACTGTTTTGATATATGATTGTTTACCAGGCACGTCAATTTTATTGCGTAAATAACGCACATAGACTTCGACAACGTTTGTTTCGATATTTGAACCAGGTCCCCAAATTTTTGCCAGCAACTGATCACGGCTAACCACGTTGTTTTTATTCTTAATCAAAGTCATGAGCAAGTTATACTCACGTTTAGTTAAGTCAACAGCTTTACCATCTCCACGGCGAACAATTCTATTTGCAGTCTCAATAGTAAGGTCCTTGAATTTTACTACCTTCTTTTCAACAGAATCATCTGATGCGTCTTTTTCAATTTTTACTCTTCGTAAAACTGCACGCAAGCGTGCCAAAAGCTCTTCAATTGCAAATGGCTTAACAATATAATCATCAGCTCCATGATCAAGACCAGAAACGCGGTCAATAACAGAATCACGTGCAGTCATCATAATGATCGGTGTACTTTTAACTTGACGAACTCTTCGGGCAATTTCTAAGCCGTTAAGATCAGGAAGCATCAGATCTAGCAGAATAGCATCAAAATCTTCTTTTAGGGCCAAATCTAATGCCTTGCGACCATTACTTTCGACAACAGTATCATATTTTTCATGTTTTAATTCCAATTCCACAAAGCGCGCTAAATTTTTTTCATCTTCAACAATTAATATTCTTGCCATTTTTCGTCATCCTTTTAAAACTTAATTTTGATTAATTTAATTTAATTCTTGTCAACAAGTAAAGCATACTTTAAAAATGCTTTTAAAACAAGATTAAAAACCAGCATTTCAACAATACTGATTTCTAATTATATTTAATTATTCTTATTTAACTAATTGTGGTTCTCATTATTTTCTTTAAATAAATCTTTTAATTTAGCAAAGGCAGGGTTTATTTGTTCCTTTTCTTTCTTATCAAATTCATCTTCTGAGATCACAGCCCAACCTTTTCCTTCGGGATAAATATTTTGTTCTCTTTCTTCTGCAGTCAAAATTGTAGTTGGGATATGTAGTAAAATATTGTCTTCAATTGCTTTTTGCAAGTTAATAACTTCATTTTTCACTTTTACGATCGGAATGTCGCTTTCATCAATTTCTTCTTTAGCCACATCTATATCAGTATAATTTTCACTAAAGTGAAAATTTTCTGTATATTCAACGGGATTCAAACTGCGACTAGAAGGAACAATCAAACTGGCTTGCACTTGAAAGTCTCCGGTAACATATGGTTGATTGTAAAACGCATCACCTGAGACTATTACATTATCAACTTGATAAACTAAACCGTGACTTCGCTTAATAAATTCCTCTCTTAATTCAAGCTCGCATTCAATATGAGTCAGAGGTTCATTACTATTTTTTATTTGAGTAAAATTTAAAGTTAACATTTAGACCTCCAGCGGACGTTGTCCAAAGTTTTGATCAACCGCCATAAGTTGTTCAAAAAGGCGATCAACACGTAATTGTAATTTCATCGAACCATTTTTAGTATTTTTTTGATCAACCTTCGAAATAATATTCGCGGAAGTCTTTTTCCTGATTTCTTTAAGATATTTTCTCCCGAGTCTGCTGTAGCCTAGAAGTAAAAGCGATTCATGGTTAAAACTGTTAATCATGTCTTCCTGAGTTACATTTAAAAGCGTATACAGGCTTAGACGGCGCAAGCGAGAATACGTATAACGCTTTGACTTAACTCTTCGCAAAAATTCCGTAAAAGTTTGTGCTGCATGAATTTCATGTTTCATTTTATACTCAAGGCCTTCACTCATTTGGTATATTTTTCTCAATTCTGAAACTGAAGAAGATTCCAACTTATACTTCAAGAATGGAAACAACAGATTCCAATTTGGATAATTTTTCTGCTGAAATAAAAGCTGTACCTCTTTTTTAGGCAGCCATTGTTCTAAAGTATAATTAGTTTCATTATGGAGAATCATATTTCGAATTGCACTGGCGCTTTGAACAACTTTATTGCTCTGCAAGACATCATCATGACCGGCACCAATCCGATTAACTGGATGCAAAACTATGGGCGTACCCAAATTATGATTAGCAACAGCATAAGCCAAAGCAAGAATAGCATTGGGCTCACTAACTTCATGACCAACTTCTCTTGCTACCATTTGATTATATTGGGTTGAATAAGTTTGACTGTAATCATTAAAGTCCATGTGACTTTGTGGAATTTCAGCAATCTTACTACCTAAATAAGCATAATTTTGTGTAGCGTCTTCAACACCAAAAATTAAGTCAGTGACGCCGACTTTGACTAATTGGTCAATACTGCCAAGTGCAAACAAATCAGCTGGTTCAACCGAAGTGGAAAATGGCAGTTCAAGTACTACATCAGCACCACTTTCAAGCGCTGCCTGCGCACGAGACCATTTATCCATAATTGCCATTTCTCCACGCTGAACATAATTGCCTGACATGACAACAATGATCGGGTCTTTACTGCCTGCAATATAGCGAGCCTGATTCATTAAAAATTCATGCCCACTATGGAAGGGATTGTATTCCGCAATGATCCCTACTACACTCATTGTTAGCTAATCTTCCTTTAATTCTAATTTTTTGCCGTTAACCCACAGTTTTTCAACATTGTAAAAATCACGTGCATCTTCAGTAAAAACATTTACAACAACATCGCCTAAATCGAGTAGAAGCCAATTTGATTCACTCGTGCCTTCAACGCGATAATCATAATAATTAACCTTGTGAGCTTCATCAATGATAGCATTAGCTATAGCATGTAATTGTCTGTTTGAGCCTGCACTGGTCACAACATAATAATCAGCTAAAATACTATGTCCCTGCATATCGTAAGCTGCAGTATCTTCTCCATGACGATCACTAATTGCCTTTAGAGTAAAAGCCAATATTTCTTTACTAGTCAATTTTTCTCCTTATTCTTTAATACCCCAAACATTATAAGCGTCTAAAGTACGTGGA
Organism: Lactobacillus sp. ESL0261; assembly: GCF_003693025.1. Lineage (NCBI taxonomy): Bacteria > Bacillati > Bacillota > Bacilli > Lactobacillales > Lactobacillaceae > Lactobacillus > Lactobacillus sp. ESL0261. The sequence goes on from NZ_REHN01000009.1 coordinate 73,020, forward strand.
TAGATTTTATTTCTTTTCTCAATTAAAAATTCAAGAGTATGTGCTAATTGATAGCCGACGCCCTGATCAAGATTAGCATAAGTTATTTTACGCGCTTCTTCAACTCCTGGAAATGACCTGCCAGGTTCGATGTAATCAGCCATAAATACAATTTTATCTAAAGTTGTCATTTCAACGTCAGCTGTTGTATGCCTGCGTACTGCCGTTAAAATTTCTGAATCATTAATTTTCAGATCTCTCTGAATAAAATATGTACCCACAATACCATGCCAAATGCTTCGATTCCAATTTAACAGGTCCTGATCAAAGCCCTTGGTTTTAATAACTTCACGATATTCCTCAACTGAAACTTGTTTTGCATAATCATGTATAAATCCAGCTAATTCGGCTTTATCTTCATCATATTGGTTTAACTTTGCTAATTTTTTAGCAGTTTTGCTAACTCCAATACAATGCTCAAAACGATCTTCAGTCATATTACTTTTTTCTTTAGACACAATTTCAGCACTAGATAGAACTGAATAAGTCTTTTTGAAAAACAAATTATTCATGATATATGCCTTTTTTCTGAATATAATTTCTGACTGTGTCAGGTACTAAGTATCTGATTGATCCACCAATCGCAATAGTTTGTCTAACAAGGCTGGAACTAATTGCGATGGCAGGAACATCAACCCAAATCATTGGTAATTTAGCTTTTTGGGGGTATCCGGCCCTTTGAACTCCGACAAGCGTTGCCAGTTGAGCCAATTTAGTAGGCTCTTTCCATTCACCTAAATTATTAACTTGATCGCTGCCCATAATCAAGTAATAATGATTTTCAGGTTGAGATTCACGTAAATATCTTAAGGTATCAACAGTATATGAAACTCCACCACGATATAGTTCAAATAATTTTACTTGGAACCGAGGATTATCTTGAGTACCCAACTCAAGCATATTTGCACGGTCTTGTGCAGAAACGACTGGCTGATCCTTTAATGGAGGAATATTGGTCGGAATAAACCAAATTTCATCAAGATGGAGTTTAGTCAATACTTGCTCCGCTACTATTAAATGACCTAAATGAATTGGATTAAATGTTCCACCCAAAATACCGATTTGACGCCCTTTTTTAGGCCCTATTTTTTCTTCGGCTACTTCAACAGTTGGCGTTTTTTGATAATTTTTAGCAATAGCAATCATTATATCCTCTAAATTAATGCACGTCTAATACCTAAACCAATTTTATCTGGTGTGTATATTCTAACCAAGCAATTTGCCGGGACGGTAACAAAACCTATTCCACCAAAGAGCAAATCACTTTTTTCTTTAGTATGATATTCCTGTCCTTTTAAAGGCGGCAACTCATCACTTTGTGATGGTGGGGCAAGTAATTCGCCAAGGTGTTTGGCAAAGAAACTATCAGCATTTTCCGTTTTAGTCCTGTGAATATATAATCCCCGTGCTGCATAAACCGTAAAACTTGCTTTCCCACCTTTTAAAAAGTCTACTCTGCCCAATCCAGCTAAAAATAAAGTGTTACCTGGATTAAGCTGAAAAGTTACAGGCTTAAGCTGCTTTTGCGGTGAAATCAAGCTCAATTCCTGAGCATTCAAACGCGTAGCCAGTTGATTTTCCGTTATTATACCCGGTGTGTCAACTAAAAAATGACCATTTGCCAGAGGAATTTCAATCTTATCAAGTGTTGTACCCGGAAAGCGGGAAGTGGTGATTAAATTTTGGATATCACCCATCTGGTCAATAACTGCATTAAGAAGGGTGGATTTGCCTACATTAGTCGTTCCTACAAAATAAACATCTTGATCATGTGAATTTTGATCTAAATACGCTATCAGTTCTGGCAAATTAGTCTTGCTTTTTGCACTTACCAGAAATATTTTCTTAGGATATAACCCAATTCGATTGGCTTCTTGCCGCATCCAATCCTTTATTTTGCTTTGACGCGAATTTTGAGGGAAAAGATCGAATTTATTGCCAACAAGAATAAAATCATTCTTTCCAATAAAGCGTTTAATTGCTGAAAGCAAGGAGTTGGTGAAATCAAATAGGTCTACAACATTTACAATTAAGGCTTTCTTCTCTGACAAGGAATTTAATAATTTTAAAAAATCATCATTGTCAGATTCGACTGGCATAATTTCATTATAATGGCGTAGCCGAAAACAACGCTGACAATAAATATCGTTGCCGTCAGCTTCACTTTCTTGCGCCTGTTTTAAACGCGAGGCAGGCAAATAGCCTGCTTCTTCTGCATTATCAGCTTGAAGAACTGCTCCGCAACCAATACAAATAATTTGGTCATCCATTTTTTAATGTCTCCTTAAATGTAACTGGGTGTGAAAGATTTAAAAAGAAAAAAATAATTTTCTCAAAAAAGCGATTAATACGTGTATTCCACTTATCAGTTTGAATAAGCGGTTTTACTAATACGGATTCTACACCAGCCAAATTTCCTGCTTGTATATCTGTGATTAACTGATCACCAACCATCATAACCTGGTCTTTTTTTATCCCCATACTCTTTCTTTTTTTAGTTATGGCAAAGGGCAACGGCTTTTTAGACTTGGCTACAAAGTCAATGTGATAAGGATTTAAAACTTTGCCTACTCTTTCAGCATTATTATTAGAAATCACAACTAACTTAATACTAGCTTGAGCTAATTTTTTATTGAGATTATTCATTTTTGCAGCAGTTTCGAACTCATTCCAAGCTAAAAGAGTATTGTCTAAATCTGAAAAAACAGCTTTGATACCTATTTGCTTTAGCACTTTAATATCTAAATGATAAATCGTGTCAATTGTATAGTGTGGTCTGAATAACATTCAATTTCCTTCTTATCTATCATTGCACTAGTTTAATATACCAAATTATCTACTGCAAGTGCTAAATTTCGACATAAAAAAACGGCGCCATAAGCGCCATTTTTGGTTAATTTAAAGCCTTTTTAGCAGTTTCTGCTAATTTTGCAAAAGTCTTTGAATCGTTATAAGCAATATCAGCTAACATCTTACGGTTAATATCAACACCAGCTAATTTCAAGCCGTGCATTAACTTAGAATATGAAATATCATTTTGTCTTGCTGCAGCATTGATTCTGGCAATCCATAACTTTCTGAAGTCGCTCTTGCGTCTTCTTCTGTCACGAAATGCATATCTGTAAGATACAAACAACTGTGTACTTGCAGCCTTAAATTGCATATGCTTTGCGCCACGGTAACCCTTGGCAAGCTTCATAATCTTTTTACGACGTTTACGTGTAACTGTTCCACCCTTAACTCTTGGCATCTAAAATTCCTCCTAAATATCGTTTTATATATTTGATTAACGCATTTGAGAGAGCATCTGTTTGATGCGCTTCAAGTCACTGCGTGAAACCATTGCAGCCTTTCTCAAATGACGACGTTGTTTCTTAGTCTTGCCGTGGAAACGGTGGCCGGTAAAAGCGTGATGACGCTTTAATTGACCAGAAGCAGTTCTCTTAAAACGCTTAGCAGAAGCGCGGTGGGTTTTCATTTTTGGCATTTTTCTAATTCCTCCAAATTAACTAATTATTTTTGTCACTCTTCGGAGCGAGCATTAAGAACATTGAACGGCCTTCCATCTTGGGTTTGCTAATTACAGTAGCAATATCAGATGTGGCTTCAGCCATTTTTTCCAATACTTCACGACCTAGTTCCTTATGAGTGATTGCTCGACCTCTGAACCTGATCGAAACGCGGACTTTAGCACCTTCCTTGGTGATAAACTTACGCGCATGTTTTAACTTGGTGTTAAAATCGTTACCCTCAATCGTTGGACTTAAACGGATTTCTTTTACGCTAACCGTTTTAGACTTTTTCCGGGATTCTTTAACCTTCTTTTGTTGCTGGAAACGGTATTTACCATAGTCCATGATACGAGCAACAGGTGGCTTGGCATTAGGCGAAATTAGAACTAAATCTAAATTTGCAACATTTGCTTGGCGTAAAGCCTCAGTTTTAGTAACAACACCAACTTGTTCACCATCTTCATTAATTAAACGAACTTCGCGAGCGCGAATTTGATCGTTCAATATCAAATTCCTTGGAATAATTCTTCACCTCCATATTAATCTGAGGACAAGAAAAAGACGGGTAAACTTTACCCGCCCTTAATCAACAGAAAATATCGATCAGCCCAGAGGTCAACTTAACTTAGGCGAGAAGCGGGAAGCTTCTTCTTGTTCTCAACTTTCGTAATTATACTCGTCTTTTGCGAATGTGTCAATCAGATTAGTTTTCAATGCTTTAATTTATGCTAAACGTTTATTGAGTTTATTACCGATAGCGGATAGAGTAAAGCAAACAATAAAGTACAAAAGCGTTAAGGCCGCAAACATTGGCACAATATAGTTTGCATTTTGACCATAAATAACCTGTGCGTGTTGCATTAGTTCAGGTACAACAATGATAGTAGCTAAAGACGTGTCCTTTATTAATGACACAAACTGACCAATGATGGTAGGAATCATGTGCCGATACGCCTGCGGTAAAACTACATGCCATAGTGCCTGCACAAAGGTCATTCCTGTAGATCTCGCTCCCTCAATTTGACCTACAGCAACCGACTGAATACCAGAGCGCACAATTTCTGCAATCATGCTGGATTCAAAGATTGTCATTGCAATAATAGCTGACAAAATTGCTCCTGGTCTCAAACCAATATTGGGCAGGCCAAAATAAGTAAAAAAGATAATTAATAATAAAGGTAAGTTTCTAACAATGTCAATAATGAAGCCGACAATTGCTGAAATAAATCTAATTTTTGCATAGCGAATTATTCCCAATATCGATCCTAAAATGAAACTTAGTACAATTGCAAAAACTGAAATAAATAATGTGACTGCTAACCCCTTTAATAGAAAACCGAAGTTTAACCATGATAGGGCATTAATCCATGTTTGCATTTTAGTCGCCTCCCTATGCCATTTTCTTTTCTAGATGTTGCATATAATAACTTAAAGGCATAGTAATTATTAAATACAGCACGCCGATTACAAAATAGCTGTTAAATGTATCAAAAGTCACAGAGGCGATTGCATTAGCCTGATACATTAAATCAAAACCAGCCACAAAAGCCAAAATTGACGAATCTTTGATTAAATTGACAAATTGATTGCCTAATGGTGGAATAACAATTTTAAAAGCCTGAGGCAAAATCACATAACGCATAGCTTGCTTATAAGTCATCCCCGTAGATCTGGCACCTTCCATTTGGCCTTGGGAGACAGACTGAATGCCTGACCGGATTATTTCAGCAATAAAAGCTGAAGTATACAAAAACAAACCAATTGTACCTGCAGTAAAGCCGTCTATTTTGACAAAATATTTCGGTACTATTAAGTAAAAGAACATTACGATAATTAATAATGGTATATTACGAAAAATCTCTACGTAAGTCCTACCGATTTTGTTTGCCACTTTATTTGGGATAACCTCTAAAAGAGCTAATAAAACTCCAAAAATCAGGCTAAATACTAACGTTAACAGGCTTGATAAAATAGTCCAGCCAAATCCTGAAAATAGTTGACTACTAAAATTATTGAAGATACGAATCATTTTATATACATCTCCTTATAGTTAAAACCAGGAACTTGGCCGAACCACTTTTTAATTAAGCGATTGTATTCTCCACTCTTTTGAATCTTATCAATCGCTCGATTAATAGCTCTGTGAAAAGGTTCTTGATTTTTATTTACCGCAATACCATAAGGTTCTTTAGTATAAGTTCCTCCTGTTACTTCAAGGCTGTCTGGACTTTGTGCTGCTAAACCATATAAAATACCATTATCACTAGTCAAAGCGTCGCCTTGATGCGATTTCAAAGCTGATACAGCTTGACCATAATCTTGCATAGCGACAACTTTTGCTCTGGGGGCAACTTTCTTTACTGCCTCAACAGAATTATCGCCAACAATCCCAATTACAGTTTTGCCATTAAGATCACTTGGCTTTTTAATTTTTGATCCTTTAGGGACAAGAAATGATTTACCAGCCTGAAAATACGATTTGGAAAAACTAATTACTTGTGCTCTTTCAGGAGTAATTGTCAGAGTGGCAATTACCGCATCAACGTTACCATTTTTCAATAAAGGTATTCTCGACTGTGAAGTGGCAAGCGTAAAGCGAGCCTGCCCTTTAGGACCTAAAATTTCTCTGGTAATGGCTTTGGCCATATCAATATCAAAGCCCTTTTCTTTATCATCTCTAATATCGATTAGACTAAAAAGTTTTTTGTCACCTTCAACTGCCCAAGTAATGGTATTGGACGAGCGCACATTTTTCAAAGCTGACTGGTCAGTGACACTATTGCCACAACCAGATAAAAGGAACATTCCCAAAAATAGCGAGATTGAGCAAATTAATTTTTTCATGATATTGCCCCCTCTTAATGCGCTATTATTTTGCTTAAAAATTGCTGCGCCCGTTCTGTTTTCGGCTGTTTAAAGAAGGAAGAACTGTCATCATCTTCAACAATTTGACCCTGATCCATAAAGATGACACGGTTAGCTACTTCCTTAGCAAAGCCCATTTCGTGGGTCACGATCAAAGAGGTCATATCGCTAGACGAAGTAATCTTTTTAATTACTTGTAAAACTTCATCAATCATCTCCGGATCAAGCGCTGAAGTTGGTTCATCAAAAAGCAGTAATTTGGGATGCATCGCTAAAGATCGAGCAATCGCCACGCGCTGTTTTTGACCACCAGATATTTGGGCTGGCATATTTTGGGCTTTATCAGCCACTCCAACCATATCAAGTAAATGCATTGCCTGCTTTTTATTTTCAGCTTCAGGCATATGACTGACAATTCGTGGTGCCAGCATCACATTTTCCAAAACATTTTTGTTCTTATAAAGATTAAAGTGTTGGAAAACCATACCGACATCCTGGCGCAACCTATTTGAGTCAGTCTTTGGATTGGACAAATCCTGGTTATTAACTATCAGCTTTCCACCCTGGATTGACTCTAAGCGGTTTATTGTTCTAATAAGCGTACTCTTACCGGAACCGGAAGGTCCGATTAAAACAACAGTTTCGCCTTTATCGATTTGTAAATTAATACTATGCAACGCGTGAAATTTGCCATAAAATTTCTGCACGTCATGAAATTCTACCATTGACATAATATTGCTCCTTTTTAGCAGTCGTAATTCAACTATCCAACTCAATTTTTAGCAATTGATTAATTAATCAAAAGTGCATCCCGTCAACACTACATTTTGTTACTCGACGTGCAAATTTTAGCGGTTTTTATTTTTAAGGTCTAAGTTATCAAATTATTCCTGCAATCTATTAAATTAAACTTATCTTTACTATTTTTTACTCGATTATTTTTCACGTGAATATGATTTAACATCCTGTTCAATTTCACGAATAAATTCATCAAAGCTCATGGCTACTTCTTCTTCAGTGCCGTAGCGACGAACATTAACACCATTGTCCTTTAATTCCTTGTCACCTAAAACAAGAGTATATGGTACTTTTTGTGTTTGTGACTCACGAATCTTGTAACCTAATTTTTCATTACGCAGATCTGCTTCGGCTCTAAAACCACGTTTATTAAGTTCATCGCGAACTTTTTTGGCGTAATCTGAATGGGCATCCAAATTTACTGGAATTATTTCTACCTGAACTGGAGCCAGCCAAGTTGGAAAAGCACCCTTGTAAATTTCAATCAGGTAAGCAATGAAACGCTCCATAGTACCTACAATTCCGCGGTGAATCATAACTGGTCTGTGCTCTTCACCATCTTGACCAACATAGGTTAAGTTAAATCTCTCAGGAAGCATGAAATCTAGTTGAATTGTGGACATTGTTTCATCTGCACCCAAAGCAGTTTTAGTTTGAATATCTAGTTTTGGACCGTAAAATGCAGCTTCACCTTCAGCTTCAACATAGTCAAGTCCCATATCGTCCATAGCCTTTTTCAGCATTGACTGACTTCGTTCCCACATTTCATCATTTGCAAAATACTTTTTAGTATTCTTTGGATCACGATAGGAAAGTCTGAAGTAGTAATCAGTGATGTCAAAATCTTTGTAAACGTCTAAAATTAAAGTCAAAATCTTAGAGAATTCACTTTGAACTTGATCTAAAGTCACAAACGTATGACCATCATTTAAAGTCATTTCTCGTACACGTTGCAGTCCTGACAGAGCACCAGATTTTTCATATCTGTGCATCATGCCCAATTCGGCAATTCGAATTGGGAGCTCGCGGTATGAACGAATATGGTGCTTGTAAATTTGAATATGGGACGGACAATTCATTGGTCTCAGTTCAAGCATTTCACCGTCACCCATATCCATTGGTGGGAACATGTCGTCACGATAGTGTGCCCAGTGGCCTGATGTTTTATAAGCATCAACGTTCATTAAAACTGGCGTATAAACGTGTTGGTAGCCGTCAGCAACTTCTTTATCGATAATGTAGCGTTCAACAACGCGGCGAATTGTGGCACCTTTTGGCATCCAGTAAGGTAAACCTGCACCAACTTTGGGATCAACAAAGAATAAATCAAGATCACGGCCAATTGTTCTGTGATCACGTTCTTTAATTTCTTCACGCCGTTTAATGTCTGCGTCTAAGTCAGCCTTTTTAAAGAAGGCCGTACCGGAAATTCTTTGGAGCATCGGGTTAGAAGACTGACCTTTCCAGTAGGCACCGGCAACAGATAACAATTTAAATTGCTTAATTTTACCGGTGTTTGGTAACAATGCGCTAAAACCAAAATCGACAAAATTGCCTAACTTATGAACTTGTACTTGGTCATTTTTTTCAGCTTTAAGCATTTCACTCTTATAAGGATCATCCTTAAAAAGATCAGAAAGCTCGTCTTTAGACATTAAGTTGGATTCAATCTTTTCTCCTGCTTTAATTGCTTTTTTGATTGCTTTTTCCAAGTCTGGTAATTCATTGACTTTTATTTGATTTTCTTTATCAGTATCAACGTAAAAGCCCTCATCGTCAGATCCATGTTCACCAAAATGAATTTCAGGATAAGCTTTCTTGGCCACGGCTTCAAGAACAAATACAACGGTATCACGCAAAATTGTTAGACCCTCTTTATCTCTGTCGGTTATAATTGCAACTTCCGCATTTTTGTTCAACTTATAGTCTAAAGCAACAATTTGACCATCTACTTTTGCACCAAGAGCAGCTTTACCTAAAGATGTACCAATGCCATGTGCTAAATCAGAAATTGAAACAGCTTCAGTAAAATCTTTTTTTGAGCCGTCAGGCAAAGTAATCGAAAAACTCATTATTTCCTCCAAAATTTTTATAATAAAAAATCCCAGTGCAATTAAGCACTGGGACGTTAATTAACGTGGTTCCACCCAAAATTTAGTTCAAGAAAATGAACTATCTCGTTATAGATTGTTAACGGAATCTAACCCATTATCAAAATTTAGGTATGAATGATTGGATTGCAAACGCTGATGAAAGCTTCCAGAATACCGCTTTTCTCTCTGAGTTGCATTGCAACATGTTCATTCATTGGTGTTAATTATAACCCAATAATTTTTTAATGCAAGTATATTTTCATTAAAAAATTAAATTATTCTGCATCTTTTATAACTTAGTGACGCCGATTAGGTCCAGATATTACTATTTCCGCTGCTAAAGAATGTATTCTTTCCATTATTCTAGCAGCCTTTACTGGTTCAATTGAACTTTTAGTTTCCTTAAAATGATCCTCCAAGTCACCCATCGCAAAATTAGATGAGAAAAAGGTTGGCAAAATATTGTCCATTCGTGCCTGCAAAATTACTGCTAAGACCTCATCTCTAGACCATTGACTTAAATTTTCTGCACCTATATCATCCAGTATTAACAAGTCAGAACTAGCAATTTTTTGCACTTCATTTTGTAAACTATTGTCATTAAAATGACTGGACAAACTGGCAATGAAGGTAGGAACATGCAAAAAGACAACATATTTTTCCATTGCCGCTACTTGATTTGCCAGCCCCGCTAAAATATGCGTTTTACCAATGCCAAAATTACCGGATAAATAAAGACCCTTTTGGTGGATATCTTGAGAATATTGATATAAAAAACGCTGAATAGCAGTCATTACCTCGGCTCTTTCTGGTGTCATTTCAATTTGACTTAAGCGAACATCATGCAAACCCTCGGGTAAGTTAATTAAACGCAAGTGCTTTTTGATATTAATTTCCTGATCATGAATCAGTTTACTGTCTTCAGGAACAAATTTAAGACTAATGGCATTTTTATTCATTATCAAATCTGGATAATATCCTTTGGTCACAGGATCTTTTTTATGTTGGCTGAGATAAAATTCAAAAAGACTGGGAAGGCTTTTATCAATTATACTGTCATTAAGTTGTGCTCGGTGCTGACTGATAAATTGTTGCACTTTGGGCTCAGCCAAAACTTTTTGCTTAATTTTAGCGGTACTCTCGTCTTCTACTTTAGCTGTTTGTCCTTTAACCATAAATTTTTTAATGGGTTGCATTTTACTTCACCTACTTCATGCCGTTTTTATCTTCAAAATTCTTGAAAAATTCTTTTAGCTCCGCACTTGAGACATCAGATTTTACTTTTGGCTTTTGCTTGTTCCAATCAGTGCCCTTTTCAACCGTTTTTCTGGGAGCAAATCTATTATAACGCTTGCTCTGCCTTTGTTCTTGGGTCCTTTTTCTCTTTTCCATGTAATCCAAGGCCTCACTACCAGTTTTAACACCGTGCTGCAACCAATCATGCAAAATTTTGTTTGCTAATCGAAAAGAAATGTTTGGGCTACTTTTTAAACAAGCATATGTCAGAACATTGAGCAATTCAGCTGATATTCCCTTATCATTATATAAACTGTCTAACACTTGATACTCACTTGCATCAACATAATCGTTTCGTTCAGTTTTTAAGTGATACAAAAACTGCGCTGGAGTATCAGTCTGAGCTTTTTGCAATAATTTTTGTTCTTTTTGATTTAATTGGCTATCACTTTTATTAAATTTTTCAGGTATTTTTGCCTTGTCTTGCAAATGCCTGCGAGTATCGCTTCCATGAATGCTGTTAGCAATAGTTTGCTTTATTTCTCTCATATTTAATTGATAGTCACCATGCAAACAAGGTATTGCCTCGTCGACAAATTCCTGTTCTGAAAGCCCATATATACGCATAACAGCTCGAATAGCTTCTTTATTCTGATCAATTTCGCTGCCAGCTATTTGATAAATTTCAAATTGCTGTTTCATAAAATCCCAGTCAATATTATCTTGATCATTGACAGTAGCATAATCGCTTGCAGAATAATTATTCTCTCGAGCTGCTTCCTTAACCTCAATTGAAGGATCTATTGCTTCTTGATCGGATAAATGGAAAACATCCATAAAGGAAGCAGAAATATTGGGTGCTCCCTTGATGCCACTTAATTTGCTCCGGTTTTGTTTAGCCTCTCTTGCAAACTCGTGACTTAATTTATTAAAAGCAGTTATACCAACTTTTTCTTTTAATAAACTAGCTAAAAGAGCAGTTGAAAAAAATTCACTGCTTGCTGGAACATTTTTAATTTCGAAGCACAAAACATGACCCATGATCTGGTTGTCAAGCAATCTGGTTTGAATCAGACCAACAGCTTCAAGCTTATGCAACGCACCAAATAATTTTTTTATATCACAATCTGTCTGTTCTTGAAGAGTATAAATTCCCTTAGCATCAGAAAGCATTGCCTGTGCATTATAATCTTCATTCAAACTTAAATAGAGTGCTAAAGGAAGAGAGCCAATAAGAGGTTGATATAGTTTAATTAATATGCGCAAATCTTTGGGAAAAATATCCACCCTGTTGGTAATGAAAAAAAGCTGTTTGGGATTATTTGTCTCAAACATAATTAATTACCCTTTTCCCTTTTTGCAATCATATCTTCCATTGTTTTCATGAAGCTAGACATATCTTTAAATTCACGATAAATAGAAGCAAAACGAATATAAGCAACATCATCAATTGTTGCCAGCTCATCCATTACTAGTTGACCAATTTTTTTCGAAGAAATCTCGCTAACCCCCTGTTGTCTGACTTTGTTTTCTACATGATCGACTAGTTCTTCAAATTGTGTACTTGATATCGGCCGTTTTTGACCAGCCGCCATCACACCATGTAAAATTTTTTTACGATTAAAAGGTTCGCGAGTACCATCATTCTTAATCACTAGTAAAGGAGTAGTTTCAACTCGTTCAAATGTGGTAAAACGAAAGCCGCAGTTTTCGCATTCACGCCGACGTCTGATTGCGCGATTTTCATCACTGGGTCGTGAATCAATGACTTTTGAGGCATTTTTATGACAATTAGGACATTCCATATAAGTCCTCCCCTTTTATGTTAAGAAGCAATTTTTCTAATTTCGATTTCAAATCTTGTTTTGTACCAGTATTATTAATTACAAAATCAGCCAATTTTTCTTTCTGGGACAAAGGCATTTGACTGCGAATACGCTTCAAGGCAGCACGCTCACTCAAATGATCCCTTAACATTAGCCTTTTCATTTGCAGTGATTCCGGTATTGCAATTAATAAGGTAAAATCGCAATATTTTTGACCATTTGATTCAAACAAAACCGGTGCATCCACAACAACCAAAGAATTTTTGTTCATGTTGTTTAGCGCAATTTTAGCTTGTATTTCTTGAAAAATCAATGGATGGGTAATTCCATTTAAAGCTTCAAGTTGTTTTTTATCGTTAAAAACAATCTGTCCTAACTCTGAACGATTAATTGATCTATCTGACTTAAGAATGCTTGTACCAAAATGTTTTAAAACCAGTTCATAGCCCTTTTCGTCCCTATTTAAAATATCGTGAGCAATTTGATCGCAGTCTATAACCGGTATTTGTTTATCTCTAAAAAAAACATCTGCAGTACTTTTACCACTTGCTATCCCACCGGTTAAGCCTAAAATCTTTGTCATTTATAAATCACCTGACACTTAGGGCAAAAAGTAGTTCCTCGTCCATTTACCTTAATTTTCTCAAGAGGTGTGCCACAGCGCACACAAGGCTCGCCTTTATGTCCATATACTTGCAACATTTTTTGAAAACCTCCTGTCTTCCCGTTCGCATCCAGATAGGTATGAACTGTAGTACCTCTTTCAGCAATTGCCAATTCTATTAACGAATTAATATTGTCGTGCAATTGCGCTATCTTTTCTGCTGGAATGGCATTGGCTTGACTTAACGGGTGAATTTTTGTTTCCCACAAAACCTCGTCAACGTAGATATTGCCCAAACCTGCAACAATAGATTGGTCAAGGAGTGTGTTTTTAATATTTTTCTTTTTACGCGCTAAACCATTTTGTAGATACGAAACGGTAAAAGCTGCTGAATTAGGTTCAACACCTAATTTGCCAATACCAGTTTTTTCCCTTTCAGTCCCCGTCTTAATCAGCTGCATTCGGCCAAACTTACGCACATCATTATAGCGCAATGCTGAATTATCTTTAAAAACAATTTGCACGTGGTCGTGTTTGTCCTTTTTAGTATTTATTTTGACTAAACGATATTTACCTTCCATGCGTAAATGAGACACTATTGTTAAATTGTCACTAAGACGAATAAGCAAATATTTAGCGTAACGATCTATATTTTCTATCTTTTTTCCAGTTAGCTGTTTTGCAAATTCTTTAGCATCTCCGGTAATAATTTTTGGGTACCATACAGTTACTTCTTTTATTGTTTTCCCTTTGATAAGAGGAAGAAGAGTCCGCCTGACAGTTTCAACTTCCGGCATTTCGGGCATTAAAATTACTCCTTACTTCGCATCAAACCAGTTATGACCATATCCAGAGTCAGCTACAAGAGGTATATCAAGTCTTACAGCAGATTGCATAACTTCCGGCACAATTTTTTTAATTGTCTCTAATTCATCCTTTGGTACATCAAAAATTAATTCATCATGCACCTGAACCACCATTTTAGTCTTTAAATGCAATTCATCCAACTTTTTCTGCATGTTAATCATCGCAATTTTGATTATATCTGCAGCTGAACCTTGAATAGGAGAATTGATGGCTGTCCTTTCGGCAAATGAACGAACATTGTAATTTTTGGCATGAATATCTGGTAAATAACGTCTTCTATGCATAATTGTTTCCGCATAGCCTTTTTCACGTGCCACTTGCACAGCTTTATTCATATATTCTTTAACTTGCGGATATTGTTCAAAGTAATTGTCAATAAATTCCTTTGCCTGTTTCCTGCTAATATTAAGATTCTTAGACAAACCATAATCAGAAATGCCATAAACTATACCGAAATTAACTGCCTTAGCTCTGCGACGCATTAGCGGAGTCACGTCATCGGTTGACTTAAGATGAAAAATGCGCATGGCCGTATGAGCGTGGATATCATAACCCGTTCTAAAAGCTTCCTGCATCTGTTCATCACCGGAAACTTGTGCCAAGACTCGCAATTCAATTTGAGAATAATCACATGAGAAAATATAACCGTCTGGTTCACTAGGCACAAAAGCTTTTCTAATTTGCTTTCCTTCTTCCGTTCTGGTAGGAATATTTTGTAAATTAGGGTCAACTGAGGACAAGCGACCAGTAGCGGTCAAGGTTTGTAAGTACCTGGTATGAACGCGACCATCTTTTTGGATAACATCTAATAAACCATTAACATAGGTAGATTGGATTTTAGCAATTTGCCGGTAAGTCAGTATTTGTCCAATAATTGGGTTTTCATCTTTTAACTGATTTAAAACATCAACAGAAGTTGAATAGCCAGTTTTGGTCTTTTTAATTGGCTTCAAGCCCATCTTTTCAAACAAAATATGACCCAATTGCTTAGGAGAATTAATATTAAATTCTTCACCAGCTTCATCATAAATTTGTTGTTCCATTTTCTTGAGATCAACCGCAAATTCATCTTGCAGCTCAGTTAAAGTATTAGCTTGGACCTTAATACCATTTATTTCCATGACAGATAAAACTCTTGCAACTGGTATTTCAATGTTGGCATAAAGATCATCCTGCTCATGCTCTTTTAATTTTGCCAGTAATGTCTCTTTTAGATTTTCAATAGCTGCTATTTTACCAGCTAAATGGTTAAACAAAACTTGATCATCTTTTGGTATATGAACGCTTTTGCCTTTGCCGTATACCTCATAATCGCTTTTAACAGAATTATCACCATACATCCGGCATATTTCACCCATATCGTCTGAATTATTTTCATTATTAATCAAATATGAAGCAAGCAGCATGTCATAGTCAATGCCACGGGCGTGAATACCCAAACGATTCAACCCAACTGTTGTTCGCTTTAGATCAAACACATTTTTAGTAATTTGCTTATCTTCAAGCATATTTTTAAGTTTAGCTTCTTTTAGCAGTTCAACATTGCGACTAATATATATTTGATTATCTACCTTAATGGCAAAACCAACAAAATCAGCTAAATGATAATTAGCACCAAGCATTCCGAGATAAAAAGTAATAGTTTGTCCATCAGTAACGGCAAAATTATTGATGTCATTTTCTTTAAGTTCAGTAAAATCAACTACTTTATCATTATCATTTGTTTTTTCAGATTGATCTTGTGGTTGATTTTCTCCGTCGGGATTTAATTCACTCAAGAATTTACGAAAGTTCATCTTTTCATAGAATCTGCGCAATTTCTGATAGTCAATAGGACGCCTTTTAACATCATCGATCCCAATGGTTAAAGGAGCATGACGATCAATAGTAGCTAATTTTTTGCCTAAAAGAGCCTTATCCTTATCATTGATAAGGTTTTCTTTCATTTTAGATGGCTTCATATCATCTACATGATCATAAAGATTTTCAACCGTACCATATTCCTGAATAAGTTGTGAAGCTTTTTTTGGCCCAATTTTAGTTACTCCAGGATAATTATCAGAATTATCTCCCATAAGGGCTTTCATATCAATAAATTCGGTTGGAGTAACACCATTAACTTTTTTCATATGTTCAGGTGTATAAGCTTCTAAGTTTAGTACCCCTGATTTAGTGACCATAACTGTTGTTTGCGGCGATGCCAGCTGAGTCAAATCTTTATCACCTGTAACTACCGTAACTTTAAAGCCTTCTTTTTCACCAATAGTTACGAAAGTTCCTATGATGTCATCGGCTTCATAGTTATCGAGCTCATATGTAGACAAACCCAAGTCATGCAAGAGCTCCTGAATGTATGGCAGTTGTTCAGATAATTCTGAGGGAGTCTTTTGTCTGCCACCTTTGTAGTCTGCGTACATCTTATTTCTAAAGGTAGTTTTACCTGCATCAAAAGCAACCAAAACATGATCGGGTTCGACATCATTTAGCACGACATCAAGCATATTTTTAAATGTGTAAATGGCATTAGTATGCAATCCTTCAGGATTTCTGAAATTTTCAAGTTGGCGATATAGTGCATAAAAAGCACGAAAAGCAACTGAATTACCATCAATTAAAAGTAATTTTTTATCAGCCATTAGATCTCCTTACAATTAAACCAAATTTCTTTATTTAACTACCATTTTAACAGTTTTTGCACGGATCTTGCACAATACTGTTTTTATAACAAACAGGTTAAACATCATTTATCTACTTTAGATTAATAATTTAGTTTTTGCTTATTACTCTTTATGTATAGAATTTTTAGAACTTTCTTTAAACAAAAACATCAAACTCCTGTTAAGTTTGATGTTTTTATATTAAATAACTTTTATATTTTAGTTACGGACAAATAATCTTTGTTTCTTTAGCAATCTGCGAATTATTATCATTAGAAATTAGGATTGCATCTTTTAATTCTAGAGCCTGAACATTTGAAGATACGCCAAATTTGCTAGAATCAGCTAATATAAAAGATTGTGAAGTTCTTTTTGCAATCAGCTGCTTCTTTATTGCTTCATCAAATTGTGGTGTTGTGTATCCATTATTAATGTCAACACCATTCATTCCAAAAAACGCTTTATCAAAACGAAGCCTGGATAGTAAATCGTTAGTCAATGCGCCAGTAAGTGAAGAAGTGACACCGTTATAATTGCCACCTATTAAAACTATTTCAGCTTTAAAATTACCAACAATATGGCATACTTGTGTATTCGTAGTATAAATTGTGATCCGTTTATTTTTTATTTTATCAAGAAGCAGAGTACATGTTGTACCTGAATCCACATATATTGCATTGCTATCGTGAATCTCTTGGGCAGCTAAAGCAGCAATTTGCTTTTTCTCTTTTTGGTATTTATGTTCCTTTTTTGTGAATTCGACTTCTCCAGAACCGTCACTTAGCCTAACAGCCCCGCCGAATAAATACTCAATTTTTCCTTCATCTTCTAACGTTTTGATATCTCTTCTCAAAGTTGAAATAGATACATTGGGTATTTGGTTATGAAGTTCATCCAGTTTGCTCAAATTTTTGTTTTCTAAAATTTTTAAGATTTGATTTTGTCTTTCGATCGGAAGCAATTTATTCTCTTCTCCTTATATACATAAGTGTTTTGCTTCCTTAATTATACCCCATCTAACTTTATTTTAAGCAAGACGCTCATCTTTTTTGGTGACAATAAAACCAAGAATGATTCCGACAATTACAGAAATCCCCAATCCTATCATCGCATTTAAGAAGTTATTGCTATTTTTAGCTACAAAAGCTGGAAAAGTTGTTACTGAACCAAAAACGAATGCATTTGTAAATACCTTTGTTAGTCCTAAATAAGCTCCGCCAACTGCACCAGCAATCATTTGTGCTGCCCATATTTTTCTGTTCTTTACCAGTAAACCAAATAATGTTGGTTCTATTATTGCGGAAAGGCAAATCGTTATTACTCCAGTTAAAGAAAAACTCTTTAGCTCTTTATTTCGTGTTTTAAGCCAAACTCCTATAGCAGCTCCAATAACACCAAAATTGCAGGCAAAGGTTAATGGACAAATAAAATCAAAGCCTTGTGTAGCAATGTTATTAATCATTATTGGATTTACAGCCCAGTGAATTCCAAAAGATACAAGGAAACTCCATCCACCACCAACGACTACTCCAGCAAGCAGTGGTACATTTTTAATTAACCAATTAACTAAATCTGCAACAAATTGACCACCATATACACCGAGTGGACCAATAACAATTACAGTCAGTGGCACCATAACTAAAAGACAAACAAGTGGCACAACCACAAGCTCCAAATCTTTGCTGACGTGTTTATCTAACCACTTATACAAATATGAATAAGCCCAAATAGAAATTAGAATTGGAACTACTGTTGAATTGTAATTCATTAAAACAACTGGAATACCCAAGAATGAAGTCATTGCACCATTTCCATGGGTACCCATTAATTGAATGAAATCTGGATATAAAAGTGCGCCAGCGATTAGTGCAGCAATGTAAGGGCTGACTTTAAATCTTCTCGCAGCCGAAAAAGCTAACAGAATTGGCAAAAAATAAAATACTGCTTTTGAGGCTGCAGTTAAAATGACAAAAGTACCACTTTTCTGACTGATCCATCCTATTTGACTGCAAAACAAAAGTAAGCCATATAAAATTCCCGATCCTGCAAGGGCTGGAAGCAGTGGTGAAAAAATACCAGCAATTGCCGCAAATAAGGCATTGACATATCCTTTAAACCCATGAGGTTTGATTTGCGTAGTAACTTCATTATCAGTACTTCCATTGACAAGCTTTTCAAATTCATCAAAAACTTTCGGTACTTCAAGTCCAATTAATACCTGATATTGACCACCGCCCTTTGAAACATTAATTACGCCATCTACTGCCTTCACTTTGGCATCATCAATATTTTCATTTTTTAAATTTAATCTTAACCTAGTTGCACAATGTGTCATATTAGAAATATTACTTGGTCCGCCAACGGCATCCAAAATACCTCGTGCTGTTTCTCTGTAATCCATTTTTTTGCCTCCAAAAAAACAATTTCTAAATTAAAGTAGTTATTTTTTTATAAAATCTAACAATAGATCTCTTGCTTTAATTGCATCATTCTCATTAATCACTTTGTCTATTTTCTCCATGCCTACTCGGTCAAGGAGATTTAAAAGGTATTTCAACATCTCGATATTCTTACGGGTTTCTTGACTAGGATCTTCTATTACCGGTGCTGTATCAAAATAATACATGCCATCAAAGTGATATTTTTTCATATAATAAAGAAATTCTAAGGTTTTAAATGGAGTGACAGTGCCGACCATTAAACCGTCATCATGGACGCCATAGCCGTCATTAATATGAACCCCAAATAACTCGCCACGACTAGCAAAAATTTCAGATCCCATGGCCGGATTTTCATGTTTCATTAGCATATGACAATAATCTAAAAGAACGCCAAAGTTTTTACGGTTGATATCTTTTAGAATCATTCCCAAAGTTCCCATGCTGTCCACAAAAGCATAGGCACGGGGCTCATAAGGTTTATATTCAATACTAAATTTAATATCAGGAGCATAATCTGCGATTTCTTGACAAGCTTTGACAATTCTATGCCAAACTTTTAAATAATCAATTTGAAAGCTGTAGTCAAAACCATCATGAGCACTCCAGATATTAATCATTGAACCGCCAATCTCTCGGCAATAATCCACTGCCTGCTTACACATTTCAATAGCATCCTGATAGATCTTATCGTTTAAATTCCCGAGATCACCGTTAAGGTAATGACCTTCAAATCTCATTTCCATTCCGTTAGGACGCAAACCGTTTTCGTCTAACATTTTCTTCATGTCTCGTGCCGGAATCCCAATAGTCTGTTGAGGGAAATTAATATCTACATAATTAATTCCAACTTTTTTCAGTTCACCAAAAACCTTATCAATCTTATTGTCATAATGTGGCAAGTAAGCATTTAACCTTGTTGCAGTTTTTATTTCTTTCATCAATTCGTCCTCTTTTCATTTGTTATCGTTTACATTTTTATTATATTTCATTTTATTTCATTTATCAATCATTATTTTTCATTTAATTTAATTATATTTCATTATTTTTCACAAAATATCATAAATTTTGCGCAAAAAAATAGCCTTACTAGGGTTCTAGTAAAGCTATAAAGCTAAATTACAGTAACTTTTCTAAAGCATCTTCATATTTCTGAATGTCGCCAGCTCCCATAAAGACGATCACACTATTTCTGTTTTGAGCAAGATCTGCAATGTTATCAAGATCGATTACTTCGGAACCAGGAATTTTAGCAACTAAATCACTACTCGAAATATCTCCATTTGCCTCCCTTGCAGAAGCATAAATCGGGGTAACATAAGCCTTGTCTACATTGCGCAATATTTTTTCAAAATCTTTAGCATATTTCTTCGTTCTGGAAAAAGTATGTGGTTGGAAGACTACAACTAATTTCTTTTGTGGGAACTTTTGTCGTGCAGCTTGAATTGTTGCTTTCATTTCAGTTGGATGATGAGCGTAATCATCAATGATGTTGATATCACCGAAATCTTTTTCAGAAAAGCGCCTTTTGGCTCCCTTATACGTAAGCAGACCTTTTTTAATATCTGCCACAGGAATTTTTTCGGTATAGGCAACAGCAATCACGGCTGTTGTGTTTAAAATATTGTGGTCACCAAAAAGATGTATTTGAAATTCACCAATATTTTTACCATGATTTACGACCGTGAAGCTTGAACCTTTAGTTGTTCTTTTAATATTGACTGCTTGAAAATCATCATTATCTTCAAAACCATAAGTATATTTAGGAATATCAGAATGCAATTGCCTTAGTCTCTCATTTCCACCCCACACAAAAAGTCCTTTTCGAGTCTGATCCGCTGCCGTTTGAAAAGCCGAAGTGTAATCAGCCTGATCGTTGAAATAATCCGGATGATCAAAATCAATGTTGGTCATTATTTGATAATCTGGATGATAAGCTAAGAAGTGACGCCGGTATTCATCTGCTTCATAGACGAAGAAGCGAGAATCCTTAACACCCTTGCCCTCTCCGTCACCTATTAAATAGGACGTGGGTGCAGTTTCACCTAATACATGAGCTAAAAGACCGGTAGTAGAAGTTTTGCCATGGGTTCCTGAAACGCCAATGCTGGTATGCATTTTAATAATTTCTTCTACTGTATCAGGATAGCTTTTCCACGCAAGTTTCTTTTTTTCACAAGTTTTTACTTCTACGTTGTCATCTTTAAACGCATTTCCTTTAACGATAATTTGTCCTGAATTTTTAATATTATTCGCGCTAAATTCTTTAACTTCAATACCAGCTTTTTTTAGCGGTTCTTGGGTAAAAGTATACTTTTTAATATCGCTGCCAGCTACGTTAAAACCTAAATCATTTAACACTAAAGCTAAAGAAGCCATTCCAGTTCCTTTAATTCCGATAAACCAAATTTGCTTATTTTTATCTAACATTTGCTGAACTCCAAAATTTTATAATTGTAGTTTATTTTACCATTACTGAGTCCAAAAAGCAGGATCATCAAAAAATTGCAATCAAATTTTAGCAATATGACGATAAAACAACTAATGCAATTGACATTCTTTTTGCAACAAAAAAGACCTTACCAAAACCTGATAAAGTCCTCAGTGTTATAAAGTAATCTGACCGCTTGCTAAAAGTTCATCACACTTTTCGGGATCAAAGACATCTCCAACAGTAAATTCATTAGGAACCACCATAATTCCGCGCTTTTGAGGAGCGTGCTCAAGCCCCAATTCACGAGCAGAACAAATCATGCCATAGGAATCCACGTGACGCAGTTGACCTGGCCAAATTACTTGACCATTAGGCATCAAAGTACCTGGTAAAGCAACAACCACTTTTTGTCCCTGTGCAATGTTAGGTGCACCACAGACAATTTGATGTTCTTCTCCATTGCCCACATCAACTTGTGTAACATGCAAATGATCAGAATCAGGATGTTTTTCACAGCTTTTGACATAGCCATAAACAAGCGTTGGTTTGCTATATGCAAGCTTATCTGTAAAACCAACTTCTGCCAGTTTTTCATTTAAAGCAGTTAAATCATCTTTTGACAGCTTAACTTGTCCATCTGGTAATTTATCGTAGTCAATTAGCTGATCAACGTTAAAAAAGTTATAACCGGTAACATTACCCTTTTCATCAGTAATGCGTGTGATATCACCTTTTTCATCGTATTTACTATTGCCCTTATCCTGACCTAAAATTACAATCAAGGTATTGGGATAACTTCTTTTATTAATACTAGTAATCATGAATCAATAATCCTCTTTCACTTAGTCAAGTGACCGTAAAAAGCTTTCAACCTCATCTTTAGTTTTACGATCCTTATTAACTAGTCTACCAATTTCTTTGCCATCTTGGTAGACCACAAAGGAAGGAATACCCATAATATTCATTTCCTTAGCTAAGTCAATAGAGCCATCACGATCAATCTGATAAAACTTGCTATCGGAAAAATCTTTTTCGATTTCTGGCATGAAGGGGTCTAAAAAGCGACAGTCTGGGCACCAGCCTGCTGAAAATTCTAAAACTACTCGTCCATTTTTGGTAATCGAGTCTAATTTATCTTTATTCAATTCTTTTATTTGTTCCATTTTGAAAAACCTCTCAATCCTTACTCTTATTTTATTATTTTACCCCAAAATCAGCATGCAAAGCATAAATTGGATTGCCCTGAGCTGCAAATTTGTGTTCATATTCAGTTTCAATATTGGCAGCTACAATTTCATCTTTTTCATTATGAAGATCAACTGACACAAAATCAAAATGCATCCCAAAATTATTCATGCTCTGCACAGAATAGGCAAAAAGACCTGCATTATCAGTTTTAAACTCTATTTGACCATTTTCCTGCAAGACGGTTTGATATTTTTGTAAAAAAGACTTATAAGTTAACCGCCTTTTCTCATGCCTAGTTTTTGGCCAGGGATCACTAAAATTCAAATATATTTTACTTGCTCTGTGAGCATCAAAAAAAGTGTCAATATTAGCAGCATCTGCGCAAAGAATTTGGATGTTAGACAATTTTTTAGCAAGTTTGGTTCGCAAAATCATGCCAGCTGCTGTCATTTGCAATTCCAAAGCAACAAAATTCTTTTCGGGGTGCTCTTCTGCCATCGTAGTAATAAACTTTCCTTTTCCGGGCCCTACTTCTATCTCTAATGGTTTTGAAATATCAGCAAACCGCTTTGTCCAATCAATTTTTTGACTCGGATCTGGTCGATCAATCACACTTTCTGGATGCTCTTGTACCAGCTTTACAGCCCACGGCTTGTTACGTAATCTCATCTTTTCTGCTACTTCCTTTTCTTTACTTTTGCAGGTAAATATAACCTTAACATGCCCCAACTGAAAACAACTAAGCATCCCATCGCCGCAAACAAGTGTAGATTAATTGGTAAAGTGATCAGCCATGAAACACTAATTACAACCCATTGGGCAAATAATACTCCTGCTAATGCAGATACTAAATCAAGGCCGCGATTGGAACGCTCAATTGGATAAACACGATACATGATATTATTATCAAATTCGTCAACCATCGGTACCAACTGGTAAATAGTCAAAAAGACTACTAAACATGATAAACATAATGCCCAAACCCAATTTTGTACTAACCATGAGATTAAAACTGCAAAAGCAGTCATTCGGAAAACTAAATTAATATTTTCTGGGTTTCTAAGCACTGAACGACGATACAAAAATTTATGCGGATTTTCTGACGATAAATTTTTAGGCAATAAAGAGTCCAAATATTTTCGTCTTTTAATATTAGTCTGTCTTTCTTTAACGTCTGTGAACATGCTAAAAGCGCTATAAACAACATTTTTGCGCTTTTCTTCTTGCTCCACAGCATATTGCCAGTCAAAAAGAGCAGTATGCCTCGGCTTCACAACAAAAATAAAGACAGCAGCCGCCAGCAAGATTGCGATTAAGATCATGCTTTGCGGTTTAAACATTCCCAAACCAAACAAAAGCAGAAAAATGATATTTAAAATTAAGATGGAAAATTTACGGTTAAAATATAAATTACATTCCATAACTTTAAGCTGCAATATTTTGGTCAAAAAAACAGCAAAAACAGCAAAAATATAATTTAACGGTTCAATCTTTGCCTTAATCGTTGCAAAAGGAAATATAATTCCTGCCATTAAAGCCAAGCAAATTGTCGGTACAATTAAGCTGTAATTTAACATTGGTTTCAAATATGATGCTAAATTTTCATCTTCAGGCAGTAAAAATTGTAAATCAGCTGGTTTTAGTAATGTTACCAGTTTTCCTACTAAAAGTGGCAGCCACAACAAAATACCAACTAGCGGACGATAATACCACAGACTTTCAGGCATGGTCTTCATTGCCTGTGCGTACCAGAACATAAGCGCTCCAAAAAGGAAAATCAGAGCTAAGATAAAGAAATCATTAAAAACCAATACTAGATATTTTAAAGACTGGCGTATATTTTCCTGCAGCCTTTTTTTAGCCAAGTCACGCATTTTGTTGCTCCTGACTTAAAATTTGATAGATTTGGTCAAATGAATCTGTTTCCTTTAAGTCATAGTGCGTTCGAATTTCAGCCAAAGTACCAGCAGCTGCAATTTTGCCGTTGTTTAAGACCGCATAACGTGAAACTGCCTGGACACTGTTAACTAAAATATGTGTTGACATCAGTACCATTTTGCCCTGACCAGCAGCACTTTTGATTAATTGTACTAGATTGGCCACTGCCAAAGGATCTAGTCCGGTGAAAGGCTCGTCAATTACAAGCAGTTCTGTATTTGCTAAAAAGGCTGTCACGATCATCACTTTTTGCTTCATACCCTTAGAAAAGTGAATTGGCAACCAATCGAGCTTGTCATCAAGCCTAAACATCTGCAGCAACTCATGGGCTTTTGCCCAAGCCTGGTTTTCATTCAGCTGATAGCTGAGAATCGTTAATTGCAGATGTTCCTTCAAAGTCAATTCTGAATATAAAACTGGCGTCTCTGGAATATATGCGACTTGTCTTTTAAATTTAGTAGGTTGTGCTGCTAAATCAATGCCATTTAGAGTAATTTTTCCTTTTTGTGGTCGTAACAATCCCAAGATATGTTTAATTGTTGTCGATTTGCCTGCACCATTTAGTCCAATTAGCCCTAAAACTTCGCCTGGAGTGATCTCCAGATTAATATCTTTAATTACCGGTACACCTGTGTAGCCACCGGTCAGATGCTCAATTTTTAAAGTCATAATTCCTATCTTTCTTTTAATGAATTTACTCATTTAATATGATAGCATGATATTAAAAGAAACTAAATTTTGAAATGAAGAGGTTTTAAAATGGAAGAATTAGATAAAGATTGCTTATTTTGTAAAATTATCACAGGTGAAGCAAACAGCTACACTGTTTTCGAAAATGATGACGTCAAAGCCTTTTTAGACTTATCTCAAGTCAACCCAGGTCACACTTTAATGGTACCTAAAAAACACATCACTAACTTTTTTGATTATACACCTGAAGACGCTCAAAGATATTTGCAGTATATTCCAACAATTGCCAATGCAATTAAAAAGTTTGACCCTAGAATTACTGGTATGAACATCAGTAGCAATAATGGTGCAAGTGCAAGCCAAGTGGTAATGCATTCACATATTCATTTTGTTCCACGCTTTGAAGGAGACGGATTAAAGATTGCAACGCGCAATAACGCTGAAAAATATACTGAAGAAGATTATCAAAAAATTGCTGCTGCAATTAGAGCTGAATTCTAAGGTGATATGATGAAACATTTTAGTTTAGGTCTAGCTGTGGGTGCTGGTTTTGGCGTTGTTCTTTCACTATTTAAAGATAAAAACGGTAATCGTTTATTTCCATCAGCGCAAAAACAAATTAATTCAGTAAAAGAAGACTTTAGTGATCTTTCCGCATCTAGCAATAATTTAAAGATTGCCAAGCAAAAATTAAAAGAGTCATTGCCACAGGCTAAAAATACAATTTCTGAATTAGAAAAAGAAGTAGAATATTATCAAATAGGCATTAATCGGATTATCGCCAAGCTAAAAGCCAAAACCACAAAAATTAATAGTAAAATTGATAATGGAATAGATAGTTCTAAAAATTAGTAAAGAAACTGCGAATTTTTGTCAAAAAACTTAAAAATAAAAACTAGATTTGTCAGTTTATGTTATATTAGTTGTCGGTGACTTAATTTATTAAGGATGTGGAGAATTTATTTTATGAAAAAATATATCAGAAAAGCAGCAGCTGTCATTGCCGTAGCAAGTATGGCTTTATCGACAGCAGCTTGTTCCAATGGTGGTAAAACCGTTGCTTCTTACAAAGGCGGTAAGATTACTCAACAAGAATACTATGATGAAATGAAAAAGTCTCAGTCAGGTAAATCCGCATTGGCAAATATGATTATCAATCGTGTTTTAGAGCAACAGTATGGCAACAAGGTTTCAAAAAAGCAAGTTGATAAACAGTATAACAACTACAAAAAACAGTACGGCAGTCAATTTGATGCCGTTTTGCAACAAAATGGCATGACTGCTTCAAGCTTCAAGCAAAACTTGAAAACAAACTTGCTTACTGAAGTTGCCTTAAAAGACATCAAGAAGATTTCAAAGAGTCAAGAAGAAAAAGCTTGGAAAGCATATCAACCTAAGGTTAAAGTGCAACATATTTTAGTTTCCAAAAAATCTAAAGCTGAAGAAATTACTAATGAATTAAAGAATGGTAAAAGCTTTAAGAGTTTAGTAAAGAAATATTCTTTAGATACCGGAACAAAGAATAATGAAGGAAAACTGCCGGCTTTTGATTCTACCGATTCAAGTTTGGATCCTGCGTTTAAGAAAGCCGCTTTTAAATTAAAGACGGGTGAAACTACAAAGAGTCCAATTAAATCTCAATCAGGTTATCACGTAATCAGAATGATTAAGCACCCTGCTAAAGGATCCTTTGCTTCACACAAAAAAGAGATTGATGACCAGATATATCAGACAATGTCACAGGATCAACAAACTATGCACGATGTACTAGCTAAGGTTATTAAAAAAGCTGGAGTTGACATAAAAGACAAAGATCTAAAAGATGTTTTAGCTTCTTATGTTTCTACTTCAACTAGTAAAAAATAATAGATATTAAAAAGAGTTCAATCAAGCTTGAACTCTTTTTTTATTCTAATTTATGAGCTTTTCCTAATGATTCATCTATTTTGGGCCTATAAAATTTTCGACCACCTTGACTCATTATATTATCTGTAAAGTCTCCTGGACGAGTGTGCTGTAAAGCATTAGTAATAGCATAAACAGATGCGTCCAAATCATCAATACGATGCAGTAACTCGGCTTCAAGCAAAGCAGGTAACTTAGGTGAACCATACTCAAATTTACCATGGTGAGATAAAACCATGTGCCGTAGCAGCAACAAGTCTTCAGATTCTAAATCAATTTTAAGCTGTTGAGCCGCCAGCATAATTTGTTCATCAATTAAAACCAGATGTCCAATCAAATTACCTTCAGTAGTATATTGGGTCGCTGCTGGACCGGTTAATTCAAGCACTTTACCCATATCATGAAGAATACAGCCGGCATATAACAAAGAACGGTTAACTTGAGAATAATTGTCCGCAAGGCCTTTTGCATCGCGTAGCATTGATACAGTATGGTATGCTAAACCACCACGCACTGCATGGTGGTTACTCTTTCCCGCTGGAAAATCAAAAAAACGTTTATCCCATTTTTTTAATAAGAATCGTACAATTCTATTCCAAGTAGGATTCAGTATCTCAAAGACATATTGGTTTATCTCTTCTTTCATATCAGCAATTTTTTCGGGAGCTGATTTAATAAATTGCCTGAGGTCATAACCTTCCTCTGGACCAACAACACGCAAGCTGTAAATCTTTATTTGTGGCTGTCCCTGATATTCTTCGCGCTTACCATCAAGCTCAACAATAGTCCCTGCATTAAATGTTGCAGCATCTTGATCATTTGCATCCCAAAAGTTGCCACGAATTTCACCAGATGAGTCACTAAATGACATTGCCAAATATAGTTTTCCCTTTTTTGTATGTCTTAATTGAGAATTCTTAATCAGTACAACCAACTCTAGTTCTTCGCCATCATTATAATCCAGCAAACGTTTATACATTTTTAGTTCCTCTCTTAAAAGTTAGCGGTTGTATTTGCAATTTATCAACTAGACTTGTTTGTGCAGTAAAAATTAATACCTGATTGCTTCCAGCAATAGCTTGAAGCAACTTTTCAATTTCATTAACTCTCTGATCATCAAAGTTAACAAAAGAATCGTCTATTAATATAGGTAAATTTATTTCATCTTGTATCTGTTGAACAAAAGCCAGTTTTAAAGCAAAGTATAATTGTTCAGAAGTTCCTCTAGAAAGATATTGCACTTCTATCTTTTTACCATCAAAACGAGTAACCGTTATTTTTTTACCAAATTCAATATTATTATACCGATTATTCGTTAATAGTCGCAAATATTCTTTAGCAGTAACCAACATTTTAGGAAATCGTTCATTCGATGCCAGATCAAGAGCTCGACCAATCCATTTAGCTGTAAATAAGTTAGCCAGATATTCAATACTCAAATTTTTTAATTTTGCTTTTAAATTAGCCAGTTTTTGTTTTTCTTCGAAAACAGCTGTGGAGTTTGCTAAATTTTCCATTTTTACTTTTATTTCAGCTGTTTTTTCTTGTAAATGATTAATATTTTCATGAACAGAAGAGATCTTTAACCTTAAATTTGCGAGATCATTTTGATTTTTGGTTTTATTTTTTGCATAACTTTTCAACTCACTTAAATCATTCTGCAAATTTGACTTAAGAGCATCAATCTGGTTTTGTATCTTATCCTGTTTTAACTTTTGCTTTTGGACTTGCTCATATTCAGCTAAACTCGAAACTTGCGCTTTTGCTAAGATTATTTTTAGTTTAGTGGTAATTTCATTGAGTTCATCTTTATTTTCAACCAAACTATTTTTTAAACTAGTTTGCTTTTCACGGCGTAATTTCTCTAAATTTATTTTCTCAGTTAGTTGGTCTAGTGCATTCAATACATCTTCAAAAGTACTTACAGTTTGATTCAGTTCATCACCTAATTGGACTGCTATCGGTGTGACTAATCCTATTAACTCATTCTTTCGCTGATTATTTCTTTTTAAGTTTTGAATTAATACTTTATATTGTCTCCACTCATTAATTAAATTATTTATATCTAAATTGATTGGATTAATACCATACCGTTTTTCAAAAGACTGCCTTTGTTGCCTTATTTTTTCGTTCTGTTCTGCAGCAGTTTCTACTGTTTTTTGTGTTTGTTTTTGCCGATAAGAACCAAATACTATTAATGCCAATCCAACACCGCTAGCTAAAAAGCCAAAAACTCGTGCAATAAACAATAAAATTAAACCGACAACAAAAATAATGCCACCAAAAAGAAGGAATTGCTTAGAATTATCACTCTTACTCTGCTCAATCTTCAATTCCTTTTGAGGTAGTTTTTGATAATCTTCTTGCAACTTAATTATTTGCTCTTGATTCATTTTCACAATTTTATTTAAATTTGAATCAAGTGCAATAAGTTGATTTTGCTCATCTTTTATTTGTTCATCTTTTTGTAAGCAGTTGCGATATTCTGATTGCCATTGCAATACTTCCGGCTTTTTTTGTAACAGCTTTGAAACTGCTGTATTTTCTTCCGGATCATCAGAATATTCATTTAACTTTGCAGTTATTTTTTGTTGCTTTTTATGCAAAGATTCAGCTTGTATGGTTAGAGTTTGAGCTGACTGAAATTGCTTTGAATCAAAATTAATTGTTCTAACTTGATTTTGCAAATCTTGCAATTTTTCGTAACTCGGAAAAAGTTTTTGAATCTTATCTAAACTGTCATACTCTTTTTCTAATTCAAGTTTTTTTTGCTCTTCTTGATGTTGCAAACCTCTTTGCTTCTTAAAATTGTCATTAAGTTCTTGGTAAACCGAAAATTCATTTTCAGAATTACTGACTTCATTTTCTTGTTCTTTAATTTCTAACAACAATTGGTTAATAGGCGGCTTTTTACCAGTTTTTTTGAACAAGGCATCAGCACTTTTAGAAAAATCGTCACGTAAAGTTATCAGACTATCACTATTAGCCGCACCCAAATAATAGATACGTTCCATTAAGTCTTTCTGCTTAATTTGATCAACTTTTGCCAGCATATCCTGATTAAAAATAAAACTGTCAGTATAAAATTTACCATCAATATTTTTAATTTGATCAAAAAAAACATTTTCTGGTATAACCTGATTGTCACATTTAACAGTCAGAGTGCCAGCTTTTGACCCTTTACCCTTTGCATAAAGTCTTTCCAATTGATAATGCTGACCATTTTCATTTTCAAAAAATAAAGACCCACCCATTGGGCTAACTTGTGCCAAAGGAGTATAGTTCTCAAAAAATTCTGAACCCTGATTGGCAAGGTGGAAACCAAATAAAATCTGCTTAATGAAGGCAACGACGGTACTCTTTCCCGCTTCATTTACCCCATAAAAAACATCAATATTTGAATTTGATAAGTCAAAAGTAAAGTTTGAAAATTGACCAAAATTAACTATTTGAATTCTAACTAATTTCATCATTAGCTCCTTTCAATTTACTATTCAACTTAACTTCAGCGAGTTGCTTCACTTCCTGGGCGAATTCAGGGTCTTGGGCTAAAGTATCAGTGTAATCAGATTTTAAAGCCCAAATTTTGCTTATTTGAGCAAATTGTTCAGAACTAAAAACTTCTTTTTCAGCCTGTTTAAAGTATTTTTGATCATTAGAAGCGATTTCTAAATTATCCCCATTAATAAACCTCACATCTACCAATTGTGAATCGTGAGTCAGTTTTCTGGAAATCATTTGCCAAAAATCACTGTCTTGAACCAATTCTTTTTCTTTTTCATTCAAAAAATCAGCACCCTTAATTTGCAGACAAAAATAAGTAGTTGATATCGCGGACAAACAATTAATAATCATATTTTCCAGTTCTGTTTTTGTCATTGGTTGTGTTAATTCAATTTCTTTTTTACTCCATGTAATAGAATTAGTCTGCACAAAATTAATCTTAGTTTGTTTTGTTTGCTCATCAATAGTTCCTAAATAGCAACCTTTTGGGCCGGTTTCATTAATGTGACGCCCTTGGATATTTCCCGGGTATACAATTAATGGCGTTTCGGACAAGACTTGTCTTAAGTGAATATGACCCAATGCAAAATAATTGTAATTTAGATTTTGTAACTCACTCAAACTAAAAGGAGCATAAACATTTTGTGAACTTGTACCAGCTCTTTCCTGTGCGTGCATAATGCCAAAAGTATAACGATTGCTTTTAGCAGGAAATTGCGCCGCCATATCATCATTAATATGATTGGCCAAATATGAAAAACCGCTCACGTCATACTCAAAACCATTTTTTGTTTTATAAGAGACAGTTTCTACTTTTTCACCATTACCCAATAATTTGAAATATGGACTTTCAGCAATCAATAAGTCTTCCTTTGCCATATGATCATGATTGCCAAAAATCATAATTACCTGAATCTGCGCATTGACTAGTCGCTCAATTTCATGGGCGAAAAAAATTTGTACACTGGGAGTTGGCTTGAAACTATCAAAAGTATCCCCAGCAATTAATACTAAGTCAACCTTTTCTTTCAGAGCCAGATCTACAATTTTAGTTAAAGATTGCATTGGAGCATTTTGAATCTGCTTAAAGCTCTCAGATGGTAAAAAAGATAGCCCCAAAAATGGACTATCTAAATGTGCGTCAGCAAAATGGATAAATTTCATTATTATTTATTCCTAAGACCATCATAAAGGTCATTAATTGGCTTAGTAATTGCTTTTTGAACGTCGTCAATTGTTTTATACATACTTTGTTCAGCCTGCAAGAGTTTTAATATTTGTGCATCTTTTTGCACTTTTTCATTTAATTTTTTATAATCCTCTTCGAGATCCTTAGGAAAATCTCTTCCCTCAGACTGTGAATTAATAATTTTTGTTTGCATCTCATCCATCTGTTTGAACAAAGCAGCACTTTCCTCATTGCTTTTAACAGCAGCAACAGCCTCACTTAAAACTTTAAATTCGTCAAGCTTTTGCAAATCAGTTGCTACTTGATTTGCTGAATCATAAATATTAATCATATTTTTCCTCCTAATTAATGACCTAAAAGTCCTTTAATGTCATTATACCATTCATTAATTTTTTCTCCTGCTGAACCTAAGCCTTTTTCGATTTTATCACCAAAGCCCTTTGTCCAATCAGAACCAGCACCGTTATTTTGAATAATTTGCTTTGGCGCTTGTTCTTTAAATTGATTTTGAGCAGTATATGGCAAGATTGCTTCCATTTCAGCCTTATATAGCCTGGTAATACCAGTTTCTGAAACACCATGCATGAAGTGCTGCTGATTAGTA
Source organism: Lactobacillus sp. ESL0261 (assembly GCF_003693025.1). Lineage (NCBI taxonomy): Bacteria > Bacillati > Bacillota > Bacilli > Lactobacillales > Lactobacillaceae > Lactobacillus > Lactobacillus sp. ESL0261. The sequence goes on from NZ_REHN01000009.1 coordinate 105,407, forward strand.
CGGTCAAAGCCAACCCAAGTAGCTACCACAACGTCAGGTGTATAACCAACGATCCACTGATCTTTAGTACCAAAGCCATAAGAGTTTGGTACTTCAGTTGACCCAGTTTTTCCTGCAACCCGATAACCGGCTGGTTGAGCGGATGTTCCAGTGCCTCCAGCAAAAACTCCCAATAGCATAGTAGTCATTTCTTTAGCAGTATTTTCTGAAATGATGCGGTGCGTGCCAGTATCATGATTTTCAGCAATCACATTCCCACTAGCATCAGTAATCTTAGTGATGAAATAAGAATTATTAGGCAAATTTCCCTTATTGGCAAAAGCTGAATATGCACGCGCCATTTGAATTGGTGAAACACCTGTTGATAGTCCACCTAGAGCTAAAGCAAGATTTTGATCTTCTTTTGGTACCTTGATACCAAAATTATTGGCTGATTGAACTCCCTTAGATACCCCAATTCGATCTAATAGCCAAACCGCGGGAACATTCTTACTCTGTGCTAAGGCAGAGTACATCGGGATTTTATCAGAATAACCATTGTCAACGTTATGCGGTTGATAACCATTTTTACCAAAACGCTGCAGTTTGTTAGAAAGCTGTGAATCATAGTGATAACCCTGTTGAAGTGCTGGAGCATAAGAAACTAGCGGCTTAATTGAAGAGCCTGGCTGTCTTTTCATTTGAGTCGCACGGTTATAGCCACGGAAAACATGTTTGCCTCGACCACCTACTACAGCTCGAACTGCACCCGTTGCAGGATCCATTACCACTGATGCGCCTTGAGGTTTAGTACCATCAGTGGCGTTTTGCGGGAACAGATAACCCTGTTCAAATTTTTGCTGCAGCTGACTTTGATAATTTTGATTAAGAGTTGTATATATCTTCAATCCCTTATTCATTACGTCTTCTTCTTTTAGGCCATAGCGATTAATTGCCTCATCAACTACTGCGTCAAAGAAATAAGGGTAACGATATCCATCTTTATTATGATAAGTATCATGTAAAGTTAAACCAATTTTTTGCTCACTTTTCGCCCTGGAACTTGATAATTTTTTATTATCAACCATTAGATTTAAAATCAGGTTTCTCCGAGACAAAGCATAGGACATATGGTCAATTGGGTTATATTTACTTGGATTACGTAAAATACCGGCTAAAGTTGCTCCTTCTCCAATCGTCAACTGACTGGCATTTTTACCAAAATATTTTTGACTGGCATCTTCAACACCCCATACACCATTGCCAAAATAAGCTTTATTAAGGTACATAGTCAATATGTCTTTTTTAGAATAGACATGATTTATCTCGACAGCAAAGAAAAGTTCCTCAACTTTACGAGAGAAGGTTTGCTTTTGCGTCAATAAAGCATTTTTAGCCAATTGTTGCGTGATAGTTGAACCACCACCAGATATTTGACCACGGTTAAGAACCAAGCCCAAAGCAGCTCTGCCCATGCCTTTGATACTAAAGCCCGGGTTCTTCCAGAAAGTACGATCTTCTGTTGATATAACTGCATTTTTTACATTAGGGGAAATTTTATTATAGCCAACATACGTGCCTTTTTGTGAGTATAGTGAACCAGATTTTTGGCTTCTATAATCGTAAATACCGGTTGTAGCTGATAATGATGCTTTTAAATTTGATATATTTGAAGTCTTAACTTTAACGGTATAATAAGTACAAACCAATAACATCACGGTAAGCAAAATCAAAATGATCCAGCGACCGATGAAAAAACGGTTATCAAAACGGTGCCATAGGCCACCTATCCCGTTTTTCTTTGGTTCATTGTTTTCCATTTTATCTGCTCCTTTAGAAACAACTAAAATTGTATCATATTAAAGGAAATTACCTTTATTTTCAAAAAGATTTAACAAATATTTATGAGCTATTATTTTACCTTTAACTTCCCTGAAAATCTCAATCCGTGTTCTGTCAATGATTTATTACGTCAATTACTCATTCCGAGAAAATGGCGTCATTTTTTACGCGTTGAACGAAAAGTACAGATTAATGGTAGTTATTATCATTTTAATCAAAAAGTAAAGCAAAAGGATAAAGTTGAACTATGGCTCGATCACGTTGAAAGCAAGCAACATATTTATCCAGAAAGTGGTAAAATTCCGGAGGTTATTTACGAAGATGAGAATCTCTTAATTATAAATAAACCTGCGGGACAAAAGACGCACCCAAATTTAAAGGAAGCTAATACAGCCCTGAATGATTGTGCCACCTATTTAGGATTTTCCCCTTTTATTGTACATCGGCTAGACATGTTAACTAGTGGTTTGCTACTGGTAGCCAAAAATCCCGCAGTTGTTCCTATTTTGAATCGGGAATTAACAGCCAAGATTTTTCACCGTGAGTATTTAGCTGTGATTAATATTAATGAACCGATAGCTAACAGAGCAACAATCGATTTGCCAATCGGTCAAGATCCACTTGATCAGCGCAAACGTAAGGTAACAGGCACTGGTATTAAATCAATCACACATTATCAAATTGTGAAGTATTTTGACAACAATACTGCTTTAGTTAAATTAGAACTAGAAACAGGAAGAACACATCAAATTCGTGTTCATCTGGCTGCGATTGACTGCCCAATTGTGGGAGATCCACTGTATAACCCCGACTTTAAAAATGAACAATTTTTGCATTTAACTGCGTATCAAATTTCGCTACAAAAGCCTTTTTCATTAGACAAACTAAAAGTAAAATTATCGCATAAAGATATTCCTTTACTGCAAAATTAAAAAGACCGTTTGTCAAATGACCAACGGTCTTCTTTATTTAATTAAAATTTTTATAATGTAGTACTTGAAGATTCAAGTCAAGTGATTTTGCTAATAAATAATAAAACTGTCAACCTATTTATTCAACAATTTTTAATAAATTCTAATTAAACAAAATCTATTTGCTAAGATTTCTGATAATTTAATCACCCACAAAAGTGCCATCCTCAACTTCACGGATAAAATCTGCTACATGCTTATAGTAAACATCAGGATTATCAACCATGTGATGATGTCCTGCATTCGGTGTAGTAACTAAACGTGAATTAGGAATTTCACGTTGCATAATCTTTGCGGTCTCTAGAGGCATAGTATCTTCTTCACCAAAAGTCAAAAGAGTTGGCATTTTTATTTCCTTTAAGTACTTTCTAAAATGCCAATCTTTTAATTTACCTGTTACCACAAATTCATTATCACCTTGAAAGGCATGGTATACAGGCAAACCACCGATACGCTTAATATGATATAGCTTACATGGCTGTCGCCGATCAAGAAAGTTAATATTTAATATTTGAATATCCTCTTGGTAGCGTTTATTGTCATAGTCATTGTTTGCTTCACATTCACGCATAAAGTCAATTTCTGATTGCGGGAAAATTTCTTGTCTACGACGGTTAATTGACTCAATATAGTCATCAGTATCATCAACCATGGAAGAAATAATCGTCCCTTTTAAGTGTTGACCATATTTCACCGCATATTCTTGTGCCAGCAGGCCACCCCAACTTTGTCCAATCAAGTAGCAATTATCAAGACCAAGTTTGGCACGAACTTCATCAACTTCATCAAGGAAGTATTCATAAGTTAAGTATTTGGCTGCAATTTCAGGATTATCATAATCCGGTTGATCTGAATAAAGAGAGCCTAACTGATCATACATAGTAACTTGAACATGTAGTCCCTGCTTTGCTAATTGGTCAGCAGCGTCTTCCCAATATTCATGATTTCCTCCTGGTCCACCGTGAAGAGCTAATAAATGAATATCGCCTTCACCTTGGGTACTTGTCCACAAATGATAGCCATTATCTAAAGTTATAATTTTTGTTCCAGTTCTCATTGAAATTTACAGCTTCTTTCTATTTAGTAAAACCTACTTCATTCCACAAAGGATGATTATTGTTTTGTTTTGACGGCTTAAGCGAATAGCCGGAAATCTTGTCATTAACTGCAAAAATCTGATAGGAATTATCAACTGGGATAACATAGGCTTCATCATTCATATATCTTTGCCATTCATGAAATTTTTTAACCCGATAATCATGATTAAAAGCCTTTTGAGAATTTATCTCATCCAAAAGTTTATTGTTTTTTGCAGTTACAAATCTGGTCATGTTAAAAGGTGCTGATTCACTATAATATGGATGTGGCGAAGGTTCAGTAGGTGTTGACCAACCAGCCAGATACATATCGACGCCCTTATTATCGTGTTGCAACTTATCATAGAAAGAATTGTGTTCAATTAAACGCCCCGTTGATAATTGGACATTGAGTCCAACTTTATGCCACTGCTGCAAGTAATTTTGAACTATTGGCTCCTGAGTAGTATCCCCACTCATAGCTGCAAAATGAATTACCAAAGGCTTGCCATTTGGCTGAACGCGCCACTTTCCTTTCTTCTTGTAACCCGCTTTATCCAAAATATGATTTGCCTTTTTTAAGTCGTAATTATATCCTTTCTCAGTTTTATCAAAGTAGTCACCAAACTTTTCTGGAACCAAAGTTTTTACCCTAAATGTTAAACCATATGTATAACGCTTATTAACCGCATCAACATTCATGGCATAACCTATTGCCTGCCTTAAAGCCTTATTATTCATCTTGGCTTTAGGATTCATGACATTCTTGCTCTTTTCAGCATCCCATTTTCCTACTTTAAAACCCAAATAATGATAGGCTATTGGAATTTGGGCAATGAAGTTCACGTTTTTAGTATTTTTAACTTGTGGCCACTGGGTATTAATTACAGGAATAATATCAAATTTATGACTTTTAATTGCTTGAGAAGCAGAATTGGGAGATACCACTGAAATAACAACTTTATCTAATTTTGGTTTCCCTCTCCAGTAATATTTGTTCGGAACCCACGTTGCAGATTGCCCTCTAACTAGTTTTTCAATCTTAAACGGCCCGAAAAATAACGGATTTTTCCTGATTTTATCAGAAGATTTTAACTTTGCAAAAGGAATATCTTTCAAATAATGATAGGGTTCAACTGCTTCCCAAAGCGAACGACTTCCTGCATTTGACATACTTGGATTTAAAGCTGAGCAGTGTAAAACAACTTTACGGCCATTTTCTCCATCAGGCATTTCAATTCCAGAAATAGTTTTAGCTTTGCCTTCGTGATATTCTTTTAAGCCCTTTAAGACTTCAAACTGACTGCTATACCGCGGACAAGCTGTATCCTTGTTAGCTAAAATCTCATACGCATATTCAAAATCTTTAGCTACTACCTGTTTACCGTCAGACCATTTAACGCCCTTTTTAATATTGATTGTGATCGTCTTTTTCTTAGGATCTAATTTACGTGTAGCTGGACCTTTATCAGTGACGCCATATTGATCATCACTATCAAATAAAGTTTCTTGACCGGGAGCTGCAACCATCGAGTCTAGGTCTTCAGAGGAAAGTTCTTGTGAAAAAATACCTGAAAATGGAGTATCAGTGACAACTGCAACTTTTACAGTTCCACCATCTTTAACATTCTTTTTAGGAGCTTCAACAGGAAATTTTTTCACTGTATTAGTGTCATCACTATTGTTAGCACTTTTAGCACAGGCTGCCAGTGTTATGGTAGCTAGACTCAAAATGCCAGCAGAAGCAAGCTTACTTCTTTTTTTCATAAAAATCACTCATTTCATTATATTTTACTAATATTATTAATAAATTTTTCATTTATGTCAAATCGTATAATCATATATTTTAAAGGAGTATTTAAAAGAATTTTTATTTAGTGTAAAATAACAAATGCTTCTGTATAATTTTAATATGGAAAAAATAAATATAGAAAGAGTTAGAAAGTGAATATGAACAAGCAAAAAATTGCCGATTTAGCTCAAAAAGCTATTAATACTTTTAATTTACCCAGTTTAGGAATTGGTGTTTATCACAAAGGTGAAAGCTATAGTCATGTATATGGTCAAGCTGAGCAAGACAATCTTTATCCTTTAGCTTCAATTTCCAAAACATTTTTTGCTACTGCCGTCTGTCAATTGGCTGATGAAGGTAAGATAAATCTAGATGATCCTTTAAAAAAGTCTTGGCCTGAGCTAAAGCTAGAAGATAAATATGCTGAAGATCATTTAACATGGAGGGACGCCCTTAGTCACCAAAGTGGCTTACCAGCTCACGATCTGATGCGTTTTACTAATATGAACAAGCATGACCTTTCTTTAAAAGAAAAAGCTGAACACGTTGGTCATTTAAAGCCTAACCATGAATTACGTTATAAAATGCAATACAGCAACCTGGTCTTTGCTTTAGCCACCCATGCTTTTGAACAAGTAATTGGTGAAGATTACGGTACCTATGAGCACCAGCATTTACTCGAACCCCTTAAGTTAACTAGAACTTATATTAACCATCATGAAGCACCAAGAGAAGATATAGTTAAACCATATATTAGAGACAATGGAATTACAGAAGAGGTTCCTTTTATTGCACCTGGTAAAGTTGGTGGTGCCAGCAGTATGCTCTCATCTATTTCGGATTTGCTTACCTGGGCTGAGTATCAGTTAAAATTGCAAAAAGAAAACAAAAACAACGCAATAGCTGAACACTTTTTGCCTCAATCTATTATGGCTCCAAGCCGTGCCTACGGTGGTGCTAATTTTGGTGCTTACGGTTTAGGTATGATGATGGAAGATTACCGCGGACACAAATACTTCTACCACAGTGGTTCATACATTGGTTACTGCTCTTTCATGGGCTTTGTTCCTGATCTTGATTTAGCTTTTGTTTCGACCACAAATATGGATTCAACAGATGCAATTTTTGCATTGGCATATCAAACAATAGATGATACCTTAGGTATTTCGGATACGGATTGGACTAGCAAAATTAAACAGATTGTTGATCAAAAATTAGCAACGCGTGAAGAAAACATTGCCATTCTTAAAGGAAAATCACCCAAAAATTTTGCGGCTAAAGATAATCTTTTAGGAGATTATGAAAACCCAGGCTACGGTTTAATCACTCTAAATGAAAAAGATGGTAATTTAACAGTTACAATTGGCAAGTGGGATTATCCTGTTATTGTTAATGAAAAAGGTAAAATGTATGTGGAAGAAAGACTGTATCAGCATGAGCTTTTACCAATTGAAATTCATCAAAATCAAGTTTTGCTTTGGACAGAGCGCGCACTTAAAGAACCAACTACTTTCACAAAGTTATAATTAAAAAAGCTAAACTTTAATAATTAAAGTTTAGCTCAAAATTGTTTTAAACAGACCAGTCATACAAAAGACTGGTTTTTTTATTTTATATGCGAACTAATCCAAGGCACGACCTTACCAATAACTTCATTAAGTTTGGTAAAATCACCAGTTTCAACATTGTAAGTATGGTTCGCATTTTCAACTGTAAACGAATCTACGTTATCCATGTGACAGTTTTTAATAAAATTTAAACTGATTTTTGGATCCAAAGTAGGATCGCTGATACATACTTCAACTAAAATTGGATTTTTAAAATTTTTAATGTTGTCATTCAAAGTTGTTTTCAATTCATCAAAGAACCTGCGGTATACCAGTTCAACACCACCGCTACTGGTATGAACAATGCAGTAACCTAAATTATCCATTTGAAATTTATCATATGCCATTTCAAGAGGCTCAGAAGTATTGATAGCGCCATTTAGAGAAACTATAATTTTTGCTGGTAACGTCGAACAAGTAAATACTAAGCGACCACCAAGGCTATGACCTAAAAGTCCAACATTATTTTCTTCAACATATGGTAAAGACTGCAAATATTTAAAACTCGCTTTAACCTCATCGGTCATCACTTTCATGCCATAATTTTCTCTTGAATAAAGGTTCTCTCCCATGCTGCACAAGTCAATTCTTGCAGCAACGATTCCGGCTTCTACAATTTTTTTGCTAATTCTTGCTAACATATGATTATCATTATTCCTGGAAGACATGAAACCATGAATCATCAATACAGCGGGAAATTTACTACTTTCATCCGGAATATCAATTTGCATTGGCACCTCATGATCAACACATTTTAAAAATCTCAGTTCTTCGCGCAACTTTAATATCACCTCAAAAAATATTTCATTATTCATCCGTTATAAGATACATTATACTGTTAACTCTAAATTTGTACACCAATACAATATATTGAGTGTTGAAATGTATATAAAAAGTCTACAACTACTTTTAAAAGTTGTAGACTTTTTATGTAACAATTTAGTTTTTAGTTAGATTTTATCTGCTCGCCAAGGATCTATACCCTCATATAATTTGGCTGTGCCAATAGAATTAAATAGGTCATTTTTATGATGAATAACCTTTTTTCCTGCTTCAATTGCTTCTGGCAACAAATGATTGGGATCCCAACCGTCATTTTCAGCTAGAATTTCACGAGTCTTTTCAAAGAAGGCGTGTTTATAATCTGAAGAAATATTAACTTTGCTAATACCGTTCTTTACCGCTTCAGCAATCTGTTCGTCTGGATTTGAAGAACCACCATGCAAGACTAGAGGTGTATCAGGAACTGCCTGAACTATCTTTTGTAAAATGTCAATTCTAATTTTAGGAGTAACATCCGCTGGGTAAATACCGTGACTGGTACCTATTCCTACCGCTAGAGTATCAACACCTGTTTCTTCGACAAATTTTTGAGCTTCTTCGGGTGTGGTATAAATACCCTCTTTTTTATGTCCCTCTATATGAACTCCAGTTTGACCAATAGTACCAACTTCACCTTCAACAGAAACACCAACTCTATGAGCCATTGTTACTGTTTCTTTAGTTAGAGCAACATTTGTATCCCAATCTTCAGCCGACATATCAATCATTACTGAACTAAAGCCATCATGAATTGCTCTAGCTGCACTATCCACTGAATCACCATGGTCAAGATGAAGTGCTACAGGAATTTTACTGTCACGAATACGTGTTAAAACATAGCTAATAAAATCATCTTTACAATATCTCAATTCTGTTGGGTGAATCATAATAATTGCTGGTGCATAATCAGCTTCACATTGTTCAATTGACGTTCTCATTAATTCCAAGTTTGAAACATTATATGCTCCTACTGCAAAATTGTTTTTTCTTGCTACCTCAAGCAGCTGATTCATATTTACTAAGGTCATTTTTTCTCCTCATCTACTAAATACATTAAATTAAATGATATTAACTTTTTTAGATTAAATTTGGCATCACTTCCTCTAAATTTTTTATTGCAAGTTCACACCTGAAAGGTCAACATCTTTTTCATCATCTTGACTTTCGTCTGGTGTTTCATTTACCTCTTTATCAGTCAATGGCTTTTTAATAATTGCCAACAATATTCCTGTTACTAGTGAACCTGCTACTAAAGCAATTATGGCAACCAGCGGCTTAGACATAGCTGGAATGACAAAGATTCCGCCAGAAGGAACTGAACTCTCATTTCCCCAGCCATAACTAATCATTCCTGTAATGCCACACCCAATCCAAGTACAAGGTAAGGTCCGTAACAAGTCATTCATCGCAATTGGAATGACGCCTTCGGTTATCATGCAGCATCCCATCGGAAAAGCTACTTCAATATTTTCAACTTCTCTTTTGGTATAAATATTTTTATGAAATAGTTTGGCCAAAAAGTAAGACATGGTGATTCCAAATGGTGGTACCATGGCAGCTAAAACTTTAATTCCTTCTGGTCCTTTGATCCCATCAAGCAATAAGCCATCACAAATCAAATTTGGAATTTTACTAATAGCGCCACCAAAATCAGCACAGCCAATCCAACCAATTAAAAAGCCATACAATGCTCTTTGCGACCGATCTAAGCCAGTAATGAAGTGATTAAGAGCGGTCGTGGCAGCTGTTAGTGGTCGACCTAATAGGAAAAACATAATCAGTGCTGTAAAAATTGCAGTAACAGTTGGTACTATTAACATAGGCATCAGTCCGTTAGCCCAATGAGGGACTTTAATTTTTCTAATACCTAGTGTAATATAACCAGCGATAAATCCTCCAATGATACCGCCAAGAAAACCTGCTCCCAAAAAAGAAGCTATCTGTCCTGCAAGAAATCCAGGCGCAATACCCGGTCTATCAGCAATTGAATAACCAATATAACCGGCGATGAACGATGGTAGTAATCCCATTCCCAATACACCTAAAGTGGTCATGCTATTGGGAAAGTTCATTTGTGCAAGGTTTGTTACCTGCTTACCACCCATCAGATTACCTATAGCTATCAATAATCCCGAAGCCACAACTAATGGCAACATGTATGAAATGGAAGTTAATAGATGCTTTTTGACAGCTAATCCAGCTTTTTTAGCACCTGTGACAAATGTATTCATTTAAATCACTCCTTTTGACTCTTTCTTTCTTTCACTTCTTCTTCAATTTTTTCCAGCAATTGTTTGGGAGCCTTTACAACCAGAGAAGTACCTACTTTTACTGTCGGCATATTTTTAAAACGCTCATTGCCAGTAGTTGCAATATCAACAGCCAGCAATGCCACATCTGCCTCAGCAATTTGCTCAGGAGTTAATGCATTTTCTGTACCGATTGTTCCTTGAGTTTCAATGTGAATTTCATCCCCCAATTCTTTGGCTGCTTTTTCCAACTTTGCCTTAGCTAGGTAAGTATGGGCAATACCAGAAGTGCAAGCACAAACACAAACTATTTTCATAATTAATCATCTCCCTTTCTTTCCACACAAAAGATTAATAACATCTTTCTTATTTTTAGCAGCGTGCAACTTATCAATGAAATCATCGTCAGACAGTAAAATTGCAACTTTTTGTAAAAGCTTTAGATGCAATGTATCTGCATCTTGATCTCTAACTGCAAATAAAATTACGGCTGTGACTGGTTTATCATCTAAAGTTTCCCAGGGTATTGGATGATCACTTAGACCAATTGCTATCATAGTATTTTTGACGGCTTTTGATTTGCCGTGTGGGATTGCCACTCCCTGACCAATTCCAGTTTCCCCTTCTTCTTCACGTAGAAATACGTCATCAATGAAGTCTTGGGTATTCGTAATATCGTCATCCTCTTTCAAAAGATTACTAAGCTCTTTAATTACATCTTTTTTAGTTTTTCCATTTAAATGAAGGTCAATCAAGTTTAAATTAATGACTTTCGCAATATTAATTTCTTTTTCAGCCAAATTTTTTGACCTCCTATCTTTTTAAAATCTGAACAATTTCAGTTGCACTTTCAGCTTTGTTTATTTCTGCAATAACATTGTCATCAGCCAACTTGTCGATGATCTGAATTATTTTTTTAAAGCTTTTGTTGGATTTTTTTATTATTCTAGGAACTATTAAACAGATAAGCGTATTAACCTTGGAATCATCAAGACAATCCCAGTCAGCGACTAGAGTTTGTGATTTTATAATTAATAGCCAAGGCGTAAAATCAAGTTCTAAAATTATGTGGGGAATGGCAATCCCTTTTACTAAAGCCGTATTAGCGGTTTTTTCTCTCGTTAACAAGCTTTTTAAAACTGTTACTTTGCTCACCTCCATTTTGGGAGCGACAATATCAGCTATAATTTGAAAAGCCGCTTTTTGATCTGTTACATCAAAATCATAACTTTCAAGCAAAATTTCGTTCATTAATGATGTTCCTTACTACATTTCTGACTTTCTGTTCATCCTTTTTCGTAAAAAAGGCACTTACTAATTCGACAGGAATCTTTCCGTGATAATTAATAGGAACTGTACTAATTAGCAATTCAATTTCAGGCTCATTTTTGATAATACTTTCAACATCATAATTTGAAGCTAACCCAACAATTTCAATTTCAGGGATTGAATTTTTTATCTTGGTGGAAATAATTCCGGAAGTCCCAATACCTGTTGTGCAAATAACATAGGCCTTAATCTTCTTATTTGATTTATTATTTTCTTCATAATATTTAGCAAAGTACAAACAGATAAATCCAGTTTCATCATCCGAGATTACCGGTAAATTAAATTTTTGACTTGCTAAGGTTGCAGCTTTTTTGGTAGCGGTGAAAACTTGCGGATATTCTAGTTTGATGTCTTTTAAAAGAGCGTTTGGTAAAGATATCTTCATTTTTAACCTGCTGATCATGGCCAAAACATGATTTCTGATTTCATCTTTTATAGAAGGTGAAAAGCTGCAATGTAAATAAGCGGAAACTTTGGAAATAAAAAAGTCGGTAACCTGATCTGCCAAATCGCGATCATCAAGAACAATGCCATCAAATGAATTAAAACGAGAAGTTAGCAGATACTTAAACAAGTAATAAACTTCGGAATCTAATTCTTCTCCTTTAAAGCCCAGATACTTTTTCACGTTTAATACAATACTTTTGCAAATGCTAAAAATTTCAGGGTTCATTTTAATTTCTGTTTGCAAACTCGTATCTAAAGAAATTGACTTATCCATTGCCTTAAATTTTTTTGCCCTAATCAAAAGAACATAAATATGAGCAAAGAAATTTATATTATACGGATAAGGTAAAGAGCCATTTAAAACTCGCAGTGCCATTTCGACCTGGCTCAAAGCAAAATTAAAATCCTTTTGATCTAATTGAGAAGTATTTTTTCGCAAAGTTTCAATGTCCGTAGACTTATTAATGTGAAGAACTACCTCCATCAAAGCACTTCTGATGTCTTTTTCATTGCCAGTAATCTTTACAGATCTTTGTTTGCTTTCAAGTTTTAAATTCCACTTACTTATTCTTTTACTGATTTGCTTTTCATCATTTCTCAAGACAGGTTCGCTGATATACAAACTGTTAACTAAGTCATAAATTTTAACATCATTTGGGGATGCAAAAAGCAATTTTGCCAGCATGTTCTCCTGTCTTAGTTGTGTTGATGAATCATTTTGGACATTGTTATTTGCCACATTTAGATAATTTGAATAGTTTAGCTCATAGCCCCGCCCCCTTTGAGAAATAATTATTGGTTGAGAATATTTTTTATTGATACTATTGATATGGCGAGCAATTGTTTTTTTAGAAACATTTAAACCATTTGATAGTTCCTCAGAAGTAATGAACTTATTGTGAAGCTTGAGATAATCAATAATTTCTTGACTAATTTCTTTATGCACTGGTCATACCTCCTGATATTTTTATTTTGCCATTCATGTAAACGCTTAAATAATTAAAAAGTGTCCGTTGTTTGTTTCTACAACGGACATTTATATTAATTGTAAGTAAAAATAAGCTTATCAAGAAGTTACTTTATTAGTTATAAATCGACTTAATTTAAATTTTTTAAACAAAAAACCTTCTAAACTGAGAAATCAGCTTAGAAGGTAAGTCAGGTATTTGACTGCTTTTATTATCAAATTAAATCAATAAATTAACTTTATATTCTGATAACTTATTCGAAAGATTTAAACTCAAGATCACTTTAAAAGATTTGAAGCACTCTTTTTTATCTTTTTCCACCAAATACTGGAAAATGACTCGAAGTGCCATAATCAAAATTATGAATATTCTCCAAAGTTTTCATGTCTACATCACTTATTTCAAAATTCAATTCTGAATTTTGTTTCATATGCTCTGGATTAACAGACTTTGGCAAAACTACTGTATTAAGCTGCCAATCATATCGAATACATAACTGGGCAACTGAAACTTGATATTTTTCTGCCATAGTCTTAATAGGAGTATTCGTCAGAGCCTCACCGTGAGCAACTGGCGAAAATGACTCCACAACAATGTCATGTTCTTGACAAAAATCAATCAACTTTTTTGGTGTTGCTCCAATATGACACAAAATTTGATTTACCATTGGTTTAACATCACTGTTGTCAATTAAATTCTGCAAATCTTCCGGCTGAAAACTGGAAACGCCAATTGCGCGTAATTTTCCTTCTTTCATAGCATCTGTTAATGCTCGCCAAGTCTCTATATTTCCTTCAAAATGACGATCATCTGACTGGTTAACTTCCTTCCAAGGTTGAGGATTGTGAATAATCATCATATCTAAATAGTCAAGATCCATGCGAGTAAGGGTTTCATCAATTGACTTTTTAGCTTCTTGATAATTTTTGATTTCAGCCTCTACTTTAGAATTAACAAAGATTTGATCACGGCTAATACCTGAATCTTTGATACCCTGGCCAACTCCTTTTTCGTTATGATATGCCTGAGCAGTATCAATATGCCTGTAACCCATTTTTAAGGCAGTTTGCACGGGCGAAGCTACCTCGTTATCCGGGATTTTCCAGGTTCCTAATGCTAGTTTAGGGATTTTTACCCCATTATTAAGTGTAAATGTTTCTTCAAAAATCATGTTTATCCCTCCATACTTCTTTTCTTGAGTATAACGCTTAAATTGGACTTTAAGTCAATATATTTCATTTAGATTTTTATGATCTTTTTGTTTACAATTAAATGTATATATCAAAGAAGGTAAAAATATGAAATATGTTTATCTAATGCGTCACGGACAAACTTTGTTTAATGTCCAACATAAGATCCAGGGATTTTGTGATTCACCTTTAACTTCATTAGGAATTAAACAAGCAAAAGCAACGAAAAAAGATTATTTTGAACATGAGAAAATCAATCTAGAAGAGGCGCATTGTTCAACTTCTGAAAGGGCAATAGATACTTTAAAAATAGTGACCGATCTACCTTTTGAAACGCATAAAGATTTACGTGAGTGGAATTTCGGCGCATACGAAGGAGAAGGTGAACACTTAAATCCGCCACTACCTTATAACGACTTTTTTGTTCAATTTGGTGGTGAATCCCAAAAACAGGTAGTCGCAAGAATCAATAAAGCGATTATCAGTATTGCAGAATCATCTCCTTATCAACATATTCTGATTGTATCGCACGCCGGTGCTATAGCAAATTTTTACAGAAAGTGGGAAAAATATAATACTTTTGAACGCAAATATCACTTTAAAAACTGTTCAGTCTTAAAATACGACTATGAAAATGGTGTTTTCCGTTTGCAGTCGATTTTTAACCCCAGCTGTTAAAGCAAAGAGAGATCAATCATTCAGATTGATCTCTCTTATATTATAATTATTAAATTATTCCAAGTTCAATGAACTCTTGTCAAAACCTGCTGACTTAATCTTGTCATCAATTGATGGAGTACCAAGCCATGTGATCATTTCCTTCATTGAAGCTGTAATTGCTTCTGTACCTGGAAGAAGAAGCTTACGAGGATCGTAACCCTTGTTGTCCTTATCTTCATCCTTATGTGCTTCAAAGTACTTACGAGTAGCAGCTTGAAAAGCTAATTGGAATTCTGTGTTAATGTTAACTTTAGAAATTCCGAGAGAAATAGCTTTCTTAACTTGGTCTTCAGGAATACCTGAACCACCATGTAATACCAATGGAACAGAAACTGCATCCGCAATTTCCTTCAAACGATCAAAGTTTAAACCTTTCCAGCCTTCTGGATAAACACCATGGATATTGCCAATACCACAAGCAAGTTTGTCAACACCTGCAGCTACGAAAGTTTTTGCGTCTTCAACAGAAGCAAGTTCACCACCATCGGCACCTTGATTCTCACCAATTTTACCGATTTCGGCCTCAACTGAAATGCCACGTTCATGCGCCAACTTAACAATTTCTTTAGTTTTAGCTAAGTTCTCTTCAGTTGGTAATGCATGACCATCAAACATAACTGATGAGTAACCAAGAGCAATACATTCTTTAGCAGCTTCAAAGCTACCGTGATCTAAGTTCAATACAACTGGAACAGAAATATCCATTGCATCAATTTCGTCTTCAACTAAGTCCTTAGCAACTTTATAGCCACCCATGTACTTAGCTGCACCCATTGACACCTGAATTAAAACTGGGGTTCTTGTTTCCTCAGCTGCCTGTAAAATTGCACGTGTCCATTCCAAGTTGTTAGTGTTATAAGCACCTACTGCATAATGGTTTTTACGAGCATCTTTAAAGATTTGATTACCATTATCTAAATATGCCATTAAATATACCTCCTATTAAACTTACAGTCATATTGTATCGTATTAATTAATCGTTGAACAATCTTTTATTTGATGTAAACGTTATTATTTAAAACTTTTACATTTCTTTAGGAGCATTCACACCTAATAGACGCAAAGATTCAGTTAAAACAATTGAAGTTGCCTGAACTAGTGCCAATCGAGCACTAATTTGATCATCATCTACTAAAACTTTAACATTTGCATAATACTTGTTAAATTTCTTAGCTAAATCAAGAGCAAACTTAGCAATAACTGACGGCTCAAACTTATCACTGCTGCGAGCAATGATACGAGGAAAATCAGCAAGGGACTTAGCAACACCAAAAGACCAGTCATCATCGATTTTTATATCTATTAATTGCGGTTCGTGACCTTGAGTAGCAGCCTTGCGCAAAACGCTTTGTGCACGAGCATTTGTATACTGCACATATGGACCTGTGTCACCTTCAAAACGAACAACTTCATCAAGGTCAAAGTCAAAGTTTTCGGTTCTTTCATTCTTTAAATCATGAAAAATAACTGCGCCAACTCCAACATCATGAGCTACTTGATCTTTATTGGTCAAATCAGGATTTTTCTGCTCAATTTGTTTTTGAGCTAGTTTAACGGCGTCTTGTAACACTTGATCAAGAAAAACCACATTGCCTTTTCTAGTAGATAACTTTTTACCATTTTGAGTAATCAAGCCAAAAGGAACATGGTAAATTTCATCAGCCCAATCATAACCCATTTTTTTCAAAACAGATTTTAATTCTACAAAATGCTGAGCCTGTTCGTTGCCGACCACATAAAGCATTTTAACAAAATGATAAGTTTTCATACGATAAATCGCAGCTGCCAGATCACGTGTCAAGTAGATGCTAGTGCCATCTGATTTAACAATCAAAGCTGGATTTTCATCTTCATCCATGTCAACCACTTGTGCACCACGAGACTCATGCAAAAGTCCTTTTTCTTTCAGCTCATCAATCACGGGTTGCATTTTATCGTTAAAGAAAGCCTCACCTTTATATGAATCAAAAGTGACTCCCAATTCTTTGTAAATACGGTTGAAATCGGCTAAAGAAACATCCCGGAACCATTGCCATAATTTAACTGCTTCTGGATCACCCTCTTCTAGTTTCTTAAACCACGCCCGACCTTCATCTTCAAGCTCAGGGTGCTTTTCAGCTTCTTTATGGAACTTGACGTAATATTTAAATAAATTCATGATCGGGTCTTTTTTAACGTCTTCTTCCACACCCCAGTGCTTGTAGGCCGCTATTAATTTACCAAATTGTGTGCCGTAATCACCTAAATAGTTGATTTTAATTGGTGTGTAACCAACTTTTTGCAGGGTCTTGGCAATTGAATTGCCAATTACTGTTGACCTTAAGTGCCCCATCGACATTGGTTTTGCAATGTTGGGGCTAGACATATCAATAGGAACATTCCCCTCTCCCAATTTTTGGTCACCATAATGTTCTTTTTGTTGCAAGATTTCTGTGAGAGTTTGTGAAATCAACTTGCTGTGATTGATAGAAAAATTAACGTAGGGTCCAACAGCTTTAATTGAAGCAAAGTCGCTGCTTTTTAGTTTGTCTGCAATATTTTGCGCAATAACTACAGGATTTTGATGCAGCACTTTTGCCAATGCAAAGGCTGGAAAAGCATAGTCACCCATTTTTTCATTTTTTGGTCTTTCAATTAATGAATTGATTTGATCTTTGGGAAGGTCAACCTGACTAGCGATTAAGTCAACTACCTTATCTTTAAAATCCATTTTTCCTCCTAAATGCCAAAAAAAGTCTCTTCCTCATTATTTGAAGAAGAGACGAGTTATAACCCGCGGTACCACTCTATTTGATACAAAGTATCCGCTTATTAAATTTGCTAAATTATTAGTTAGACACGCCTTCAGTCATTCTTCCAGCTTGACTTTCACCAACTCAAGCTCGCTTTTCTAAAAAAATGCCTACTACTCCTAACCACTTTCACCAAAAGATTATAACAGGAAATGAAAGCTGAGCCAAATTTTTTAGTTATTTTTGATAATTACTTTGGTACCTACTGGAATATTTTCAGCCAACCAGCGTGAATCAGGAACGCTTAATCTGATACAGCCATGAGAGGCAGGCTTGACACCTAGCTTTTCAGCCTCTTTAATATTGTATTTGCCGTTGCCTTTCGTAGGAACGGAATGGAAAAGATAAACATTTTCTTTGTCCCAACTAGTCCAGTTATTAGCACCTTCATTTAATTCAGGATTATAAAAAGAGTCTCCACGACCATTTTTAATTTTATAATTTCCTGTTGGTGTCAATGACTTGCCTTTTTTAAACAAACCAGCACTTGCCAGCATGGTGTACACTCGTTTATTACCCCGCAAGATGTAAACTCGATTACCCTTGAGGGAGACTCTAATTGTTAAGTCATTTTCGAGATGCTTAATTTTAGGATAAGGCTTTGTCTCACTTGGCTTTTTCCAATTAAAAGGAGAACGTAAATCCTTTGGGTCCCGGTACGGTCGATAAGATGCTGCGGTTTTAATAACAGCTGTTTTCTTCGCTTCCTTAGTTGAGTTTTTAGTTTCTGGCTGAGATGGCATTGAAATTCGTGCCAGACTAATAGCACATATTAATAAAACACAAAAAGCAGTAAGAACTTTTAAAAGACTTTTCTTCATGTTATAACCTTTCTCCCAACCAAATTTTTAACGTAAAATATCTAATTAGCATATTGACTCATTAGCTGAGGCAACATTGCACTTATTTCAGTCGGTCGCACCACATAATTATTTTCAGCAATTTTATCGCCTGCTAAAGAATGAATAAAAACTGCGGCCAGAACAGAATCCAAATTATTACCAAATTGAGCTGTAAAGCCACCAATAATACCTGCTAATGTATCTCCCATTCCACCCGTGGCCATGCCAGGGTTGCCTAACGGATTTACAAAAATTTGATTAGCTTTGGTATAAATGTGAGTGTGATTTGATTTTAAAACCAAAACAGCATTTTGTGTAGGAAAAATCTTTTTCAAAGCATTTAAATTCGCACTGTCAGTCTGATATGGGATTCTAATTTGACTCAACCTTTGCCATTCCATCTGATGTGGTGTTATGACCACTAAACCGATTTGAGTTGGAATTATCTTTGCATCCTGACCAATCATGTCCAAAGCACTTGCATCCAAAATCAATATTTGATTTTGAGAAACATTTTGACATATCGTTGACATTAATTGCCGAGTAAACGTGCTGGATCCTAAACCTGGTCCACAAACGATAACATCCATTTTTTTCATTAAATTTACCAAATTCCGGTCATGCCAGTCAATAAACATGACCTCAGGATTACGCGCATGCAGTGCATTCAGGTTCACTGCATGGGTAGCCACAGAAATTAGTCCAGCACCACTATTAAGTGCAGCCTCGGCTGCCATGATAATTGCACCACCATAGTTTTCACTGCCACCTATTAATAAGACCCTGCCGTAATTGCCTTTGTGAGAATTACTTGGTCTTTTTTTTATTACTTTAGTCAAAATATCTTCTGTAATTACTGCCATATTAGCCTCCAAATAGCCAGCGCCAAAACCTTACAAAAATGTTTACTCTATTAGTTGATTCTAAAGCATGGGCGGGCAACAATAGGCCATTAGGACTTTGCAGTGAAATAATTTTGTTTTTGCCGGTCTTAAAGTAATAAGCGTTGATTTTTTGCCCTTTTTCTACTGGAGCTTCAACAGTTTTGGATGTTAAACCCACCTGAAATTTAGAGCCATTTCGTGGTATCCAGATCAGTGCTTTATTTTTGATACCAATATTTATCTGCCTGGCTTGTCCATCGTGAACTGCCATATTAGTGTGACCAATAATTACTTCATTACGCTGAAAAATCAAGGGCTCGTATTTTTGATAAACGTAATTGAGCAGTTTAGCTGTTTGAATAAAACGGGCAGGATCAGTGTTGGTAACATGTTTTGCTCCCATTATTACAGTAATTATTCGCCCACCACGATGAGGTGCAGTCGCAATGAAACAAGCACCTGCAGCATCAGTAGTTCCTGTTTTCAAACCATCTATTTTTAGATTTTTATGATATTGCGGCATCCCTTTTAGCATCCAGTTAAAATTGCTCATTGGCGTTGCCATATTTTGGTCAATAAAGTCCATTTTAGCAATTTTAGTAGTCTTAAGTACTTCAGGATAATCCTGTATTAATTTCTGACCTACAATAGCCATATCCTTGGCAGACAACATGTTCTCATCATTTTTACCTGCCCCAGGATAAGCATCATTACCAACGCTTTTGTTGGGCAATCCGCAGGTTGTATAAATACGAGCATCTTTAATGCCCCATTTTTGCAGCTGCTGTCTCATTTGCTTAACGAACGCAACCTGAGAACCACTAATTGCTTCTGCTAACATCATTGCGGCTCCGTTAGCGGATTCAATTAAGGTTGCTTGATACAATTGTCTAATCGTATACGTGTGCTTCATACGCAAGGGAACGTTTGAATACTCTCTGTTACTGGCAACGGCAAAAATTTGCCGAGTAGGCGTAACCTTAGTGTTCCAATTGATTTTTTCCTGATCAATTGCCTTTAGGGTTAAATATGCGGTTACCAGTTTTGTCATTGAAGCTATGGGCAATGGCTGATTAATATTTTTGCCATACAATAATTGTCCAGTCATACTGTCAATTGCTATAGCTGCTTTAGCATCGATAGCTACTTTATCTTGATCATAATTATCAGGCAATTTTGAAGCAGCATACACGTCAACTGGAAATGCCAGTAATAAAAAGCTGATAAAAAATAGAATGATGGCTTTTGCTTTCTTTTTCAAGTGTGATTCTCCCTTCCCTGATATTTTTTGGATTATTTTAAGTTTTATGCTTACATTTTACCAAATTTTTGGTATGATTATTACTGTGCTAAAAATAATAAGCCCCGATGGCGGAATTGGCAGACGCGCAGCGTTCAGGTCGCTGTTTAGGTAACTAAGTGAAAGTTCGAATCTTTTTCGGGGCATCACGTTAAACTAGTAAGAGCTGGTCCATTGTGGAACTAGCTCTTTTGCTTTTTCCTAAATATTTATTTAATTCCTCTTGTTCAATTATTTTACGATTTTTGTTTTCTATTTTTCCTTATTTCTAGTGTATTATTAAGAACTTCATAATTGACAGTGGCAATGGTTTCCTAACAGCAACAGCCAATTTAACTAAAACTGAGCAAAAGTTGATAGCTTATATTAGTGTTGAAAATTACTATACTTATTAACAGGATCAATGGTATTTCGCAGAGTTTTTGTTACGTCTCTTAATTTTGCTAAAGAATTATATTTAATTACATATTATTTTTAAAAATATGTTTTCAATTGTACTTAAATGATTTTTTTGTATTAAAATTATAGTAAAAGGAGGTATAGTCATGCAAAAACGTTTAACAAAATCTGAGGATAAGATTGTCTCCGGTGTCTTTGGCGGAGTCGCAGAATACTTTGGCTGGGATAAAGCGTGGACCAGGATTGGAGGCGGAGCCTTAATATTGTTTTCATTCTTTACAGGATTGCTTTTATATATTATTGCTGCAATTGTTATGCCTGAAAAGGATCACGGTAATGACACTCCTGACGGTGAATTTCATAAGTACTAAATTTTTAAAAAATAAATTTATTTGTCTTACTCAAAATTCAAGTTTAATTCAAATTCGATTATATGAAAAATTAGACCTGAATTTATTTTTGTGCAATTTGACCTTTTTCGAATTAAATAATATGATTTATACAATAATTTACTTAAAGAAAGGTTAATATATTATGAGCTTAGACGTTAATATACTACCATCGGATTACATTGACTTATCTATTGGGGATTTTCGTTCTGGAATAAACAAAAGAATAATTGACAAGCTGGTAAAAAGAGTCGCAAATGAAGGCAACGGATACACTCCGGGTATGGGTCTGCCAAAACTCAGAAAAGAAATTGTGACATATTACAAAGAAAAATATGGCATAAAAGATATTGATGTAGATAACATCCAAATCACAGTGTCATGCTTACATGGTGCATTTTTATCCTTAAAGTCAATCATCAAATCTCAAAGTGATGAAATTATAGTTATTGCTCCCTTTTTCCCTTCGTACTTAAATTTAATTGCAGGAGTAGGCGCAAAGCCAGTGATAGTCAAATCAGAGGCTCCCGATTTTGCATTACCAAAAGACCAAATCAAAAACGCAGTAAATCGAAATACCAAGGCTATTATCATTAACTATCCTAATAACCCTACTGGTGCAACTATTTCAAAAACAGACCGTAACTTCTTGAATAAACTTTGTGCGGAAAACAATATTTTTATAGTTGATGATCATGTTTATAGTGACTATCCGAGCACCTACAAATATCAACCAGTCTCAACTGACATTTTTCATCAAATATTAGTCAGCAGTTTTTCCAAGACTTTTGCTACCCCAGGAATACGTCTAGGCTATGTGATTGCTCCTGCCGATATTATTAAGCAAGACGGTTATTATAATGAGGGAATCACCTTTAGTGCCCCAACTATTAGTCAATTCATTGGTGAAATAATTTTAGAAGAACCAGAGAAATATACCCATCACATTGAAGAAATTGGACAAAGAGGTAAAAAACTGACTAAGCTGCTTTCTGCAAGTAAATATTTTGCTTTCTCAAAGTATCTGGGAGGCTTATATATATTTATTAAAATTCCTGATGAAATCCAAGATGTTGATTTGTACTATAAGCTATTAGAAGACCACTTTCATGTAATTGTCGCCAAAGGTAGTGATTTCGAGTATTCTGACAGATACTTTAGAATTTCTTTATCTACCGAAAAAGATGCTTTGTTTAAAGGTATGCAGAAGATTATTGACTGTGTAGACTATACTTTGAATTATAAATAATTGCATGCTTAAAAAGTAGGTCAATAAAATAAATATTACATTTCGGTTTAAATTAATAAACTCTTTGCTTACCGAGTTTTAATTCAGTTAGCAAAGAGTTTTTCATTTAACTTTAAAAAGCTAATATAAGTCGATTAACAAAGTAGTTCTAAATATATTTAGGTCAAAGCAAAAAACTTGATACCGTTTTTATTACGGTACCAAGTTTTAATATTAGCTTCACACTTATGCATGAATATGCAATTTTTCTAAGATAGGAATAATTTTATCTCCCAAAATTTTCTGTGCCAGATCAGACTTAATTGCCGCAAATCCGTAAAATACGCAGCCCACTAAAATGGATATAACTACAATGATTAATGACTGCAAACTGCTTGCAGGGTTCAGGAAAAGCTCAAGTCCCTTTTCTACTGCCAAAACGATTAAAAACATGATTACAGAAAATGCGGTAATTCCGATAAAACGCCTTCTTGTTCGATCTTGGTTAAAATTATAGCCGACTTTAAGGTGTTTTAAAGCCATAAAGATAATAACGAGCATCCCTAAGTTAGTGGCAATCAGTGGACCAAAAACCTTAAACAAATAGATCATTGGATACTGCATTAAAATTTTAATAATTAGTCCTAATACTAAATATTTAATTGCAAGACCATTTTCTGACAGGCCTTGTAAAATTGCCATCAATACAGTGAATAAACCTAAACTTATTGCTGTAAATGATGAAAGATATAAAACATTTGAACCTAACTTGTCATAACCATAAAAAATTGTATAAACCGGTGTAGAAATTGCTGCCATACCAAAAGAGGCCGGAATCATGACAAATAGAAATAAATCTAAAGTGTTACCTATTTGATTTGAAATTCCGTGAAAGTCATGCTTTGTGTGTGCTGCAGACAACAAAGGAATTGTTGTCACTGCCATTGCACTGGAAAGAGACACAATAATCATAATCAGCTTATTAGCATTTAGAGCAAATAACGCATACCAAGTCTCAATTGTATTATTGGATGCATTGATTAAACTGGCAATCATTGGATGAAAAGAATACTGATCTACCAGATAAAAAAGCTGTATTCCTGCATCAATAATAATAAACGGAACTGCCTGAGCAATAATTTCTGCAAAAAGAGCAGATGTTGAAACTTGTATTTCATTATTAGAATTTTCAACTAATTCATTAAGCTTGTTACGCCGCGAAAGCAAAAACCAAGATAGTACGGCAATTCCAAAAATTGCTCCGATTGCTGCAGCTAAATTTGATTGCACAACAGCGTCAACAAAGTTACCGTGTTGCACCTGCATAATTATATAGGCAGTTAATAACATCCAGATAACTCGTGCCAATTGCTCTACAAACTGAGACATGGCTGATGGCATCATATCCTCATATCCCTGAAAATATCCCCTCATAATGCTTAAAACAGGGATTATCAAGATGGCATATGACAGACTACGCATGACTTTTACTTGTCTGGGATCAATCTGCGAACCATTAGAAGCCAAAAAAGGCGAAGCAAAGTACATTATTGCAGCTGAAATGATACCCAAAATTACCATTAAAATCAGACCACGATGAAAAAGCTTACGTCCGATACCATACTCATTAAGCGCATTATATTTTGCCACCTGTTTCGCAACGGCGCCAGGAATACCTGCTGTAGATATTAAAATAAAAATACTATAGATATTATAACTTCTAGCAGTTAATGCATTGGCAATATTGCCGTAAGGTGACATCCAATAAAACCATGGGATAATATAGAGTGCTCCTAAAATACGTGACGTAATAGAGCCAAAAGTCATCCATGCACTGCCCCTAATGAAGGTATTTTGTGTATTTTTTTCAGATAAATTATTTTCTCTCATTAATATTCCCTAAATCTAGTTTACTAACTATATTATTGTGAATGAAAAAAGTCAATTAACAACAAATATACTTTGCACTTTAGGAAAAATTAACTTTATTTAGCTACAATATTGACAATTTTATTCGGTACAACAATGACCTTTTTTACGTCTTTGCCTTGTAAAAACTTCTGTACATGTGGTAGAGCCAGTGCCTCCTTCTGAACTTCATCTTTATCCAAACCAACAGCAGCTGTAAAATTCCCACGCAGTTTACCATTAACTTGTACCATAATCTCAACCGTTGACTCAACTAATTTAGCCGGGTCATAGGTTGGCCATTTTGCAAACGTAACAGATTCATCATGACCAAATATTTGCCAAATTTCTTCCATCATATGAGGAGCAATAGGCGCCAAGAGGGTAATAAAGCCTTCCGCATATTTTCTTGGAATAGTTTTAGCTTTTTGTGCTGCGTTAATGAAGACCATTAATTGAGAAATTGCGGTGTTGAAATGTAAATTATCGAAGTCCTCGGTAACTTTCTTAACAGTTTCGTTATATATTTTATCTAAGGTGCCATCATTTTCAGACACAATATTTTCTTGAGGAATAGCTTTAAGGTCTAAATCGTTAACAAATAAACGCCAAACTCTGTCCAAGAACTTCTTGGTAGAAGCAGGACCATTATCATCCCAGTCAATAGAAGCATCAAGAGGTCCCATGAACATTTCGTACATTCTCAGACTGTCTGCACCGTACTCATCGATCACGTCATCTGGGTTAACAACATTGCCTTTTGACTTGGACATTTTATCATGATCTTTAAGAATTAATCCTTGATTAAATAATTTTTGGAACGGCTCTTCATTCGGAATAACTCCCAGATCATATAAAACCATGTTCCAAAATCTTGCATAGAGCAGGTGTCGTACAGCATGTTCTGCACCACCGATATAAAGGTCAACCGGCATCCACTTCTTGAGCAATTCGTAATCAGCTAATTTATTATCATTGTGTGGGTCAACAAAACGTAAGAAGTACCATGATGAACCAGCCCAATTAGGCATAGTATTAGTTTCACGCTTACCCTTGCGTCCGTTTTTATCAACTACATTAACCCAGTCTTTAAGATTAACTAATGGACTCTCAGGTGTTCCTGAGGGCTTGATGTCAGTAGCATGAGGTAAAACGAGCGGTAATTCATCTTCTGGAACCAGCGTTGTTTCTCCATCTTCCCAGTGAATTACTGGAATTGGCTCGCCCCAATAACGCTGACGACTAAATTCCCAGTCACGTAACTTGTAATTAACCTTTTTCTCTCCAGCATGGTGTTCAGTGAGCCAGGCCACAATTTTCTCTTTAGCTTCTGCATTGTTGAGCCCGTTTAGGAACTCAGAATCTATGTGTGGACCATCACCAGTATAGGCTTCTTGTGCAATATCTCCACCTTTGATAACGGCCTTAATAGGCAAATTGAATTTCTGAGCGAACTCATAATCACGTGTATCGTGTGCAGGAACTGCCATAACTGCACCAGTACCATAACTGCCAAGTACGTAGTCAGCAATCCAGATAGGAATTTCTTCATTATTTACAGGATTAATTGCATAAGCACCTGTAAAGACACCTGTCTTGGTTTTATTTAGATCTGTTCTTTCAAGGTCGGACTTAGATTCAATTTGTTTAATATAGGCATTGACTTCATCTTTATGACCATCAGTCATAATTTTTTGAACTAATTCATTTTCTGGAGCTAATACAGCGTAAGTTGCACCAAATAAAGTGTCCGGACGCGTACTAAAGACATCAAAAGTTTCATTGGAATTTTTAATCTTAAAAGTAATTTGTGCGCCTACAGAGCGACCAATCCAGTTCCGTTGCATTTCCTTAATGTTTTCTGGCCAATCAAGATTGTCTAAACCAGCAAGCAAACGGTCAGCATATTTAGTAATTCTAAGCATCCATTGCTTCATGTTACGGCGATAGATTGGGTAACCACCACGTTCAGTCTTACCATCAACAATATCTTCGTTGGCAACAACTGTACCCAAATCTGGCGACCAGTTAACAGGGGCTTCAGCCTCATAGGCTAGACCATTTTTATACATTTGTTCAAATGTCCATTGGGTCCACTTGTAATATTTTGGATCACAAGTTGCAAGTTCCCTGTTCCAATCGTAAGAAAAGCCCAAAGTATTCAACTGTCTTTTAAAATTGGCAATATTTTCAGTAGTAACAACGGCCGGATCTTGTCCAGTTTGGAGAGCATACTGTTCAGTCGGAAGACCGAAAGCATCCCAACCCATTGGGTGAAGGACGTTATAGCCTTGACTGCGCTTCATTCGTGCGACAATATCGGTTGCTGTGTAACCTTCTGGGTGTCCTACATGCAGTCCTTTACCGGATGGAAAAGGAAACATATCTAAAACATAATAATTTTTCTTTTTCGGGTCATTACTGGTTTTAAATGTTTGATTTTTTTCCCAGTAATCCTGCCATTTTTTTTCTACAACTTTGTGATTGTACATATTTTTTACCTCATAAAAAAAGTCCTATGAAATATTTTTTCATAGGACGAATAATCGCGGTACCACCTAAGTTCCGCACCAAAAGTGCGACACTCATGCCCCTTAACGCGGATAGCAAACGTTAGATTTGTTCCAGGCTCAGTTCACAACCTATTTTTCAAGTCTTGCACCTTCCGACTCTTCTCTATAGAAAAACAAAATTGCTACTAGTTCCTGATCTTTATTTTTTGACCAATAATGATTATAATTTACCACAATGAATAAAAAAAACAAGGGGAGAAAGTTTTTGAACAAAACAATTCAGACAAAAAGAGACACCATAGTACCTGCTACAATCTTTTTGATTGCTTATGCAGCTTGGGCAATTTTAGTTGCTTCCGAAAACCAGTTTATCCAAAAATTTGATCAAACTGTCATAAATATTATTTGCAATAACAATCCTGCAGTAATCAAATTTGCTACAACATTTACCAATTTAGGCAATACCAATGTAATTATGATTGAAACAATCATCTTGGTAATTGTTTTAGCATTTTGCAGAAAATTTGCTTATGCGTTTTTTTCCGCCGGAACAATGATTGCGGCTAATGGTTACAACTGGATCATCAAACACGCAATAGCTCGTCACAGACCGCTTACCCACCACCTTGTGGCAGCTCACGGATATAGTTTCCCATCTGGTCACTCTGTTGGCAGTGCCACTTTATTTGGAATTTTGATTGTTTTAACAATTTTATTAATAAAAAATAAAGCCACTAAAACTGTATTGTGCATCATTTGGGCCTGCTTTCCAATATTAATTGGTTATACAAGGATTTTCAACCACGTTCACTACCCTTCTGACGTAGTTGGCGGGTTTTTAGAAGGAATCGCATTTCTTTTAATCGGATATTCCTTCCTTTACCATTATTACTTAGAAAATCAAAGAGCACAAAGTACTATTTATTAACTAAAAAAGAGTTCTTATCAATTAGTGATAATTCGAACTCTTTTTTGCTACCTTAATTTAGAATTTTAGCTCAGTCAATTGCTAAGCGATTAATGACATCTTGATATCCAGGGCACTGTTTTAATAAATCTGACTTTTTAAGCATCTCAAAGTCATGATAATCAAATCCTGGTGAAACAACACAGCTTACTAAACAAAAACTGTTTGGTTTAGTAACTTCAGATGCAAAAATGGTGTGTTTGGGAACTTTAAACTGCATATATTCTCCAGCTGAAACATTTTTGCCTAACTTTACAGCAGTGTATTTACCTTCTGGAGAAATACAATGAATAGTAATCGCTTCTCCATCGTGGTAATACCACATTTCATCATGGTTCAGTCGGTGAAAGTGAGAACAACTGGTATCATCAAGCAAAAAGTAAATTGAAGTGTAATAAAATCGATTTCCATTGCTGTCTTCATCATAAAATTTTTTGTCACTAGTATAAACTTGCCTGAACCAGCCACCTTCCTGATGGGGTTCAAGTTTTAAACTTTTAATATAATCGTTGTGTTGCATTTTTTCTCCCTTGTAAAAATTTGAATAATTAAAACTACTTTCTTCAAATCTAGCCTATTTTTGTCAGAATGTCATCTAAAAATTAATTTCATAAAGTAAATAGTTACTATAGTTTAAAAATAAAACTAATATTGTAAATACTTTATATTGGTAGGTACTATTATTTGAAATCAATTATGAAGCAAGTCAAAAACTAAAAAAATGGTATGGTTCCAAAATTTAAGAAACATATCTTTTTTTATTTTCAATTAAATTTTATACCAAATAAATTTGCCTCATTTTGCTCTTAAAATCACTCGGTAAATTCAGTCCTTTAATCAGGTAATTATCAAAATCCCCATAATTTTGCCTAATGGCAGAAAAATACCGTTCTAAATATGACTTTTGAACCGTTAAAGCTATAGCAACATCTTTTAATTGTGAGCTTGTTAATTGGTCTCTTAGGTAGTCCAAAATTTCCTGATTTTCCTGCTTGCGCGCCTTAATAGTTTTTAGATAATCCGTTAAGATTTGATCATCACTTACTCCCAGGCTTTTCAAAATTAAAGCTGCTGCCACTCCTGTGCGATCTTTGCCTGCAAAACAATGAAATGCTGTCGGAACAGGATCATTTATGAGAGTCATTAAAAATTGATGGTAGCCATTTTGAGCAGATTTCTGTAAAGCTAATTCTTCATAGGTGGTAAGCATATCTTCTTCAGCCTGATTATTACCAGAAACAATTTCATCAACACTGGCTTGATTAACCTGAGCATCTTTTAAAACATCAATTACAACATAATCTAATCCGGACCACAAATAATCCGGAAATTGTTTTCTTTCTTCCTCGCCCCTAAAATCAAAAACTCTCTTAATTTGATATTTATCTTGTACTTGTTCTTTTTGATAAGGAGTCAAGTTATACAATTGTCCACATCTAAAAAGTAACCCGTCTTTTACTTTTCTTCCTTCAAATCCAGTGTAACCACCTAAGGAACGCCAATTAGTAATTTCCCTTGCCATTTTTTTAATACTCCAATTACTTATTAAGTTTAATATTATTTATTATAATTTTTCAGGCAAATTATTTC
This sequence comes from Lactobacillus sp. ESL0261, assembly GCF_003693025.1. Taxonomy (NCBI): domain Bacteria; kingdom Bacillati; phylum Bacillota; class Bacilli; order Lactobacillales; family Lactobacillaceae; genus Lactobacillus; species Lactobacillus sp. ESL0261. The sequence continues at coordinate 135,211 of NZ_REHN01000009.1, forward strand.
TACTAATAAAAAACCTGCTGGCGAATAAACCAGCAGGTCTGTTATAAATCGAATTACTAATTAGCTTTCTCTTTGCTTTTATAAATACAGTTAAAAATAACAGATATTAATATAGCAACAAGCGAAACGAAGTAAACCCCTTTTAAAGCACTAAAAAGTACTTGCCTTAATTGTGGAATTAAGGTCGCAGATAGTTCTTGGGCTTTAGCCGATGAAACTATTTTGTTCATCATGTCTGGTGTTAAATTCGGATGTTTTGCAAGTTGATGTGCCACCACAGTATTGAAGGTAATACCAAAAATGGAAACCATCATAGTCTGACCTAAATACCTCATTAATGTGTTAAAGGAAGTGGCAACACCAATATTTTCTTTAGAAACTAAAACCTGTGACCTAACCTGTGATGCGGTTAGAACTCCACCAAAGGAAAAGCCATTAAGCGTTGCTATGACGCAAAATACCCAAAACGGAGTATGAATAGGAACAAGCAGTAACATACAATCAGCCACTAAAAGAACTGTAAGCAATCCAAAGAAGGTTTTTCTTACACCCCAGCGACTTAGCATGCCCCCGATCAAAAATGAACCTACAACCCACATAACAGAACTTGGAGTTACGGCAAAACCTGCTATTGTAGCAGAAGTTCCGTTAATGCCCTGCATCCAAGTTGGAATATAAAACTCAAAGCCAATTACTACCCCTGCTACAAGCAGAGTAATCATATTGACAGCCAAGAACTCTCTGCCCTCGAGCATTGAAAGTGGCATTATCGGGTCAGCGGCACGCTTTTCTTCATGATAAAAGATAATTGTACTAACGATGATTAAAGCAACCAAAGCCGCTAAAATAAGCGGTTTAATGGTGCCAAGATCTTGTAATGTAAACATTAAGGTCAAAAGCAAAACAACTAGCCAAAATGTTCCTTTAACGTCAAGTTTAGTCTTTTGCTTATTCTTCGGTTCCTTAAGGAAAAAGATTATTAATAAAAGTGCAATGATACCAATTGGCACATTAATGTAGAAAACCCAGTGCCAAGAAAGATTTTGCACAATAAAGCCACCAAGTAATGGAGCAATGACTGAAGCTACGCCCCAAAAACCAGAGTTGAGACCCAGCATTTTTGTTCTTTTTTCCAGACTATATAAATCCGCAATTATGGTCATCGCAACTGGTTGAACAGCTCCAGAACCCAGTCCCTGAATAACACGGAATAAAATTAGTTCAACCATATTCTGAGCCTGACCACAAAGAGCAGACCCAATCACAAAAAGAGCTATTCCAAATAGAAAAATTGGTTTACGACCAAAGCTGTCTGCTAATTTGCCATATAAAGGAGTTGACACAGCAGTCATAAACAAAAATATTGAAACAACCCAATTCATAATTTCTAATCCATTCAGATCGGAAACAATTGTCGGCATTGCAGTAGAAACGATTGTACCTTCGATGGCGGTCATAAATGTCGTCATAAAAATCGCAATCATTACTACTCGTACATTTGTCTTCTTCACAATTACAACTCCTTCATTAGCTGCTTAAATTATTTATTTTCATGAACAAAATTTAAAAGATCTTGAACTTTGTCCGTTTGCTCCCATGGTAAATCAATATCTGTTCTGCCAAAGTGTCCGTAAGCTGCTGTTTGCTCATAAATCGGCCGCCTTAAATTAAGCATTTTAATTATCCCAGCTGGGCGCAAGTCAAAGACTTTACGTACTGCTTTTGTTAAAAGTTCATCACTTACTTTGCCGGTTCCGGCTGTATCAACCATAACTGAAACTGGATGGGCAACGCCAATTGCATAAGCTAATTGTACTTCACAGCGATCTGCCAATCCTGCAGCCACGATATTTTTAGCCACATATCTGGCAGCGTAACTGGCACTGCGGTCAACTTTTGTCGGATCTTTTCCTGAAAATGCACCACCACCGTGGCGAGCATAACCACCGTAAGTATCAACAATAATTTTACGTCCAGTCAATCCTGAATCACCTTTAGGTCCACCAATAACAAAGCGACCTGATGGGTTAATCAGGAACTTGGTCTTTTCATCAAGGTATTTAGCAGGTATTACCTTTTTAATTGCCAAATCAATCATAGCTTGACGAATTTCTTCGTTTGAAACCTGATCATCGGTTTGTGTTGAAATAACAACGGTATCTACACGTGTTGGTTTTTGTTTTTCATCATATTCAACAGTCACTTCTGCCTTAGCATCAGGTCTAAGCCAAGTTAAAGTACCATCTTTACGTAGCTTGGCAACCTGTCTCATCAAACGATGGGCAAGCGAAATAGGCAAAGGCATTAATTCAGGCGTTTCATTGATTGCAAAACCAAACATTAAGCCTTGATCTCCCGCCCCAATTTGATCAAGCTGATCTTCGTCAGATTGATTTTCACGCGTTTCAAGAGAATGATCAACGCCTTGAGCAATATCAGGTGATTGTTCATCAATATCAATTAAGACGGCGCAATTATTGCCATCAAAACCAAGTTCTGGTTTATCATAGCCAATTCTTAAAACTGTCTTGCGAACAATTCCTTGAATATCAACATAAGCACTGGTTGATATTTCACCAAAGACATAGACAATGCCAGTATTTACGATGGTCTCACAGGCTACATGAGCCTGTGGGTCTTTGGCAATAATAGCATCCAAAATTGCATCAGAAATTTGATCAGCAATCTTGTCTGGATGACCTTCAGAAACAGATTCTGAAGTAAACAAACGTTTTTCCATATTAGTCCCCCTATAGACAATAGCTATTCGGTTACAAGGCATCTCCATTTAAGGATCCTCTCAGGACTTGAACCGATTTTTTAAAATTTCCGTTCTATGTTCTTATATATTATATTGATAATAAAAAAAGCTACCGTATGTTCGGTAGCCATAGAACGATGGAGGATACAGGGCTCGAACCTGTGACCTCCTGCTTGTAAGGCAGATGCTCTCCCAGCTGAGCTAATCCTCCAAAGTGACCCGTACGGGATTTGAACCCATGTTACCGCCGTGAAAGGGCGATGTCTTAACCGCTTGACCAACGGGTCATTATTCTGAATCAAAGCACATTCAATAGTATACCTATTCTGAAAGAAAATGCAAGGATTCAATTTATTAAATCAATAAATAATGGCGGCGCGAACTTCCCTTCACACCACCATTATTATGGAGGATACAGGGCTCGAACCTGTGACCTCCTGCTTGTAAGGCAGATGCTCTCCCAGCTGAGCTAATCCTCCATTTTGTTGTCATCTCTCGACCACTCTTAATAATTTAGCATAAGTTTCTATTTATGTCTACATTTTTTTGAAATTTTTGTAGGATTCTGTTAATTAATATTAATTTCTATGAATTAACTAAACTTTTTTCAATTCTTTTTTATATTAAAGAGTAAGGATATAACTAGATCGGGTGAAGAATGCTTGACTACTATTCAAGAAGTTGTTGGATCAAGTATGACAATCGGAGTTTAATCTCTATGTATTTTTCATCTTAATTTTGGGGAGTATGATTGAAAATTTTATATCGAAAGTTTAAATCTCTCACATTCCATTAAAAATTTTTATTTTCTGATAAAAGAGTTTTCTTATACATTTGTTAGATTTTATCCTACTTCAACTTTTTTTAAAAAAGTACAATATATTTTGATATTGAAAAATTGTCACTTAAAATAATCTATTCTTGTATCTTCTATAATAATTATTTATACTAGAATTAAAAAAAAGCATCACATGAAATTTTTTAATTTAATTATATAAAGTTTTTGTTACATTAAAAATCTTAAATATAAAGGTTCATATTTTGTCCATAACGCCAGCGACATTAAACCTATGGTAGTAAATCTTTGGGAGGAAGTAATGGGTAATCAAAAAAAAACCTTATCATTTTTAATAACAAGCTTATTCATCTTTTCTTTGATAGGATGTTCAGCTGATGATACGAACAAATCAGGTGATAAAGGTGGAAGTAACAATCGACAAAGCAAAAAAGTAGTAATAGAGAAAAATACTGCTAAAGCAGTAACACTGTCGGCGGGTACTCATAAAGTCGGTAAAGAGATTAAACCAGGGCGTTATGTAATTAAGGCCGTCTCAGGTAGTGGCAATCTATTTTCACGAAACAGTCCTAATGATCGTAATATAAATGTCATTTTAGGGCCAACTGAGGATGATACATGGATGAAACTTTCTTCGTACACCACTGACTTAAAAGCAGGAGAAAAGATAAAGATTGACGGAATTGAATCAACAAAACTAATCCCAACTCCAGACAAACGTATTTTTAGAAAGATAATAACCCCCGGCAGTTGGACAGTAGGTAAAGATATCAAACCTGGCGATTATACTATTAAAGCTGTACGAGGAACTGGAAACATATTCTCTGACAATGGTGAAGATGACATTAATGAAATTTTAGCAAAGCACCCTGATAAAGACTACGGCCAGGTATCAAAAATTCATGTTGAATTAAATAAAGGTGAAATAATAACTTCTGATGTTCCTAAAATAAAATTAGTAGAAGACTAACTACTAAAATCACAAGCATTATAGAAGCCAAACCTATTTAATTTTATTAATTCATTTAATTCGTTTATAAAACATAACTTTAGGGGTTTTATTCCATTAATTTGATTGATGAAAAACATTTTAAAAAGAAAAGACAATTCAATTGATCTTATTATTAATGAAAAAAGACTAATTTAAATTTATATTATGTTTTTAGTCCTAAAATTTTGATAAAAATTAACATAATTTCTTTAAGGCTTGAGTCCGGTATTCATTCGGAGTCAAGCCTTTTGGTCTGTCTTTATTTCTTTCAGTGTTATTACGCAATTTCTTTAGTTAGTTCTTGCAGATTATGGTACTTATATTCCTGGACGTAAAACATTTTCGTTTTAATCAAGCCAAGAAGTTCTCCACTATCCGCTCGTGCATTGTATTTCATTTGCGCTACACGTTTTGAATAATGCCATGTAAATTCAATACACTCTGATAAATCGAATTTTTGATATTACACTGTATGGAAATCACAAGCATTTAAAGCCTGATGTTTAGGAAAAATTTTATCCAACATTGACACTACCAGTTCCATATTAAGATGCCCTGAAATTGAGTAGGAATCTATATCGCCAACATAGCCATCCAAAATGGTTGACAAATAAATCATTTGTCCCCTAAGATGAAATTCAGTAATATCCGCGTACTATTTCTTATTTGGTCTTAAGTAAAAGCAGCTGAGTTTAATTAAATTAAGTGAAATCTTACCAACTATATGGCAAAAACAAGAACACTTACACCAATTTCATTTATTGGCTTTTAAACCCTAAGCCCAGTTCGTTCATATTTCTTCTGACCACTTTAACATTAGCTGGCCAGCCATCTTTAATTAACTGCAAGGCAATCCTACTCTATCTTCAATTTTAAAGATATACTTGTTGGTGTTATATTTGTTTATTTTTCTTAATTTTGCAGCTACTTGAAAAAACTTAACTTGATCACTTAATATGAAGTCATTTAAACGTTTTTACTGACTCTAGGTGAAACAACACTATTAGCACTAACAATACCTTGAGGCTTGGAATTTTGAACACTATTTTTAGTCTTTTGAATGCGTTTGTTATTATATTTTAGCTAATTAGTCTTGGTCTTTAAATCAGTATAAAAATAATCTTTAAATCCATGAAGCTTAGAATAAACGCTATTTTCATCTAATGAAACTAACTGTTTTCTTCTTTACATCGTCATAAAATGAATAGCTGATTTTGTTGCTTGATTTAAAATAAGGTTTTCCCGCCACGACAAAAGATAATTTGGCTTCGTAATCTGATGTAGGACACATAAGTTTGTAACACAATTTATCTAAATTTGTGTTTTATTATAATTTTAAAAGAAACAAGATCTCACGAACCATAACAAGTTTCATTAAAACTCACATTTATTTCTCTTCCACAAATGTTGTAAATAAAATTTTACTCTAACATTTTAAAAATTTTGGAATAAATGAAAAAGAATTTCATTTCGAAAGTTTAAGGTCTACACATGAGGTTCTCCTATAATTTAAGAGCGACAAATTAGCACACTATTGCGCCATGGATTGACTGAATGCTAGATAAATTAATTCAAAATTCTAAGAAATTGCAAAAGTACCGGATGAAATAAAACAGAACGTCGAGCCGTTTTTTATACTTTTATGCCGTGCGAAAGCATAATAAAAGCTTGTAACAGTTGATATTACAAGCTTCTTATTACTATTAACGGAGTGTGAGAGATTTGAACTCTCGATACAGGATTAACCCATATACATGATTTCCAATCATGCTCCTTAAGCCACTCGGACAACACTCCAATTTAAACTCCGGCTGTCAGACTCGAACTGACGACATCTTGATTAACAGTCAAGCGCTCTACCAACTGAGCTAAGCCGGATTGCTAAAAAGCACGGCAGCGTCCTACCCTCGCAGGCAGTCTCCCACCAACTACTCTCGGCGTGAAGAAGCTTAACTGCTGTGTTCGGCATGGTTACAGGTGTTTCCTTCTTGCTCTTGCCACCGTACTTTTTCT
>NZ_REHN01000010.1:0-89737 GCF_003693025.1 Lactobacillus sp. ESL0261
TCGGATTTATTTGCTTGCGAAATTGACTTCGCTCTTTTGTTTTGGGTTCTGTTAAACCCGCACATTTTTGCGAAAACATTGTTCAGTTTTCAAGGTACTACCTGCTGCCTTCTTTAAAACAGCTTTTATATTTTCCCAGATTCAGCCGCTTTTGTCAAGCACTTTTTTCTGGGAGCTTTTTGCCGTCTTCCCTGACAGCGTTTATTATCTTACTAAAGCAGCTCGCTTTTGTCAACTGCTTTTGCTCGATTTTTTGTGCTGCCTCTTAGGCCTCTTGCCTTGCGGCTCATTGCCCGACGACAGTTATTAATACTAGCAATTATTTTTGCCTTTTGCAAGTCTTTTTTATAAAAAATTTAAGTTCACTCAGATTTTTTTATAGATTGCTCAATATGAACCAATAATAAATGGATACTTTGGTATACGTCCCTTATATCAAGTTGACACTCATCTACAACCCAATTGTAAACAATAGCATAAATTCCGTTTGCTACTAATTCAACTTTACGAACCGAAAATGATCCTCTAGGTCGCATATACTTCTCTATGGCTATAGCATATTCTTTTCGTAAAACACGATAAAATTCTTGTGGGTTTTGCGCAATTCTATTGAGGTTAATATAGAAAGTCTTATTTTCTTTTATTTTCGACAGCATCCTGTAAAACATGCGATCCATCGTTTCACCGTCAATACTTCGTAATGCCCGTCTAGTTTGTAAAGCTAAAACTGAAGTAAACAAATCACAAATATTACGGTATTTTCTATAAAAAACTCCACGGTTAATATTCAATTTCTTACAAAATTTAGTGACTGTGTACTTATAGACATTATATTTTGATAGCTCTAACACGAGAACTTGTTCATTCTTTGTTAAACTCATATTAAATGCTCCTACTTATAATGCTATAAGTATATCAATAATAGTAACGACAAGCAATATTATCTTGGAAAAAAATGATTTTATTTTTAAAATGCTAAAAAGAACTTAAAACGACAAGATTCTTTAATTTGTATGCAAAATAAAAAGCCAACATCTAAGTGAAATCGTGTGTTGGCTTTCTAGGAATAATTTAAATATAATTTTTATTTTAAGTTAGTCTTGACTATCACGCCTATTTTTTCTTTGTCGTTTAGCTTTTCGAATTTTACTGCGTTGTTCAATTCTATTTTTTTGCGCTCTATCTTGCTTAATAGCTCTTTTAATCTTTTTCTTATAGCCAGGTTTACGTTTTTTCTGCGCTTTTTTTACCATCCCTCTTACCTTATTATCAAGGCCTTGAGAAGTTGATTGTCTTAATTTGCGGTTATGATAATGCGTTCGCGGTACCAGAGAACTATCTTTAATTTCGACAAAATCAAAATGAATTCCCATTTTTTCCAGCTTAAGAATTTGATTCATTTCTTCTTCACGAATTAACGTGATGGCATGACCGCTCATCCCATTTCGGCCGGTTCTACCAATACGATGAATCACAAATTCTAATTCACGGGGAATTTCATAATTAATAACTAAGCTGACACCTTCAATATCAATGCCGCGTGCAGCTAAATCAGTTGCCACTACATACTGGTATTGTCCGGCTTCTACTTCACGCATTGTTCTTTTACGTTCGCGCTCAGTAATTCCACCATGAATTTTGGCCACTTTTAAGCCTTGATTAATGAGAAAATCTGCTAGTTCATCAACAGTTTGCTTTGTGTTAGCAAAAATTAGTGCTAAATACGGCTGGCCAATTGTTAATAATTGATAGAGTATTTTTTTGCGATTTTTTGAGCCAATATCAAGCAAATCGTTTTTCACTGTTGGAGAGATAACGGTAGGATTATCTATGATAATAGTTTCAGGCTTTGCCATGTATTTACGTAAAAAGTTAGCCAACTTAACCGGAATTGTGGCTGAAAAAGCAGTCAAAACACAGTTTTGGGGCAATCTTTGTGCAATAAAATCGATTTCACTTAAAAATCCCATGTCCAGAGTCATATCAGCCTCATCAATGACAAAGTTTTTGACATAATCTAGTGGCAAAATCTTTTTTTCAACAAAATCATGTAGTCTACCGGGAGTAGCAATGATAATTTGCGGTTTATGTCTGCTAATACTTTCAATTTGCCGCTCACGATCGGTACCACCTGCTAATAACGCAATAGACAGGTTTAGATTGGAAGCATCCCTTAACTGACGGGCTACTTGATACAATTGCTGGGCAAGTTCACGACTAGGCGTAGTCAAGATTGCCTGAGGAAATTGAAGATTCTCGTCAATTTCATTCATAACAGGAATCAAAAAGGCGTGAGTTTTACCTGAACCGGTAACTGCTTGCACTACAGCATTTTTGCGTGCCATTAAAACAGGGATCACTTTTTCCTGCACTTCAGTGGGTTTAACAAAGTTAATCTTTTTTAATCCCTGTCTAATTGCTGGATTTATCTGTTCATTTTCAAAAATATTATTCATGTTCCTCTTGATATTCCTTGGTTACCTGAACTAGTTCTGCGAAAATTTGTTTCACTTCCGCCATGTCTTTTGCGTTAGCTCCACTTGCTAAAGCGTGACCGCCTCCATCATGTTTTGCTGCTAATTCGTTAATTACTGGTCCCTTTGAACGATAATGGACTCTGAATGTACCGTCTGGTTTTTCAACAAAAACATTCCAGGCAATGATATCCTTAATTCGACCGGGAGTAGAAACAGTACATGAAGCTTGTTCTGAATCTACACCCAATTTATGCAAAGTATCTTGAGTTAAAATTGCATAGGCTGCACCACTAGCATCGACTTTCATATACTCCAAAACTTCGGCCTGTAATTTTGCCTGTTCGAAGGTAACATCACTGATATTACGCGCAATTTCATTAATATTAATTCCGGTCGCTGCCAATTTAGCCGCAATTTTAAAAGTATGATCTGTTGTTTCAGGATACATAAATCTACCGGTATCACCCACTATTCCAGCATAAAGGGGATAAGCAACTTCTGCAGTAAGTGGCATTTTTTCAGTAATAATAAAGTCTGCTACAATTTGTGAAGCAGCCGGAGCCTGATCATCAACAAAACTCATATCAGCATATGGTTCAACATCGGGATGATGATCAATTTTAATTAAGAAATCACCTTTGCTATATAGTTTATTAGAAATACGGGCTGTATTTCCGGTGTCTGTTGTGATTACAAGAGCTCCTTCATAATCCTTTTCAGTCACTTGATCCATATGATTGATCCATGCTAGATCGCCTTCATCATTTTCACCCGCGCATAAGATACGCTTATTGGGAAACTGCAGCTTTAAAGAACGTGCAAGTCCTGCCTGAGAACCTAAAGCGTCTGGGTCTGGACTAGTGTGTCTATGTAAAATAATGGTGTCATATTGTGTGATTTTTTGATATATTTCGGTAAAAGTATTCATATCTAAACTCCTTTGTTACTTATATAAATTCCAGCCTAATAACAACTTTTTATTGAGTAAACAAATCTAAATCCATATTTTCATAGTCTGCTTCTGTAAAATCTGTAGCAGTCACACCCAAAAGTCTTATTCCATCATTTAAAAATGAACTGGAAATAGGATCAAAAAGTTCTTTAGCAACATTGTATAACTCTAACGGATTATTAGTAGCATGATCAAGTTTACGCCTTTTAGTAACAGTCTTGAAATCACTGTTGCGGATTTTTAAAACAACAGTATTGGCATAAAAATTTCGTTCAATTAGCTTATCAGCCAGATCATTAACATAATTACGCAAATTTGTCAGTGCAGTTTGCTCATTGTAAACACTAGGTTCATAGGATCGTTCAATCCCAATAGATTTGCGATTACGCTCATCATCAGGAATTACTCGTGATAAATCAATACCGTTGGCGTGTTCAGCCATTAAGTATCCCATACGGTTGAAGTGTTTTATTAAATCACGAACATGCATTTTTTGCAAGCCACGTCCTGTAAATACACTCATTTCTGCTAATTTTGCTTGTGTCTTGGGCCCAATGCCATGAAACTGAGCAATTTTTTGCTTTGCTAAAAATTGCTGCGCTTCATCTGGCAGAATAACAGTGCGCCCGAATGGCTTCGAATACTCAGAACCCATTTTTGCTAAAAATTTGTTATATGTGACGCCAAAAGAACAATTAAGACCAACTTCTTTTTTTATTTTCTTCTGAAGATTAATTGCAATCTGCAACGCAGAGGTTATCCCTAATTTGTTTTCAGTTACATCCAAATACGCTTCATCAAGCGCGATAGATTGGACGTTATCAGTAATTTCATGCATCAACTGATGTATTTCTGCAGAAACACTATGATATTTGGTAAAATTTGGGCTCAAAAATACCAATTTATTTTTCGGTATCAGTCTTAATGCCTTAATTGATGGCATAGCAGATTGCACACCGTATTGACGAGCAATATAATTAGCTGTTGCAATCACACCATGACCGTGATAATTTCTAGGATCTTGACCAATTACCAGTGCTTTATTTTTTAATTCAGGATTATCACGTGTTTCTACAGATGCATAAAAAGCATCCATATCAAGATGAATAATTTTTCTATGTGTATCATTTATAGGCAAAAGGCCATCGTCAAAATTACTCATAAATCCAACGCTCTGTCGGTGACTCAAAAATTTTAGCAGCTGATTTAGGACCCATTCTGTATGGCAAATATTGTTCAGGCTCTTGACCCTGTTCGTTTTCTTTTTGCCAAGCTTCTTCAACATGGTCAATAAATTTCCAATAGTTTTTTAGTTCACTCCAGTGAGTAAAATTAGTTGAATCATTTACAAAAACATCATGCAGCAAACGTTCATAACCATCTGGCACCTGTTTTTGCTCTTCACTTGTAAGTCCGTAGCTTAAATTCTCACGTCTGATTCCAGTTTCATTGATTTTTTTACCGTTAATAGTAATAAAAATTTGCATCTGCGGATCTATAATGATTGAAATATTATTTGAATGAGCCATGCCATACTGATTCGACATATGCTTTAAAACAATGTCAATCCTATTTTTCTTTTCTCTCATTTCTTTACCAGTTCTAAAATAAATTGGTAAATCTGCCAGTGGCCCCTTTTTAAACTTTACTTCACCTGCTACATAGGTTTCCGTATGAGAATCCTCAGCAACATTAGGCTCTTGACGATAGCCAAAGGTGACATCGCTGCCAAGATATTGCCCCCTCACAAAATGCCGCGCAATTTCATCTTCTGTGGGAATTATCATACTATCAAGAAGTTCTTGCTTTGCTTTGTGGATACTTTGTGAAGTCAAATCCTTAGGCTCTGGCATTGCAAGCAAAGTTATGATTTGGAATATATGATTCTGTACCATATCGCGCAAAGCTCCTGATGTTTCGTAATATCCACCTCGAGCCTCAACTCCAAGTTGCTCAGCCAAAGTGACCTGAACGTTTTTAATATTATGATTATTCCAAATATTTTTAATCAATGGATTAGTAAGCCTCATTGGTAAAATGTTCTGAATCATTTCCTTGCCTAAATAATGATCAATCCGAAAGATATCATCTTCAGCAAAAGATGCAGTTATTTGCTTGTTCAACTCTTCTGCCGTGGCAAGATCACGACCAAAAGGCTTTTCAACAACTATGCGGTTAAAACCTGAACTGGTTAAATGTTGATCATTAATATGTTCAGCAATAGTACCAAAGAATTTAGGAGCCATCGCCATGTAGAAAATACGATTACCCTGTGCACTATATCGATCGTCAAGATCTTGCGCCAAATTTTTCAAGGTTTCATAGTGTTCCACATTTGTCACATCATGAGACTGATAGTAAAAATGACTGGCAAACGCAGCTAAATCATTTTCATCCACTTCATTATGTGTTTCGTGCACAGCGTCACTCACTTGGTCGCGCAAATATTCATGTGACCAGGGACGACGAGCCGTGCCAATTACAGCAAAATTATCGTGAATTAAACCTTGTTCAAATAAATTAAACAGTGCGGGGTATAGCTTCCTATGTGCTAAATCTCCACTACCACCAAAGATAATCATAATTACCGGAATATTATTCATGAAAAAATCCTTTCTGTTACCTTTTTACACTAGTTTTATTTTATACTATTTTGCCGGTAAACTCGCGCTTTGAGCAACATTTGCCAATATTTGTTTACTAATTTTGGTAACAAAAAAGTGCCTTGAAGGCACTTAAGTAACTGCTTTTATTTTGAATCGTCAGGAGTTTCATCAGATGAACTGGCTGGTCTTTCTTCAGTTGACTTTTCCGCTGGCTTATCTGGTTTCTGATCCGTTGTCGGTTCACTTTGCTCTGATTCTTCAGCTTTATCAGTACTTTCAGAAGTAGCAACTGGTTCAGCATTAGCCGTATTATTTGGCAGAATTTGCTGTACCGCCATTCTGCTAAAAGTTAAATAAATCCCATCTGCATCAAGTACCACAGTTTTGTCTTTAGTATTAACGGAATCAATTTTACCGTGCAGGCCGTCAATCATGATGACGCTGTCGCCTTTCTTCAATTGGTTCATCATTTCCATTTTCTTTTGTTGCTGCTTTTTTTGGGGTTTGATCATAGTAAAATACATCAAAGCAATCAAAACAACAAAGATAATGATTGTCCACAAACTTCCGCTTCCATTATTAGCATTAGCTAAAAATAAATTATTCAATGTTACACTCCTCAAATTAAAATTACTCATTGTCTAAATATTAATTATACAAAAAATAACGAACAATTGCATTATTTGTTTGGCAAGGGCAGGCCTAAATGAACGTAAGCTTTCTCAGTGACCATTCTTCCTCTTGGAGTCATTAATAAAAAGCCATTTTGCATTAAATATGGTTCGTACAGTGACTGGATAGTTTCAACGTCTTCTCCTGAATTTGCCGCTAAAGTCCTGATTCCTACCGGTCCACCACGATAATTTTCAATAATTACACGCAGAATTTTGCGATCAGTCTGATTTAGGCCTTCATCATCAACTTGCAATTGCCGTAAAGAATCTGTCGTAGTTTTAAAAGAAATTATTTCTTCTCCTTTAACTTGTGCAAAATCACGCACTCTTCTCAATAAACGGTTGGCTACACGTGGTGTGCCTCTCGATCTGCGAGCTAATTCATGTGCGGCCTGGGGGTCAATTTGAATGTTAAAAACTTTGCTGGAACGAGAAATGATTTTTTCTAATTCTTCCACAGTATAATACTGCAAATGTTCAACAATACCAAAACGTCCACGCAATGGTGCAGACAATTGTCCGGCTAAAGTGGTTGCGCCAACTAAAGTAAAGGGTGGCAAGGGAACATGTACTGCATGGGTAGTCTGGCCTTCACCAATTACGATATCAACATAATAATCTTCCATAGCAGAGTAAAGAACTTCTTCAATTGGCTTTGCCAAGCGATGGATTTCATCAATAAATAAAATATCACCAGGATCCAGATCGGTTAATAAAGCAACCAAGTCTCCAGCCTTTTCAATTGCAGGTCCACTAGTGCTTTTCAAATGAACACCTAGTTCATTCGCTATTACAAAGGCTAAGGTAGTTTTACCTAATCCTGGAGGGCCATAAAGCAGAACATGATCAAGAGCCTCATCCCTTTTTTTAGCAGCTTTAATATAAACTGCCATTTCTTTTTTGACACGATTTTGACCTAAATATTCCTTTAAAGTTTGAGGACGTAAAGGAAACTCAGCTTGCTTTTCTTCCTGTCCCTGTGTCTCTCCAGAAACAATACTGTTATCGTCTTCTGCCACCTGTTTCACTTCCCTTTAAAACATTAATTTTATTATAACAATATTTACTTCTTTAAGAGAAGAGCCAAACCTTTTTTAATGTACTGATCTGCTGTTGTCTTTTCCTCTTCTATTAAAGCCGGTGTAATTCTGTCTACTTCTTTTTTAGTATAACCTAATGCCAATAATGCCAATAATGCATCATTTAACTCTGGAGTTATTTCCGCTAAAGCTTCTTTATTTGCCTTCTTGACATAGTCTCCTAATTTACCTTTTAAATCAAGGACAATTTGTGAAGCCGTTTTTTTGCCTACACCAGGAAAACGGGTTAGGTATTTCACCTCACCCTGTTCAATGGCTTCTGCTAGAGAATTACTGTCTTCAGCAGCCATAATTGCTAAGGCAGACTTTGGTCCGATACCACTAACACTTAAAAGTTTTAAAAACAGTCCTTTATCATCTTCAGTTTGAAACCCATATAAGGTTACTCCAGTATCTCGCACGATTTGTTCAATAAAAACTCGCACTTTTTGTCCCTCTTGGTATGCGTATGGTGAGGGACTATAGACCTTGTAGCCAACTCCATTTACGTCAACTACTATAAAATCTGGCTTAATTAGAGTAATAGTACCATTTAAATATTCATACATTGTTATTAATCTTTCTTAAACATTTTGTGCAAATCACTTTTTCTTAGACGCACAATTGCCAAATTACCCTTCGCATCATGATACGGATCAGAAATTTGTCTCAAACTCGTCAAAATTTCACCACAATCTGCAGATGTCAGCCTTTTACGTCCAGGGACTTCCCTTTGAGCTTGATCTGCTGCTATTCTTTTAATTAAATTTTGAAAATTGCTGTCATCTACGTTTAAAAACGTGTCTAAAATTGTACGCACAGAATGTTCGACATCTGTACCCAGCCAGGTAGGATAGGATCTCAAGATGAAGGTATCTTGTCCAAAATCTTCTAAAAAAATACCAATTTTCTGAATATCTGCCAACTTATCTTTTATTTGTAGAAAATCTAAATTGCCAAATTCCAAAATTAACGGGCTTAATAAACCTTGCTGGCTGATCTTAGAATTAGACAACTCGAGCATAATCTTTTTAAAAGAAAGCAGTCTTCTGGCAGCAACCTGATCAATTAAATATAAGTCATCATTATTTGTGGCAATAATATATATTTTAGTTTGACCCACAAAACTTAATTCGGGTAAACTACTTGCCAGTAATTCATCCCCGGTAGAAATCACTCCGCTACTAGACTGCTTACTGGTGAAAGGCGTCAACTGACATTGTTTTTTAACATTCTCCGTCCAAGTTGCGGTAATCAGATAACGATCATCATCTCGCGGGGTATCTAAATTCACATACTGTGTATTTTGAATATGCTGGATTTTTTCAGGTACCGTTTCATTAATTTGGTCAGCTTGAGTTTCAGGTCTTTTAGTTTCAACCACGTTTTTATTTAAATTAAATTTTAACTGATCAACTAAAGTATCTTCTGTAGCGTTATTTAAATTGCTGATAGCATCAGATTTTGTTTCATTCTTCAAGAGCACAGTGCTGATTGCATTTGTTATTAAACGACTTAATTCAGTTTCTTTGGATAAACGTACCTCCCTTTTTGTGGGGTGCACGTTAACATCTACCAAAAGTGGATCAGTTTTTATTTTAACTACAGCTATCGGATAATGTTTAGCAGCAAGGTTATTACCATAACCAGCCATCACTGCACTAGCTAATTTGAAATTTCTAATGTACCGACCATTTAGTAAAATTGAAATAAAATTACGCGTAGATCTGGTAAGTTCAGGGTTAGAAATTAAGCCACTTAGCTCAAAATCATTATCATTGCTTTTAAAAGACAACATTTTTTCCGCAATATTTCTGCCATAAACGCTAGAAACCGTTTGCCGTAAATTATTGTTGCCAGCAGTTCTTAGTAATATTCGACCTTCGTTCATCAATGTAAATGCAATTTCAGGATAACCTAACGCAATCCGATTAACAATATCCACGATTTTCATAATTTCAGTTCTCGGACTACGTAAATATTTTAATCGCGCCGGTGTGTTATAAAATAAGTCTTTAACAGTAATCTGTGTACCCTTTCTGGCAGCAGCATTTTCCTGTGTTTTCTTAACTCCGCCAGCAAACTCGGCGCGCGTACCTATTTCATTAGCAGAATTAGTTAAAATTTCGACGTGACTGACTGCAGCAATTGAGGCTAAGGCTTCGCCTCTAAAACCTAATGTATTGACATTAAATAAGTCATGCTCATTTGCAATCTTACTGGTCGCATACCTGGTAAAAGCAAGATCAATCTGATCGCTATCAATTCCAGAGCCGTTATCTTGAACTACAATTTGCTTTAATCCGGCATCAGTGAATTCAATTCTAATTCTGCTGCTACCTGCGTCAATTGCATTTTCGACCAGTTCTTTTACCACGCTAGCAGGTCGTTCAATTACTTCTCCGGCTGCGATCTGATTAGAGAGATTGACAGAAAGCTCATGTATTTTTTCCATGACTAGTTCTCATCCTTTAAATCTTCTTGCCAGTTTTCGACTAACTGCATTACTTGCAGCGGCGTCTGATCAGCTAAATAAAGATTAGAAATTTCATCTAAGATATCTTTTTCTTTATCAGTTAATTCATCCTTAGAATCTGATGGTGTTTCAACAGGAACAGCTTCTTCTGTTTCACTAGCTGAACTAAACAAATCCAGCTGCGTGGAAGCAGGACCTAAATTACTTCCTTGGGCTTCAAGTCTATTAAGCAATTTAGTAGCTTTTCGTAAAACTTTTCGCGGCAATCCAGCAAGTTGTGCTACATGGATGCCATAACTTTGATCTGCAGGTCCTGGTAAAATTTTATGGAGAAAAATCAGCTTGCCGTTTTCTTCAGTTGCTCCTACATGAATATTTTTCAAATGAGGTAAGGTCTGTTCCAAGGCTGTTAACTCGTGAAAGTGTGTAGCAAATAAAACTTTGGCTCCAACTTCATCATGTAAATACTGCACAATAGCACCAGCTAGAGCCATGCCATCATAAGTGGCTGTTCCTCGCCCGATTTCATCAAATAAAACCAAGCTGCGTTTAGTGGCATGTTGTAAAGCATCATTTGCTTCAGTCATTTCAACCATAAAGGTACTTTGACCAGAAATCAGATCGTCAGCAGCCCCAATCCGGGTAAAAATTTGATCAAAGATTGGCAAATCTGCGCTATCGGCTGGTACAAATGATCCTATTTGAGCCATTACCGCAATAAGAGCCATCTGCCTCATGTATGTACTTTTACCTGACATATTAGGACCTGTTATCAGAAAGATATCAGTATCTTCTGTTAACTTAACATCGTTTGGAATAAAGGAACCAGCTTTCATCACTTGTTCAACTACTGGGTGACGTCCTAATACTACCTTGACATCTTGATTATCGGTATGAAAATGAGGTCTGCAATAATTATTATCTTCAGCTACCTGAGCAAAAGCGCAGAAGACATCAAGTTCAGCTACTTGTCCTGCTAACTTTTGTAAGGCTGGAATGTACTTCTTAACTTCCTCTCTTAATTTCACAAATAAATCATATTCCAAATCTGTTGATTTAGTTTGTGCTTCTAAAATAAGATTTTCATGTTCTTTAAGTTCTGGAGTGATATAGCGCTCAGCATTGGTCAAAGTTTGCTTACGAGTATACCGGTCTAAAGGAACCTTACTCTTATTTGAATTTGTAACTTGAATATAGTAACCAAAGACCTTGTTATAACCAACTTTTAAATTATCAATACCCGTTTGAGCTCGTTCATTCTGCTCCATTTCAGTCAGCCACTTTTTACCATTATTCATAGCATCCCGATAGCGATCTAATTGACTATCAACACCATCCTTGATTAATCCTCCTTCGGTAGTCAAAACCGGAGGCTGATCAACAATAGTAGCGGTAATCAATTTGGCAATTCCTTTTAAAGGATCAATTTGTCTGGCAAAATTTTGCAGATTTTTATTTTCAGCCTTTTGCATTGCTGTCAAAATTGTGGGCACAGCATTAAGAGAATGAGCTAATTGTAATAATTCTCTGGCATTAACATTACCAAAAGCAATTCGTCCCGTTAAACGTTCTAAGTCATACACTCCCTTTAGTGCGTCATTAATATTTTCCCGGGTAAAGTACTCATCAATTAATGCTTGTACCATCTCTTGGCGCCTGTTTAACTGCTCAACGGATAATAATGGCCGAGCCAGCCAGTGTTTTAACAAGCGGCCACCCATTGCGGTATGCGTTTTATCAAGCACCCAAAAAAGTGAACCCATCTTCTTACCTGTTTTTGCAGATGCCGTCAACTCTAAATTATCCCGCACGGTATGAGACATTTGTAAATATTGATTGACTTCATAGCTTTTAGCGACTTGTAAATGCGCTAAGCTGCGACGCTGAGTTTGTAATAAATATCCCACTAGCTGTTTTACAGCAGCTTTTTCAGCAGAGTTTGTCAGATCCTGTTCAGCAAAGGAAATCTCCGCATGTTTGCCAGTTAACTCTACCGGCTCTGATACAGTAATATTTGCTTTATGAAAAAAGTCATTATCCTGATCATTTAAATGACCATTGAAAACAACTTCCCGGGTGCGTAATGATAATAATTCATTTGAAACAGCTGCAAAGCTCTTCAAATGAGTGGCATAAATTTCACCAGTCGATAAATCGCTGTATGCCAATCCAAAGCAACTTTTGGTAGTTACAACAGAGGTAAGATAATTCGATTCCTTGGCTTCACTGGGTTTGTCATTCATCAAGGTTCCGGGAGTCACAAGTTGGATAATACCACGTTTAACCATTCCTTTGGCCTTTTTCGGATCTTCAAGTTGTTCGCATAAAGCTACTTTATAACCCTTTTCAACCAGTGTATCTACATAAGATTGCACTGCCACGTGAGGTACTCCTGCCATAGGAACAGGGTTTTCGGCTTTGTTTGACCTGTGAGTCAAGGTTAATTCCAAAATTTGGGCACCCTTGATTGCATCGTCTTCAAATAATTCGTAAAAATCCCCCACCCGATAAAAAAGAAAGGCATCGGGATATTGCTTTTTAATTTGGTGATATTGCTCCATCATCGGAGTCAGGTTTGTTTGCGCCATTATTCTCCTTCTTTTCTGCATTACTGTTATTATTATACGCTAAACTTCTTGTTAAAAGAAAAAAGACCGCAAGTAAAACGATCTCTTTTCATAATATGCTTTTTAGTTGCAATAATTGCTTTCTGTTTAAAAAATTTAAGCAATGTGACCTTCAATACTCTGTAAATCCTTTTTGCCATCCATTTTCACAATAGCGGTAATTGCGGCAGTAATGCCTTTGACATCATCTGCTAGGCTAAGACATGGAGTTTCAGGTTTAGCAACAACTTGCTCAGGTAAATATGGAATATGCATAAATCCAGCTTTTAAATTATGAAATTCCTTATCAATCATATACTGCACTTGATACATAATATGATTGCAGACAAAAGTTCCTGCAGTTGTTGAAACAGAGCTTGGCAATCCGATTTCACGAATTGCTCGTGCCATGGCCTTAACAGGAAGTTGTGTAAAATATGCGTTTTGACCATCTTTATGAATAGGACTGGCAATAGGTTGATAGCCTTTATTATCAGCAATACGTCCATCATCAAAATTGATAGCTACGCGCTCTGGAGTCAAAGCATAACGACCACCGGCTTGACCAATATTTAACACATAATCAGGTTTTTCTTTAAGAATAGCTTCATGAACCACGTCGGCACAGTCACCAAAAACTGTTGGTATTTCAAGTTTAACGATTTTTGCACCTGCAATTTCATTGTCCAGTCTTTTAACTGCTTCAATTGCAGGATTAATCTTATCTTCGCCAAAGGGATCAAAACCTGTTACAAGAATTTTCATTATCTTCTCTCCTTACTATCTAAAATGCTAAAAAGTACATTAAAATAATTTGAATGAGCAACATGCTAATTGCAATCGGAAATTGTTGTTTGATCACACCTAATTGATCTTTCATTTCCATTAATGCAACTGGCAAAGTATTGAAATTGGCTGCCATTGGAGTAAGCAATGTGCCACAATACCCAGATGTCATTCCCAGTGCTGCAACTACAATCGGTGAACCACCTTGAGCCACAACGAAAGGTATACCAATCCCTGCTGTAATAACTGCAAACGCAGCAAATGCATTACCCATAATTGCTGTAAATAATGCCATAGCAATACAATAAAGCGCAACTCCTAATAAGTGGTTTCCAATAGGAAAAAGACCAGAAATAGCCTTGGCAGTCACTTGTCCTACACCTGAAGCTGTAAATACCACACCCAAAGTAGCGAGTAATTGTGGCAAAATTCCGGCAGAGCCGACAGAACGCACCATTCTTTGTGTATCTTCGTAGACTATTTTGGTATTTGATTTAGTCAAAATTTGTGCAACAACAAGTGAAACTATAGCTGCTACACCGATACCTACTTGACCACCTAAATTGGTAAATTGGGCTATGACCAAAGCTAAAACTGCCAGCAGGATACTTGGTAAGAAAATCCAGTTGCCAATGCGTTTAACCGTTTTTTGAGCAACTTTTTCATCCAAATCCTTTATGTGCCCTACACGCACTTGTTTAAACAAAGATAATAAAGCAATGATCAGGATAATGCCACCATTAATTGCATTTGGCAACCATTGTCCAGTGCAGAAAAGTACTGCAAATAAGAGCCAAAATAATCCAGTACCCCAGCGAGCTGGATTAGCCTGATCGCGCCAAGATTCAATAGCAGCAGCCAAGAAAAAAAGGCCAATTAAAATATAGAATGCCAGTAAAACATTATTAATTAAAGTATCCATTATTTCTCCTATTTTTCCTTGCTTTTCATTAACTTTTGGTCAAAAGCGTGATTGTAGAACAAGCATAAAATATAACTGATAATAGCTACAGGAAAAGTGTATGAAACAATACCGGCAGGATCTACAGGATGACCCAGCGATTTCATTGTACTTGCAATAAGTAAAACACTTGAGGAAGCAACAAACAGGTTTTGGGCAAAGAAATTACCAAAATTTTCTGTTGCAGCAGCTCTACCTTTAATTTGGTCTACTTCTAAAGGTGTCAATTCGCTATTAACCTTACCGGCCGCTTGCGCCATTGGATTAATCAATGGCGCAATAAACTGGACGTGTCCTTGTAATGAAATACCAAAGGCACCGGCAATTTCACGAATGGCCTGATAAATATCGAATATACGACCAGGTGTCAGTTTTTTCATTTTTTTAATTAAATTAACAGCGGCTTGTTTTAAACCATGTCTTTCTAAAATTCCAATAGTTGGTAAAGTGAGAAAGAAAAGAGAAACCATTCTGTTATCCATAAATCCTTTACCTAGAATTGTCAAAAATGAGGTAAAATCTATTCCTGAAACTAATGCCGTAACTAAAGCAGAAATTACGACTACAGCTATTGTATCAAGCCCCAAGGCAAACCCTAACACTATAACAACAATACCCAACAAACTTAAATATTCCACTAATGTTCCTTTCTAGTGAATAATCTTAACCAAGATAAACTAAAAATGAATTGTAACAAAAAAATCCCACTAGCAAGCTCTACAGGATTGCTAGTAGGATTTATTAATTAACTAATAAAAACTAAATTACATCACACCTGGATTGCCAGCACCTGCAGCATTTGGATCAGTAGCAGGTTTATCTTCTGGTATCTCGGCAACAACTGCTTCAGTAGTTAGGAGCAAAGCGGCAATTGAAGCAGCATTTTGTAAAGCAGTACGGGTTACCTTGGTTGGGTCAATAATCCCGGCTTTAACCATGTTTTCCCATTTGCCATTAGCTGCGTTATAACCAACTTCGTTATCTTGACCTTCAAGTTTGTTCAAGATAACTGAACCGTCTTCACCAGCATTTTCAGCAATTTGACGAACTGGAGCAGTCAAAGCTTCTAAGACAATGTTAATTCCAGTTTGTTCATCAGCATTATCACCTTTAAGATCCTTAACAGCATCCTTAACGTCTACTAATGCAGTACCACCACCAGCAACATAACCTTCGTCAACGGCTGCACGAGTGGAGTTCAAAGCGTCTTCAATGCGGTATCTGCGTTCTTTCAATTCAGTTTCAGTAGCAGCACCAACATGAATAACGGCAACACCACCAGTTAATTTAGCCAGACGCTCTTGTAATTTCTTCTTATCAAAGTCAGAAGTAGTCTCTGCAATTTGTTTTCTAATGGAATCTTCACGATCTTTAATAGCTTCATCAGAACCAGAACCATCAACAATGGTAGTTGAGTCCTTAGTTACAGTAATGCGACGAGCTTGACCTAATTGATCAATCTTAGTGTCCTTTAACTCAAGACCTAAGTCCTCAGTAATAACTGTACCACCAGTTAAAGCTGCAATATCTTGCAGTTGTTCTTTACGACGGTCGCCAAAGCCAGGAGCCTTAACAGCAACAACGTTAAATGTACCACGAATCTTGTTCAAAACTAATGTTGGCAAAGCTTCACCAGAAACATCATCAGCAATGATCAAAAGTGATTTACCTTGTTGCACAATTTCTTGTAACAATGGCAAAATGTCCTGAATGTTAGAAATCTTCTTATCAGTGATTAAAATGTATGGATTGTCAAGATCTGCTTCCATCTTGTCATTATCAGTTACCATGTATTGTGAAAGGTAACCACGGTCAAATTGCATACCTTCAACTACTGATAATTCAGTTTCAATACCACGTGAATCTTCAATAGTGATCACACCATCATTACCAACTTTTTCCATGGCGTCAGCGATTAAATCACCAACTTCTTTTGAAGCTGAAGAAACTGAAGCAACTTGAGCAATTTGGTCTTTTGAAGAAACAGTATGACTAATCTTGTGTAATTCATTTACTACAGCTTTTGTGGCTTTTTCAATACCGCGGCGAACACCAACAGGATTAGCACCAGCGGTCACGTTCTTCATGCCTTCACGAATGATTGCTTGAGTCAAAACAACAGCAGTAGTTGTACCATCACCAGCAATGTCATTAGTTTTTTGTGCTGCTTCTGCAACTAACTTAGCACCCATATTCTCATAGTGGTCTTTTAATTCAATTGCCTTGGCAATTGTCACACCATCGTTAGTAATGTCTGGGTTGCCGTATGATTGCTCTAAAACAACATTTCTACCCTTAGGACCAATAGTTGCCTTAACAGTGTCAGCTAATTTATCAACGCCCTTTAATAGAGAACGTCTTGCTTTTTCTGAAAATTTAATTTCCTTTGCCATATTTTTCTGCGCTCCTTAATTACTTAACAATTGCTAAAATATCTTTTTCATGAAGGACTAAATACTTTTCGTCATCGTATTTGACATCAGTGCCTGAATATTTGTCATATAAAACAACGTCACCCTTTTTGACAGTCATAGGAATTTTACTGCCATTTTCGGCATAACTACCTTCACCAACAGCAACAACTTCACCTTCTGTTGGCTTTTGTTTAGCATTAGAAGCCAGGACGATTCCGCCTACAGTTTTCTCTTCTTCTTCTTTAACTTTAACGATCACGCGATCACCAATTGGTTGTAACACGTTTGTCCCTCCTAAAATTAAATTATTAATCTATTTTACGTGTCATTAGCACTCCTATTCATCAAGTGCTAACTTACATTTATGATAATAACCCCTTTTCATAAAAAATGCAAGAAAAAATTAGCACTTTGAGTAAAAAAGTGCTAATTGTATTTTTATACCTACTTTTTCTTATCTGAGTCAAGGAAGTAAATTAGAGTTTGTAATTCCGTTGCCAAATCAACGTTCTGGATTCTAATACCACTTGGAGCAGACAAACGAATTGGCGTGAAATTCATAATTCCTCGAATACCGGCTTCAACCATATCATCAGCAGTCTTTTGTGCTGTCGTGGAAGGAACGGTCAAAATTGCAATAGAAATCTGTTGGTCACTAAGCTGTTTTTTTAGTTCACTCATGTCATAAACAGGCACGCCACTGAGAATCTTGCCTGTAATTTTATCATCTATATCAAAAGCACATGAAATACGAATATTGTTTGTACGTTTGAAATTATAGTTTAATAACGCATGGCCTAAATTACCAACGCCAACCAGGGCAACATTTGTTAAGGTATCTTGATTTAAAATCTTTTTAAAAAAGGAAAGCAAACTTTTTACATCATAACCATAACCACGTTTTCCCAATGCACCAAAGTATGAAAAATCACGTCTGATTGAAGCACTATCTACTTGAACAGCCTCAGATAATTCAGTTGAGGATACCTTTTCTTTACCAGCCTCATTTAAAATTATCAGGTAGCGGTAATATAGCGGCAATCTTTTAGCCGTAGCCGTGGGTATTTTGATTTTTTCCATTTAAAAAGCCTCCAACTTGATTAAGAATATATTTTGTTTTGTGAATTTTTCAGCAATTACTACTATTTTATCTATAAATTTGCGCCATTTGCAAACATTTTTTTCACAATCTATCAAATTTTAGCATAATAGTAACAGGTTTGATAATAGAAATTTAATTTTTTACTCTTTTAATTAAAAAATGCTTCTTTTTTACATTTATTTCCTATATTTATCAATCAAACTCTCCCACAAGAATTTTGCTACGTATGCTAAAATGGTTTCTAGGTGAAAAATTATGATAATTGCTCAAGGGCACGATTTAAAAAAACAATTCGGTGCCAACACATTATTTAAAAATGTCAATTTTTCAATTGACTCAAATGCAAGAATAGGTCTCATTGGACCCAATGGTGTCGGTAAAACGACATTGCTTAAGATTATGACCGGCGAAGAAGAAGCCACACATGGCGACTTTACCATCAATAAAAATATAGATGTCGGCTATATTGCTCAAGAAAATGATTTAAATGAAAATAAAACTATTTGGGATGAAATGTTGTCTGTTTTTACCCCTTTAATTAATATGGGTAAAAAGATAAGGGATTTACAAGAAGAAATGTCTGCAAATCCGCAAAAAAAGGATCTGCTAAAACAATATGACCAATTGCAATACAGCTTCGAACAACAGGGAGGATACACCTACCAGGCCGATATCAAGAGTGTTTTAAATGGCTTTAATTTTCCTGAAGCAACTTGGACTAAAAAGGTTGGCAGCCTTTCCGGTGGAGAAAAAACACGGCTCTCTTTTGTCAAGTTATTATTACGCAAACCCCCGTTATTATTACTTGATGAACCTACCAACTATCTTGATTTAGACACATTAGACTGGCTTGAAAATTACCTTAAAAACTATTCTGGTGCCATTTTGGTAGTTTCTCACGACCAATATTTTTTGGATAATTTAGCAACGCAGATTTTTGAATTACAATTTGGCAAATTAACTGTGTTTAAAGGAAATTATTCTGCCTACGTCGCTGAACGTCAATTACGTGACCGTCAACAAGAAGAAGCATACGAAAAGCAGCAAGAAAAAATCAAAAAAGACGAAGAATTTATTCAAAAAAATATTGTTAGAGCCAAAACTACCAAACGAGCACAAAGCCGCCGCAAGCAATTGGAGAAAATGGAAAGAATTAATCCGCCAAAACGCAAAAGCAAAGTACGCATTAATTTCCAAAGCGAGCGGCCATCTGGTAAAGAAGTGCTAATTTTACGTGATTTAACTATTGGCTATCCCACAAAAACAATGGTTCACGGTATTTCTCTGCAAGTAAATAAAGGCGATCGCGTGGCCGTTATTGGTCAAAATGGTATTGGTAAATCAACTTTACTCAAAACCGTGATGAAGGAGTTAAAGCCGAAAAAAGGTTCAATTAAATATGGAGCATCCCTTGATATCGGCTATTATGATCAGGAACTTCAGGGACTTGATCCAACTAAAACGGTAATCGATACAGTTTGGGACCGGCACAAAACAATGCCTGAAAAAGATGTGAGGTCGATTTTAGCCAGTTTTTTGTTTACGGCAAAAGATATTGATAAAACTGTCGGGCAACTTTCAGGTGGTCAAAAGGCCAGATTAACATTAACTGTTTTGTCACTAGAACATAATAACTTTCTGCTGATGGACGAACCTACTAACCACTTGGATCTTGAAGCTAAGGAAGTTTTAGAACAGGCGCTACAGAACTATGATGGTACTTTACTTTTTGTTTCTCACGACCGCTATTTTATCAATCAGTTAGCAAATAAAATTGTAGAAATTAAAAACGGTATTGCTCAAGTATATGAGGGTGATTATAGCTATTATTTAGATGAAAAGAATAAGCAAGACTCAGCCTCAAAAAATGAATCATCCGAGAATAGAGAAATAGTAGAACCTGAGCAAAATAAAAATAAATTGTCCTATCAGGAGCAAAAGTTGCGCGATTCACAAAAGCGTAAATTGCAAAGAGAAGTTGAAAATACCGAAAATAAAATTGAAAAACTGGAAAAAGAACAAAAAGATATTCAATCTCAAATGGCTGATCCAGCAATTGCTACTAATTTTGACAAATTAGGTCCCTTGCAAGAACAGCTTAACGCTGTACAAAAACAACTGGACGATGCAAATAATGCTTGGGAAAGTGCATTGAATAAACTGGATAGCTTTGACTAAAATAATATATATTAAGTTAACACAACTCCAAAATAAGATTAACTAGCCTTTTATCTAACGTTTCTATTCTTAGCTAGTGCTAGATTTTTTTATTAACTATTAATAAAAATTTCTTTTTATTTATAAATACGTAATAATTATCAGACGCAAAAAAGATCATTATACTATTGCTTTTAAAATTGTAGTTGTTTAAACTTAAAGATAATAATTTTACTGGCTCTATCAAAAATAAATTGAGAGGTACACATGGAAAAATTACGCACTGCTCTTTAATTATTAATTAATTAAGGAGGAATAAAAATGAAATATATAGCTGACAAAAATATTGCTATGGATCAACTTATCAATTTATACACAAGCGTTGGTTGGAGTTCCTATACACAAAATCCTCGACAACTGCAAAATGCAGTTGCAAATTCGCTTTTTGCTATTGGCGCTTATGATCAAAACCAGTTAGTTGGATTAATCAGAGTAGTTGGTGATGGTCTGACCATCATTTATATCCAAGATTTACTTGTTAATCCTGCTTATCAAAGACAAGGAATTGGTACGAAATTAATCAATAGCGTGCTAAAGAAATATAATTCTGTAAGACAGAAAGTTTTGTTGACAGAAAATACCGTTAAAACGCGCATGTTTTATGAGAGTTGTAATTTTAATCCCTGTGACAAATACAACTTGATTGCTTTCTACAAAGATTTTTAAGAAACATAAAGAGTCTGGGAAAAAAACTATCTTTTCCCAGGCTCTTTTGCTCAATATTTTATCTTTTAGTTTTAAGAAGAACTCACACCAATCTAGTTGACTTTATCATGGTAGGTACCTTATTACCTGATTAGAATAGATAATACTGTAACATAAAATTTACACAGCAAGTTAAGATATTATTGAATATTAAATCTGTATATATTTATTTAATCAAAATGGGAAACTCTTTTGAAACGAGTTTCCCATTTTGTAATGACGAGTATGTTATTGCTTGTTATATATTTTTACACTTAGTTTTAAAAGACTTTTGAGTAAGCATAATTTAAATAAACAAATGAACGATCTAGAGTTATGATAACACTAAATTAGAAGTAAAAATATTAATTTAAGAAATATAAAATTTTATTCTTTATATTTTATATAACTGGACAGTAAAATCATAATAGTAATTATTAAAATTGAACAGCATAGCGTTAAAAGCCCTGTCGTATAGTTCAACTGCACATTTTGATAATTCATTCCTAAATTGCCAGATACTATGTCAACTGCGTTCAAGTAAGCCATTGGCAACCAGGCGCAAATCTTACGCAGCGGATCAACTATCATAGTTGCAATGTTGAGCCCTGGGACAAGTAAAATAGCGATAAGTAATGCTGGTAATTTATCACGAAAAATTCGGGCAAGGAACTGAACTAAGACAACATCGAAGATCAAGGTAAGTGCCTGCAATACAATTACTTTGATAATAAAGCTGCCAGTAGTTACACATTTAATAAGGGGACCACTAACTGTATATTGAACTACGATATAAGGGAAGGATAAACTACCAGTACCAGAAATAAGGGAAGCTACAATAAATAATACTAAGTTAATCCCTAAAAAACTACCAAGAGTCAGGACTATTCCTACTATGGTATTCGAAATCATTAAATTATTTTTTTCAAGCGGTAATAACTGCGCCGTATCTAACTTTTGATGGTAAGAATCAGTTAAAAACAAAGTTAATAAAAACAGAGCAACAAGAGTAAATACGTAAGGCAAATATTGCTGATTTAATTGCAGTAAGAATTGCCAGCCTGTTACTGGCATATCCTGACTTTCATAAGGCAAAGGCTCATGGCGTAAGTAGTTAAAGAATTGCAGTTTTTTCTCTACATTTGTCCTTGAATTAAGGCCTGTTGAATCTTGGCCATTTGATGTAATAGTTTGTTCTTGCTTTTTTTGTTGCCACATAATCGTGTAGGCTTTGCGCCATTTGCCTTTATTTGCCGCTTTTTGAACTTGTTTATCTTGCTTAACTGCATCTTGGTTTTGCTTAATAGCAGCTTTAGTATCATGGTAAACTTCAGTTTTTGATTTTTGTTTATCATGTTTAAGTAATCTTTGCTGCCGGTTAATTTCTTTTTGGCGGTAAGCAATCTCTGATTTAGCCCCCGCCTGCAAGGAAAATTGGGGATTAGTACGAATATTCATGAATAAGACAATACCCATTAACAAGAGCAAAATTGCTAAGCAAACTGGGGTTAGCTTATTCTTAAATACTTTTTTAAGCTGAAAAGCCAAATAGGACATTATGCCAATCTCCCATTTCTATGTGCAATAGTTGTAATGCGATCAATTAAAAGTACCAGCAAGAATAATAATATAGAACTTAGTATTAAGGTAAACACACCATTTGAAAAGTTAATCGCGGAATTATCCATTGCATAGGCTGTTTGGTTTGATACAACATTTAAAGCTTCTAAATAAGTACCAGGAAGCCACTGCGCAATCTTCTCCAACGGAATGATAAAAATTGTAATAAAATGACCGCCTAATAAAAGCAATAGCGAAACTAACAGAGTCGGTAACTGGTTATGAAAGATTTTAGCAGCCAGCTGCACAAACAAAACCATAAATATGAAATTTAAGAGCTGCAGTATAGTTGCTTGGGGCAACAATTTGGCGGTCTGAACAATTCCTGGCACCAAGTGGTCGCTAACCAGATGGTGAATGATGTAAGGATAGTCACTGCGACCAGTACCAAAAATGCTCGCTGCTCCACCGAAAACTAATAAGTTTAGTAAAAGAAAAATAAAGCTGACAACTGCCAACCCAACAATATTATTAGTCAGGGTACTTTGCAAGCGATTAATTGGCAAGACAGTCGAAATGTCAAGACCATTTTTATAAGAACCAGTAAATAAATAAGTCAAAACAAAAATCATTACTAAACTAAATAAGACGGGCAAATAGTTTTCATTCAAATCTAATAGAAACTGTATTCCAGTGACTGCGCTATCGCTTTCATAAGGCATAGGGTGAGCTATGAGATACTTTAAACGCAGTATTACACTTTTATGTCTATCTTTTTCATCCGAACTTAGATCAGTCAATTTGCCTTTTTGTTCCCTTTTTAATTTGGTCTCATAAACTTGCTTCCAGTGATTGTGATTAATATCATCAACAAAGGTTTGATCTTTTTTTAATTCCTTTTCAGTTTGTTTGATATCTTTTTCAGTGGCCTTGTATGATTTTCCTTGCGGTGAATATCGTTTGAGCGCTTGACGATCCGCTTGTAAGGCTTCCTTTTTCATGGCAATCTGACCTTGAGCATCTCCTTTTAAAGAACCAGTACCACTGAGCTGCGTAGACTTCATGTATAGTAAGCAAAAAGAAATTAATAATAAAATAACCAGTGAAATAATTGATAGATTGTGTTTAGTAACTTTTTTAAGTTGCAATGAAAAATATGAGATCATTAGTCTACCTCGTGCATCATTTGTTTTTGTAAAACGAGGCGGTGTAAGTTATTCACTTTAATCTCGCTGCTATAGTGAGAGGTTAGGATAATACATTTATTACGCTGAGTTACCTCATCATTTAGTCGTTCATAAAGAATTGCGCGACTTTCTTCATCAAGACCGTTAGTGATCTCGTCCATCAAGTAATATTCAGCGTCACTAACTAAGTACATGGCCACAATCAATTTTTGCTTCATTCCAAGCGAATACTTTTTAATCGGGACTTTGACATACTCACGTACACCCAGCAAATCAAGTTCTTGATCAAGGTCGACATTAGAATGCCATTGGCTTTTCACGAATTTTAAGTAATCAAGGCTAGTTAAATTGACGTTCAACCATTCATTGCTTTCAAAGAAAAAAAGCTTACGCTTATTTTTGGCATATGGTTTTCCGTCTAATAAGACTTTGCCAGAAGAAACTGGAATAAGATCCGTAACAGCACGCAAGAAACTTGTTTTACCAGAACCGTTCTCTGCAGCAATTTGATAAAATTGACCGGGTGCAAAATGATAGGAAAAATCGTGCAGGATTGGCTGCCTGGTTTTGAGCGATAGGTTTTGGACTGTTAACATCATTGTCTCCTTTTTTGAGTGGTGAATTAAGTTGAAAATGATAGAATACTATATCAGGATATCATTAAATTATATCAATTTCATTGTTTTTTGATTAGGAGTTTAAACATTTCCCCTATTTATTTGTAAGAACTTGGTTATATTTGAGTTTTATTAATAGTCCATGTTTATAAAATTCATAATCAAAGTGATTATCAAATTTTGTATTTCTTGAACTTACTTTTTTGATTTCCCACTTTACCTTTCTGACTTTATTATAATCTGGTAGGAAAACTAAATTAAAAAATGTCATATATGATTTTTGAAGTGACCCCCAAACTTAAAACAAATTTGGGGGTTCATTTTTATGACTAAATTATCAAAACAAGATAAAATTCAAACCTTTTTCAGAGTTTTGATAATAGGCTTCATTAATTAGTTGATTAAATTCTGCTTCTTTTCAATCAAAGGACTGATCACGCTCATTTAGTAATTGATACATAAATTTAATGTTTAAAATAGTTAATCTTAAAACGTATAATGACAAAAAAGGTCTAGGAAAAGCTAGCCCTCTTGACTTAATAAAACTAAAGCCGACAAACCACTTTTTTAGTGATTCGCCGGCTCTTTTAGTAAGATCACAGATCTACTTTTTTCACAGACTCTTTTATTGTTTATTTTATTGCAGCATTTCTGAAGCGTAAGGTAATTCTAAAGATGGATCAGCATCCAAAGTAAGATCAGCGAAATTTCCTTCTTGGTATAAGTTATAGGCCGCAGCACCAATCATTGCAGCATTATCTCCACACAATTTTAACTCTGGCAAAATTACTTTCGGTTGTAAGTTCCGAGGCAGGTTTGCTATTTCATGATTCATTCTTTCACGTAAACCGTGGTTAGCTGCAACTCCTCCACCCATAATAAAAGTTTTTGGAGCATACTGTTTAATTGCTCTAATAGTTTTAGTAGCCAAGACATCTATCACTGCGGCTTGGAAACTGGCAGCCAGATCATATTTATTCAGGTCTTGATGAATTTGTTCAGCGTGATGATAGGTATTAATAAAAGCACTCTTTAAACCAGAAAAAGAAAAATCATAATCATCTTCTTTAATCATTGCCCGCGGAAATTCAAAGGTATCCTTTCCTTTCTGAGCCCATTCATCAATAGTTTTACCAGCTGGATAATTGACCCCCAAAACTCGGCCAATTTTATCATAAGCTTCTCCAGCCGCGTCATCCCTCGTATCGCCAACTATTTCAAAATGGGTTGAATCTTTTAACAATACAATTTCTGTATGACCGCCAGAAACTTGCAGAGCAAGAGCCGGATAAGAGATTTCTTCCTTTAACTGAGCTGCCATAATGTGACCCATGATATGATCAACGCCAATTAAAGGAATACCTGTTGCCATTGAAGCAGCTTTTGCCGCGCTAACACCAATTAAAAGGGCACCTACCAAACCAGGTCCATAGGTTACCGCAATTGCATCAATATCTTTCCAAGCTACGTGTGCTTCTTTCAGAGCTTCATTGGTTATTTGTGTAATAACTTCAATATGATGACGACTAGCAACCTCAGGAACAACTCCCCCAAAACGTTGATGGCTTTTAATTTGAGTAGCTACTATCAAACTTTCCACTTCTCTGCCATTTTTTACAACAGATGTCGAAGTCTCATCACACGAACTTTCAAAAGCCAAAATACGGATGTCTTTTTTGTTTACCAATTTATTTTCCTTTCTTTAGTCACTTGTCAATTTAAGCACCATGTTAAAAGCATCTTGATGCGAACTCTGGTAATAATTAGGCCACACAAAACTTACTGTAAAACCTAACTTGCAATACAAATTTTGAGCAGTCAAGTTATCAACTCTTACTTCTAGACTAAGTTCTTTACAGTTTTTATTTTTAGCAATTTCAATCACTTTTTTGATTAAATAAGTACCTATACCCTTTTTTTGCCAGGCCGAATCAACCATCAGATTAGTAATATGTGCATTACTACTGTCAAAGCGTGCACAGATTAATCCAATGACACACTGGGTTTGCAATACAGCTAAATATAGTGAATCATTTCTACTTATTTCAGTATGAAAAGCCATTGAATTCCACGGTTGTTTCCCCTGATAAAGACTTTGCTCCAGCAACAATATTGCAGAAATATCTTTAACTTGGGCTTGCCTGACACTCAGAATAGATTGATTCACAGTGATTTTTTCTGGGGCAAACTTAATAAACTTTTTTTCTTTTGCTAAAAGCCAAAAAGACCCAAAATGCTTAAACTTCTTCCACATAATTGCTATCTGGTTTATAGGCTTCCCCTGTCTTTTTATGCCAGTCAATTTCAGCTTGCGTGCGCCGCAAATAATTCGGCAATAATTGATCAGGGTCATCAGGTTGAGCATTCAAAGCCAGCTTACCTATTAAACCAGCATGAACAACATTCTGTTTTTCCGTGCCCAAACTGAAGGGAATATTTGTCTTTCCTATAGCCTCTTCCTGCTTTTCAAAGCCAGTCCCAACATAAATCACTTTTTCCAAATTATTAGCTGTACAATATTCTGATATCGCACTTAAAAGAGTATCAATGTGATAGTGACCATCGGGAATCACGCAGACAGGTACATTACCATTTTCCTTATTTATATAAGCACCGGCAAAATAGTTATTATTGCGAGCATCTATACCTGCTACTATTAAAGTACCTTCTTCTGCACAACTTGCAGCCAGTGCTTGTAAAGTAGAAATGCCTACTACATCTTTATGTAATATGCTGGCAAACATTTTTACCGTAGTTACACCAATCCGTAATCCAGTATATGAACCCGGTCCTATCGCAACAGCAAAACGATCAATTTCAGCTAATTCCAGATTATGTTCTTTTAAAATTTGGTCAATTAAAGGATCTAGATGTGCACTATGATTGCGGGCATCATACTCATTTTTTTCCGCAATAGCCTCACCATTATCATTTAAAGCTACGCTTAAATTATTTGTCGCAGTCGACATACTCAAAATTTTCATTCTAAAATTTTTATACTCTTTTCAAAATTACCTTTTGATTCTCACGCGTGAAATGGCGTTTAATACAAAGTAACTAATAATCATCTCTAACCACGGAGTAATCGCTTCTTTAGGTATTCGTTGAATAAGGACAACGCGAAAGTCCATCCCGTAAAGAAGGTGAACCCAAAGCGTATTTAAACCTATATTAACAACAACAGTTACTAACAATGTTGCTAAAATTATTCGCCATATTTTAACTGGCTTTTGATAAAAAACCAATCCATAAATAAAGGGACCTATCATTGCACTCAATGTAAAGCCAAGGAAAAACCCTCCTTGATTGCCAAATAGAGCTGATGAAACCAAATCACTAATTCCACCACCAATACTGCCCCATACTGGTCCAAACAAATAACCTAGCATTACACTGCCTATAAATCCGAGGCTAACATGCACAATTGTTGTTCCAACTGTAAAACGACTAAGAATAATTTTCATTGCCACGATAATTCCTAAAAGGACAAGATCACGCAATTCGACCTTAAGCATCTCTTTAATAGTCATTTTCAGCACTTTCTTTCTTCAGTTAATTTTTGTGAGAACACAAAAAATAATTATATTATAATTTGCGCCAAGTTAGTTCACAAACGGCTTTATCATTTTTGTCCTCATCCGCAATTGTGTGATATGATTTAACACCATTCTCATCATTAATTACGCTCACGCGCGAATATGGTTCTTCCCCATAGCGCACTTCAAGGTTAAATTTAATATCAATAGTCTTGACAATATGGTTTTTCAAAAAGTCACGGTCCAATGTATCAATAAACCAGTTAAAATAGTGGCCATTGGTCATGTGATGGTTTGTATCTAAATCATCATAACGTACCCGATATTGTCTCTCATTTTGATATTCATCTTGTACTCTTAATCTAGGAAAACGAGGTAATTTTTTTAGAAGTGGAACGCCAATTTCAGCCATCATTTCTTTATCTGTGGAAACCAGTTTACGAGTTTTTAAATCAAATAGCACCCATTCGCTCTTAACAGTTATCAGGTCATTGCCATTTTGATCTGTAAAAGCATAATTTCTATATTCTAAAAAACGGTTATAGCCGAATGGTTCGGTTGTGATGGTAATTTCTTCATTTGGTCTGGGCAGACGCGCCACTTCAATATGATATTGTGTTACAACCCAGCCTAATCCTCTTTTAGTTAACGCACTTGTACTGCCATTGCCTGAGTCTAATTGATGCTCTGAAACGCTCATCATTAAATCAATCATTGCAGGCAATTTCAAATTTTTATTTTCATCACACTCATAATAATTTACTATATGCTTTTCACTATACTTCATACTTTCACCTACTTTTGATGATAACGTTCATATAACTCATTTTTTGAAACATTATTTTCTTGAGCTACTGTCTTAATCGCCGATTTTTTACTTTCTCCTGTGTCAACCAACCGATTCACCGCTTTAATTAATTCGGCCCACGACAATTGCGTTTCTTGAGCGGCATTAGGAGAGATTAAAACAACGAATTCACCTCTGGGAGCATTTTGTTCAAAATAATCTGTAACCTCACTGATTGTACCACGAATAAATTCTTCATGAATTTTAGTAAGCTCTCTGGCAACAACAATTTTACGCTCAGAATTCAATATTTCAGATAAATTATTGAGAGTTTTTGTCAACCTGTGTGGCGCTTCATAAAAAATAGAAGTAGCATGAGCTTTTTTCATTTGCTCAAAAAAAGGCTGTTGTTCACTTTTTTTACGGGGTAAAAAACCATAGTATGTAAAAGGTTGGGCGTCAAAGCCAGAGGCAATCAGGGCAGTAGTAAATGCGGAAGCGCCGGGCAGAGGAACTACGGGAATATTATTTTTGATACATTCTTGCACCAGAATATATCCTGGATCAGAAATGACGGGCATCCCCGCATCGCTAATCTCAGCAATAACCGCTCCCTCTTTCATTAGCTTGATTAATTCAGGTGCCCTTTCTTTTGAATTGTATTTGTGAAAGGAAAGCATATGATTATGGACCCCAATTTTTTCAAGCAAAATTCCACTTGTTCTAGTGTCCTCAGCAGCAATATAATTAGCTTCCTGTAAAATTCTTTTTGCTCTAAGGGTAATGTCCTCAAGGTTGCCTATCGGAGTTGGCACTAAATAAAGTTTGCCGCTGTCTTGGCCATAACTACTTTGCCTTTGCATTTAATCAATCCTTTAATGTTTTTTCTTCTTTTCGCCAAAATTATCAAGAATATCCAAACAAAACATGCAGTCAGTATTGGGATCACGGTGAGAGCCATAGTACATATTGCAAATATGGTAACCTGAACTGTAAATTTGCCGTAAAGATTCAAGACCACTCTGAGTTTTAACGGTGTTATTGTGGGCATTATTCATTTTGTCCATTTTTTCACGCAGCAACTGATTCTCTACTTTTAACTCAGTATTTTCTTTCAATGTTTCCAAAATACTATTTTCTAAACTCTCGATTGTTTTGGTCATGCTAACCATTGAATCATGAAGTTGCTCTAACTTTGAATAAGAATCCACCTTAAACACCTACCTTTTCCATTGCAAAGCAAGAAAGTCCAATAAATTGCGAAAATTGACATTGCTGTACTGCATTTTGTCAATTTCAAGCAAATACTTTAACATCCTTGCCCCGATTTCTTGATTACTGCTGTTTAATTCAGCTTGAGCCCATTTTTTAAGTAAAAAAAGAATATAATTTTGCTCACTTTTGCTTTTAGCCATTTCCGCTAACTGATGTGCACTCACTAGTGAAAGTGAATTGTGTTCAAGCATTTCTTGGTAAAAATATTTGCTTCCTTTATCTAATTTAGCTGTATCTTCCAGTGAGTCAACTTCACTCGGACTAAAACCATTTGCCAGTAATTCTTCACTCTTATCATGTTTTTTTTGATTGAGCGTGAAATTAATAATCTGAGTA
Organism: Lactobacillus sp. ESL0261; assembly: GCF_003693025.1. Classification (NCBI taxonomy): domain Bacteria; kingdom Bacillati; phylum Bacillota; class Bacilli; order Lactobacillales; family Lactobacillaceae; genus Lactobacillus; species Lactobacillus sp. ESL0261. The sequence continues at coordinate 30,333 of NZ_REHN01000010.1, forward strand.
CGTGAACGAATTGTGGGCAAAATTTGATCGGTATTATTTGTAATTAAAATAGTAACAACAGGTGCTATAGGTTCTTCCAACAAGTTAAGTAAAGCATTAGCCGCAGGCAAAGTTAACTTCTGGGCTTCATTAATAAAAAAGAAACGCACACTGCTTTGAACCGGACTTTTAGCTAGTTCTTCCTTCAAAACACGAACTTGATCAATTCCCAAATTTTGCTTGCCTTCAGGCTCTACCAGTAACACATCAGGGTGATTGCCTGAAATAATTTGCCTGCAATTCTGACACGTACCATCCGGTTTTTCAGTACCGCTACAATTAAAGAGACAAGCTAACCAATATGCTGTATTTAATGCCTGAACTTCATTGGCATCAACAAATAAGTAGCTATGAGCCAATTTGTTTTGCTCAAAAGCTTGACGCAAAAGTTCAGACTGTTTCTTGCCTCTTTTACTAATATCGACCGACATCAGAATTGCTTGAATTCTTCAACAGGCAAAACAAAACAAGTGGCTCCCCCAACCGTAATTTTTACTGGTTGGCTACTCATTTCAAAACCTGTCATCACCAAATTAGGGTTCATATATTCTTCACGGGATTTAGACTCTTCCTTAATGATGCGCAAAACCTGCTTGACATGTTTATCATCTATTCCGATAAGAAAAGTAGTGTTGCCTTCACTTAGAAATCCTCCAGTCGTAGCAAGCTTAGTCGCACGAATGCTTTCCTTGACAAAGGTACGTTGGAGCCTATTAGCATCTTCTTTTTGAACAATTGCAACTATTAACTTCATTTTAATCAGTCCTTTAATAAATCTGCTGGTAATTGGTTTGCAATTATTTTAACACAATCTTCTACTACTAAATTAAAGGGTTTATTTGCATCAACTACCTTTATTCTTTCAGGATGAGCCTTAATTACTTCTTGATAACCCTGATAAACTTTTTGATGAAAATTTAATTTTTCCTGTTCCAAGCGATCTTCTTTTCCAGCTCGCTCTTTAGCAATTCTGTCTAAGCCAACTTGCGGTTTAACGTCGAGAAAAATAGTGAGATCAGGTTCAATTTTACTGGTGGCAAAATCATTAATCTGTTTCACAGCGGCAATACCCAAATCTCGTCCTGCTCCTTGATAAGCAAGTGAACTATCAACAAATCGATCAGAGAAAACTACCTTACCAGCTTTAAGAGCCGGTATCACAGTTTCAAACATGTGCTGACTGCGAGACGCTGCATAAAGCAATGCTTCAGTTTTAGCGGACATTTCTTCATTCACAGGATCTAAAATTAATTGCCGGATTTTTTCTGCAATTTTTGAGCCTCCAGGTTCCCTAGTTACTAGATATTGTGTCTTAAGTCTAGGACCAATTTGAGCTACAACTTGCTTTAAAACTGTACTTTTTCCTGACCCATCTGGTCCTTCGAAACTGATAAAATAACTTTTCATAAAACTCTCCATGTTTCTATTTTACAAGAGTTCTCTTTATATGAACACCCCAACGTACTTTTAATTTTTGCGCAAAATAAAAAGTCCTTTCACTAAGGACTTTTTATTCTGAAATCGCATTGGAAAAACCACTAAATCTTGTATGACGATGACGAGCTTCATTATATAAAAAAGAATATTTTGCTCTTAAAATTTTACCTGATACCACGTTATCCTCAGACATATCAAGTGTCGTTGGATCAAGATTTTTTTGAACGGCAATCTGCTCCTGCAAATCTTCAATTGTGGCCATTAACAATTCGTCACCCATTTTTTTAACTTTATTATGTGCCATTAGATTGAAGTTCTCCCTTGTACCGCTCTTTTTAAAGTAATTGAATTAGCATATTCAATATCACTGCCAACAGCCAAACCAGCAGCCAGACGGGTTACTTTAATACCGGACGGCTTGATCAGCTTACTGATATACATAGCCGTTGATTCTCCTTCTGGAGTTGAATTTAATGCCAAAATAACCTCTTTTACGCAATCCTGCTTTTGCAGACGAACTATTAATGACTTGATATTAATTTCTTCTGGGCCAATACCATCCATTGGGGACAAAACTCCGTGCAAAACATGATATAACCCGCTATATTCACCCATATCTTCAAAAGCCATCACATCTTTTGGCTGCTCAACTACCATAATAGTCGATTGATCACGTTCAGGATTACCACATATAGCACACGGATCTTTTTCTGTAATGTTGCCACAAATAGAACAGCGGTGAAGTTTTTCTTTCACCTCTTTTAGTGCAGTACTAAAACTATGAACGTCGTCATCCGGCATATCTAGAGTATAAAATGCAAGCCTTGTAGCTGTTTTTTCACCAATACCAGGTAATTTCATGTAAGAATCAATTAAATGCGCAATTGGTGCTGGATACTGCAATTAAATCATGCCCTTCGTATACTTGCCTAAATTTTGCTGGGTAGCTTGGTCTATTTCTGCTAATCCTTTATTAACCGCATCAATAACTAAATCTTGCAACATGTCAGGATCGTCAGGGTCAATCGCATCTTTATCAATAGTAATATTTTTCAATTTGCGATCTCCGCTAAAAGTAGCTACAACCAAGTCATCTGCTGACTTGCCTACAAATTCCTGTGCAGTAATATTTTGTTGTTCTTGCGCCATCTGCTCCTGCAACTTCTTAGCCTGCTTCATCATTTGTTGCATATTCATGCCGCCCATAGCACCAAAATTAGGTCTTTTACTCATATTATTTTCTCCTTTAAATTTTAGTCTTTAACATTTACTGTGTCACCAAATAACTCTTTAGCTTTTTCTACAATCTGATTGCTTGACTCGTCTTGTTCAGAGCCTGAATCTGATTGTTTTTGCTTATTAAGCAGTTCTTTACCATGCTTTTGCAAAAATTCTGCACGAACTGTAGACCAGTCCTCATCAGGTACCAGCACTATTTCATAGCTATGCTTAGTAAATTTAGCAATTTCATCTGTCAATACATCTAGTAAATTACCATCTTCGCTGGCTTTTTCAAACCAAAGAGTATATTTGCATTTCATTACTATCTGATTTGAACTGGCTGCAACAGGATTCAGCACATCTAGCAAAGCACGTTGCGATACGCCTAAAACTGACTGCAGATCCGGCCAAACATTTTTGATAGCCACAAGATCATCCTTAGTGGCATTTTCTAAGACATGATAAACTTGTTTCCGATTTTGTTCATTAGCCTTTTTTCTACTTCTAATTGTTTTTCTAGGTTTGGAAGCAGTTTTTGCTTTGGAATTTTTACTTTTATTTTCATCGATTCGATCAGAAACTGCACTATCAAGATGAAAAATCTTATCGCTATTTTGAGTTTGCTTTTTGCTTAAACTAGAAACTTTTTTAGTTAAGTTTGAAACCTGCTTTTTTAATGCCTCTAATTCACTAGTCAAATCAGTATTTGCATTCCTTTGACTTTCTGAACTAGCCAAAACATTTTCAGAATCTACTTTGCTATTTTGTTTGCCAGCACATTCAACTAAAAACACCTCTAGTGGTATCTGCTGCTGATTAGTATAGCGTAAATCATTTAATGCAGTATTAGCTGATGCAATTACTTGAAAATAGCGGTCAGAATTTACATCTTGTATCTTTTTTATAAAGTCAGCGTTCAAAAAGTTTTTCTGACTATTGTCTTTAGTTTTAACAGCCATTAACGCATTAGTCGCCATTTCAATCAGTTCATCTAAAATGTTTTTTGAGCTGGCACCATTTGCAAGTTCTGTCTGCGCCAAAGACAATGCTTCAGTTGGATCATTATTCAAAATTGCCAATAAAATCTGTTCAATCTTTTCTTTATCAGCAAAACCTGTTATTTCAAGAGCTGCATCATATTCAACTTTGTTTTTGTCAAAACTTAAAAGCTGATCTAAAATGCTTAAGGCATCCCTCATACCACCATCAGCTACCTGAGCAATTACGGCTAAGGCTTTTTCATCATAACTGATTTTTTCTTGCTCAAGAATATACTTCATTCTTTTTTCAAGGTCAGCTTGAGTTATACGCTTAAAATTATAACGCTGAGTCCTTGATATGATGGTTGCTGGCACTTTTTGCAATTCCGTAGTGGCCAGAATGAAAACAACATGCTCTGGCGGTTCTTCTAATGTTTTAAGTAAAGCATTAAAAGCACCCATAGACAACATGTGGACCTCATCTATGATATAAACTTTATATTTGCCCTGAGTTGGGGCATACTTAACTTTATCTCTAATATCACGTATTTCATCAACGCCATTGTTGGAAGCTGCATCAATCTCCATAATGTCTGCCATCGCGCCCTTGTCGGCTGCAAGACAATTGGCACACTTGTTGCATGGCTCACCATCCTGCAGATTGCTACAATTCAATGCCTTAGCCAAAATTTTTGCACATGAAGTTTTCCCAGTACCACGTGGTCCAGCAAACAAAAAAGCATGGGAGATTGTACCTCGCTTAATTGCATTTTTCAAAGTATCCGTAATATCATCTTGACCAATCACACTATCGAAAGTGCGGGGTCTCCATTTGCGGTATAACGCTTGATAAGCCATTGATCAGTCTTCCCTAGTAAAAAACTCTTAACTCTTTCGAAAGAGTTAAGAGTTTGTAATTGTCTAATAAAAGGCACATGCCCGAGCAACCTTAGTGCTGCTACCTTCCGGTCCTGACACGCTTTGGAGGTCAAACATTGCCCATAAGATATATTAACGTATTTTAAGGTATTTTTCCACTAATTTGCGAAATTTTTGTCGGAGTCCTTTTCTGCTTTTTGTTTTTGTCTAATATCTTTAAAAAAATTTTTTAGCATCTGGCTTGACTCTTCGCGGTATAGTCCCCGAATAACGTTAGGATGATGATTAAACTTTTCAATATCAAAAAGGTTAACCACACTACCGGCTGCACCAGCTTTAGGGTCAAGTGCTCCAAAATACAAACTCTTAAGGCGAGAGTTAATAATCGCACCTGCACACATTGGACAGGGTTCTAGGGTGACAAAAAGACTACAGTCTATTAAACGCCAAGTACCAAGATTATTGCAAGCTTCCCTGATAGCAATCATTTCAGCATGTTGCGTAGAGTCCTGATCCAATTCTCTGCGGTTAAATCCTGTACCTATAACTTGCCCATCGGGAGCTACCACAATCGCACCAATTGGAACTTCTCCTAAATCTTGGGCTTTTTTTGCTTGCTGAAAAGCTAATTGCATAAAGTCTTTTTTTTCTGCACTTGAAAATGGCATTAATTATTCACCGCCTGCAAAACATAGTAACCTTTATCTCTTTTTAAAATGGTACAATTGCCAAAAGTTTTTGTTAATAATTTACGGGCACTCGGCTCACCTTGTTTTTTTTGAATTACTACTAGTAAAACCCCATCACTTACCAAATGATTTTTCGCACCAGACAGAATATTGGAAACAACTTTTTTACCAGCTCGAATCGGTGGATTAGTCAGAATTAAGCCATATTTCTTTGCTGATGAAATATTGCTATAAGTATCAGAGGAAAAAATAGCAACATTATCTATATGGTTAAGCTCAGCATTCTTTTTTGCTAGATCTAATCCACGCTGATTAACGTCTATCATTTCTACTGTTTGCTTTGGCCAAAATTTAGCTGCAAAAAGACCGATTGGTCCATATCCGGTGCCAACATCTAAAATATTGTTTTGAGGAAAATCAACATCAAGCATTTTCTTAATTAAAACACCTGAACCATAATCCACGCGTAATTTCGAAAAAACTCCAGCATCAGTAGTAAATTTGAGATCAATGCCGTTAACTTGATAGTCAATTATATGCTCATCATGCTGAGAAGAGGGGTTCTCAGTAAAATACATTTGGTTTTGTTTTTCAGTCATAATTCGCTCATTTCTAAAACCTTATCCAGATAATTTTAGCGGACATCTAAATTTTTGCAAATATAAAAAAACTAATTATGCTCGATAATTTCTATAGAGTATAATTAGCTTTTCCGTTTTTCATTATTATAACTTTTGATGAACTTTAACGGTTTTTGTTACTGGAAATACACGTTTAGCATAATAGTATGGGCGGAAATTGGCATTCCATACTGTTACGCCAGCATTAGGCCAAGAATGTAAGACTTTATTATTGCCTAAATAAATCCCTACGTGATAACAAGTTGGCTTTGGTTGACCATAAAAAATTAAATCTCCCCGCTTTAATTTATTAAGGCTAACCGTTTGCAAAGTCGGACTTTGAACAAATGAACGACAGCCCCATTCATGAGTAGCATGCCATCTCGGGTTAGCAGGAGAGGGATCAATTCCTGTTGCATACATACATTGCATTACTAAACCAGAACAATCTACAGAGGTTCCTGGTTTTTTAGTAGTAAAATCAACCCAAGCTGTACCAGCATTCTTATATTGGTAACCACGCTTGATAAAAGCATTAACATAATCATTTCTGGTAGAAGCATAGTTTAAGCTTTTATCAAGTGGACTGGTATAGAAGCCCTTGAGATGCAAACTCTTCATATGTAATTGGCGATACCTTTTTGGTATTTGATAACGCCTAACAGTATTTATAGTTATTTTGTTACTCTTAGCTGCTGTAGCATCTTTTGTTTTAGGAGCATAAAGTCTCCAGGTTGAATGTTTGTGATGATACCAAGATGAAGGATAAGTTATTTTAAAGGTTCCCTCTTTATTTGTTGAAAACTTTTGAACATTAACGTATTTTTTGCCGTTCCATTTTTGCAAACTGACTGATCTTTTTTCATGGCTATTTAATGCTACTTGATCAGTAATTTTATCGCCCGCTGTCCATTTAAATCTTGTATGTAATTTGTTAAATTTGGTTTTAATTTTTTCAGGTGCTTTAGGCTCTTCTGTGGGTTTATTTGAATTTTCAATACCGCTTGTGTTACCAGATTGACTAGATTCGTCAGCGTTATTTGTCTCATTGGTATTATTAGTTAACTGACTATCTTGATTATTTTGTGATTCATCAGTTACTGGTGATGCACTAGTTTGTGCACTAACAATTGAAGTAGTTCCAAAATTTGCAATTAGAGTAATAGCAGCAATGCCCAAAAATAATTGCTTTTTATATTTCATATTCTTTCCTCTTTTTTTAAAAAATAAGATACAAAATAATAATATCATAAAACTATTATTAGAGCGTTAAAACATTTTAATAGCTCAGCGCTCTGTACCCATCTCGACTCCAATAGCTGATGAAGTCAGCACTATTAATTTGAGCTTTGGTCCCTGTCCACGGATCATTGTAGTACAGTTGTTGATTATGATATCCAGTCAAAGTAAGTGCATGGTTCGAAAAACCATCTATGCCGTTAACCCAGACAACTACTAAGTGAGAGTGTAGCAATTTATTTTTAATTGCACTTAACCTACAACTAGTCATAATTTTAGCCTTACCCAGATATCTTTTAACAACACCTTTTAGTCCACCAGGTGCTACCCAATAACCTGCAGGATAAGCTTTATAAGGAGAACCGATGAAACCTTTGTTGGGATTATTGCTGCGAGGAGTTTCATTGGCAATTTTTAATTTAGACACTTTTTTACCAGCAAAATTAATCATCATTGTAGCTGCCGTCATTTCGCACCCGGTTGGTAATTCTGGTCTTTGACAAATACATTTGGCATAGTTTTTTATGCCCTTGACTACACCCTTTTTAATCCAATAATAGGCTTTCTTGGTAGATACTGATTTCTCACTTCTTTTACCGTTAGTCATATAGTAGCTGTAGGTAGATTTACGCGGTGTTTTTCTTAGTCCACTTAGCAAAACACCGTGTTTATTAAACAAGTAATGATATTTTTTTATTTTTACTAGTCCTTTGACTTTTCTATTATTTTTGTAAAAATATTTTTTCTTTCCCCTTTTGATCCAACCCTGTTTAATTTTGGGTTTTACCAGTGGAGTCTTTTTATTTTGCTCTTTTTTCGGCGTTTCATTATGAGTATTCTGCTTATTTTGGTCACTATTACTATCTACGGTTTTATTATCATTTGCACTAGAACCAGCATTATCATTATTTTTGTTATCAGATTTGTTTTTATCATTAGTATTATTATTTTGAGCATTAACTGTAGTATCTTCAGAATAGCCACTGGAGTCCGCTTTTACGGTATTTGCTGCCTGAGTCTCAAACAATGAAATAATAAATACTAGCCAAAAAATATATCTTTTTTTCATTATATTTACCTTTAATAATATGAGTTATATTGCGGATATATTCAGTTTGTTGGACATATTAGAACTATTAATTAAACAACTTATTAGAACAATACTAATTCATTGCCACTAGATAGCTTTTAAAAATACGTCTTTAATATATAACGCCAACTGAAGAAAAAATCTGGCCACTCTTTTTATCTGCTAACGCACCAAGACCAATTGTTTTATCGTTAGGAGCAAGCAAAATATCTCGATGTCCCCAATTAGACTGCGCATCATTATAAATATATTCATAAAGCATGTTATCAGCAACCAAAGCACTGCTTGCAGTATTTTTAGCATTAATCAGCTCGTTATTTGAACGATCTATGGTTGCACCCCAGGGAAACATTGCTAGACATTCAGCAGTAGTTTTACGCACGATACCTGCTTTATTGAAAAAATCATTCAAAATAAAATTACCGGAAGAATCATTATGGGAAAAATTATCAGGCAATAATTTGGTTCTTTCCTGTACAACTTCATCCAAATGAGAATCTTCCGTCACTGGGCTTAACCCACGTTTTGTTCTTTCATTATTCAACTCTTTTAAGAATTCCTGTCTAAACTCACTGATTGAAAAATCAGCAATTGTAGAATTATTTTGAGTAGGCTGAGTTGTACCTGTATTAGCAGAGTTTGCAGGTGTATCTGTATCTACTGGATTGGTAGAATTACCTGGATTGGTTTGGGTGCTTTGATTTACAGGCTGTTTTTGTGGCTTTTTAATCTTTGACTTAATATTTGCAACATCTTTTACTAGAACAAATCTATTTTTAGTTACAAGATAAAATTTTTTTCCTTTTATTTTCTTGGCTTTTTTAACAACCGTTAGCTTCTTGCCCTTTTTTAAAATCTTTTTCTTTAACTTCTTGCCTTTTTTATTATAGTAATATGTTCTTTTTTTGACTTTTACCCTTTTAACAGCTGGTGCTTTCAAAACCATACTGCTGGAAACTTTCTTAGCTTCTGTGGTCATTGAGCCAAAAGACAGACCGCTTGCCATGCTTGTAAAAGTTAATAGTACTACGACAGTTTTACGATAATTAAATTTTTTCATTGCTTTCTCCTTTATTTAATAATAACTCTTAGTCCAGTTGGTGCTTTTTGATAGAACCATTTTGCATCGCTTGTGCTTAAATGAATACAACCATGAGAGGTTGGCTTTTTACCTAATTTGTTAGCTACCTTTTTAATTAATTTGTGGTGAATATTACGCGGATTTTCATGAAAAAGATATAAACCACCTTGCAGCCAACCTACTGCAAATCTTGCACCCATTTTCTCACTGGCAGAATAAAACCACGGTGCCCGATAAGTATTAATACGAAAATGTCCCTTAGGTGTTGAGTTATGTGCTCCAGTTGAAACATAAAATTCGTATCTGGTTTTGCGACCACGAATCAAATACGCGCGTTGCTTTTTTAATGAAACTACTATCTTATCTTTTTTAGCGCTCATCCCTTGAGGATATGGTTTAATTTCAGAAGATTTAGTATAACTAATCGGTTTACGCATATATTCTCGTGGAATTTCACTAACGGATTTTGCAAAGATTTTCTTTTGCCCAAAATTTAATATGAATCCGCCAATAATAATTAAAAAGCTAACTATTACAAATTTATTCTTTTTTATTTTCACTATCTATTACTCACCTTCTTTAATATGTCGACTAACTACGATGCTTATACGTAAATTTTACTAATTTATTCGCATCCGAAAACTCATCTTTGTCATGCAATACCACTACAATCCGTCCGTTGCCCTTGTTACAACTTCCAACAAAGCAATAGCCTGATCGCGGTGTCCAGCCTGTTTTCATGCCATCGGTTTTTAAGGATTTAACGTTATACTTACGACCAGGTAACGTATCATTATAGTTATGTAATTTCTGGCCTGCCACATACATCTCAGGTGTGGCAAAAAATTTCATCAAACTGGGATAATCATGAGCAACATGATAACCAATTATTGCAAGATCTTTTGCCGACAATAAGTTTCCTGAACTCCAAGCACCTTTAACATAATAACCATAAGGTGCTAAATCACTGTTTTCAAGCCCTGAAGCTGATACGAAATTTGCAGAAAGATGCCATAGCTTTGCTTGTTTATTCATCATTTTGATGAATTTCTTATTTGAACCTGCAACCCATTGACCCAACCGAATTGCAGAGTTATTGTCGGAATCAATTATTGCTGAAGACATGATCTCGTTGACAGTATACTTTTTTCCTTTTTTTACATGGAAGCAGTTAAGGTTGGGATTCTTGGCCATTTTTACCAAAGGGCTGGAAAACTTGAGCTTTTTTTGCCAATCATGCGGATTACGGGCAAGCTTGCGCCTGGCTAAATAAATTGTCATTAGTTTCCCAGTAGATGCTGTTAAATAGCACTTCTTCGCATTTTTTGCCAACAGTACTTCTCCAGTCTTACGATCCAAAACTAGGTAAGCTTTTGCTTTGGTTTTAGGCGTTTTTCCATGAATATACTTAGTATATTGGCCAACTGATTTGTCTTGATTGTGACTATAAACTGTAGTTTTATGTTTTTTCTTTTTAGGTTTTTGATCCACTTTATTGTTTGCACTATTGCTGTCAATTTGAATGGTTTCATCAGCCTGAACTACAGAAGTGCTAACAAAAAAAGCTGCTATTATAGAAAAAAGTCCAAAAATAAACTTATTTTTGACTTGCACCTATACCTCCCTAAACATTTTCAAATTTAAAATTACAAGTGATATTTTAAAATTAATTAACTATAAATTTAATTATATTATAAAATGGTAAATGTAGTTAAATTTTTTTAAAATTGATTGGAGCTAAAATGTTAAGCAAATCAAAACTATTTTTAATGTTTATCAGTCTATCATTTTTGGGAATATTTAGTTTTAGTGTAAAAGTTTCTGCAGATACTATCAGTACACAAACAATCACTAATCAGACAAACAATGAACAAAAAGAGCAAAACCAATCTAAATCAGACATTAGTGATAATTCCAATTCTGATAATAATCAGACTGTAAATTCTAACAAGAATAAAGATAATTCTCAGTCCCACAAGTCAATCAACACTGATAAAAAACAAAAGAAAGCACCAAAGATTACCTATTTAAAGAAAAAAGGCAGTGGTAAAATTTACCAAACCCATTATCGCTTTAGTAAAACATTAACCAGTAAAAAAAATTCAGCCAAAAATTGGTATAAAAAACAAATTAGTTACAGCAAATTAGCCAAAACTAACAAAGAGACTTTTGTTAAGACAAAGTACGGATGGTTAAATAAAAAAGCTTTCAATCAGTTTTTATTAACTAAAAATAAAATAAATTATAAAATGAAAATTGTCAGAAATGCCAATTTGTATAACTTACCTGCCCACACTAATGATGCCAGAAAAATAGGAACTAGCAAAAATTTGCATTTGAAGAATAAATGGGTTCATGTAAATATGATTGCCCATACTAACTTGCATGCAGTATATTATCGTTTTAAACATCGGGGACAAAATTATTGGATTTTAGGCCAAAATATCAAATATAATTTAAAGGCTCTAGAAGGCAACAAAAAGTCGCTTGAGCGTATTATCAAAATCGGTGAAAAAATGATTGATCATTCAAAATATGACGAAAAATCACGACATTTTGACTGTTCTAGTTTTATGAATTATCTTTTTACTAAAGCAGGCCATCATCTAGGATCAACCACATTTAGTCAATGTTATAATGGCAAACCCATTAATTATAAAAACAAAAAACGTGGCGATCTCATTTTCTTCGATGATAAAGACGATGGTCATTTAGCCCATGTTGGAATGTACCTCGGAAAAGGATTATTTTTACATGATAGTCCATACACTGACAACGGTGGGGTTGGAGTTTCCAGTCTGCAAGACAATTTCTGGAACTCACGCAATTCAAAGTATTTATCAGTTCACTATCCTGATGGCATTGTCAGAAGAATTATGTAAAAATAACTAACCGCCTTTAGCTTAAGTCCAATTTTAATAAAATCTCTCGAAAAATAAAAAGACGTATTTGCAAATTGCAAATACGTCTTTTCTTATAACTTGTCCGATCGGACTACAATTATTTCAATGTAACTGTAGCGCCAACATCTTCAAGCTTAGATTTAATGTCATTAGCTTCGTCTTCAGAAACGCCTTCCTTAACGTTCTTAGGAGCGCCATCAACAAGATCTTTTGAGTCCTTAAGGCCAAGTCCGGTAATATCACGGACAGCCTTAATAACCTTAACTTTTTCTTGGCCAGCTTCTGTCAATTCAACATCAAATGTTGATTTAGCAGCAGCTTCGCCACCAGCAGCACCTGCAGCAGCAACTGGAGCAGCAGCAGAAACACCAAATTCATCTTCAATAGCCTTTACCAGGTCATTTAATTCAAGAATTGAAGCACCTTTCAAGTCTTCAATAATCTTATCAGTATCTAAAGCCATACTTATTTATCCTCCGAAATTTTAGATATAAATTATTTTATTTATTCTGCAGATTCATCTTTTGAATCAGCAACAGCCTTAACAGCATATGCGAAATTGCGAACAGGGGCTTGTAATACAGAAACAAGCATTGACAGTAAGCCTTCGCGACCAGGAATGGCAGCAAGTTCCTTGATTTCTTCTTTAGAAGTCAATTTACCTTCTAACATACCACCCTTAATGTCGATAACATCATAATCATCTTCGTATTTTGAAACGATACGAGCTGGTTCGGTAATGTCATCAGCATTATCAGTATAAATTACAGCAGTAGGACCTACAAAAGTCTCATCAAGACCTTCTATACCGGCCTTAGCAGCAGCACGTCTTAAGTAAGTATTCTTAACAACCTTCATGTTAACATCGTTTTCACGAAGTTCCTTACGCATGTTAGTAACTTCTTCAACAGTTAAACCCAAGTAGTTAATTATTAAGATTGCTTTAGCAGCTTTAAGTTCTTCAGCAAACGCATCAACAAACTTTTCTTTTTCAGCAATAGCAGCTTTACTCAATCGATTTCACCTCCATCAAATTTAATAATAAATTCCATCAGGCCCAAATAAAAACTCCATGCCAAGAAAGACATGGAGCTTTAAACTCATCAATATCTTCTGGCCTCGGCGGGAAATTAAGGCGTCATGCCACCCGAGTCTTAGGTAGAATTTACTTTATTAAATATAACAGGATTATATTTTAAATGCAAGTCAATTATTTCTTTTTAGGTTTAATTAACTCAAATAATTCACCTGAAGTTTTGTAAATTACCCAACTGGCCAAGTTCACAATATGATCACTTATTCTCTCTAGTAATCTGATGATAACAAAGTAACTGGCAGAAGCAACAGCGGCGTCAGGTTCTTGTTCTACACCATCTATAATCATTTGTCTGGCATTCTTATAATCTTTAAAAACCTTAGCATGTCCAAGTACCATTTTTCTAGCATCTTTTTCATTTTCTTGAACATAAGCAGTTAATACTTGTACCAACATTTCACGCACTTGATGGGTCATGTTGGAAATTACTTTTTCAACTTCTGGCAGACGTGGATTACCTTTGACTCTGACAGTTTCAACGGCAATACTGTTTGCATTTTCGCCAATTCTTTCTAAGTCCGTTGTAGCTTTTAAGATACTAATAACAACGCGAAAATCTGTCGCAACCGGCTGTTGCAATGCCATTAATTCCAAAGCCTTTTTTTCGATCTTGACAGCTTCTTTAGCTACTTCCTTGTCTTCGGCAATCATTTCTTGCGCCGTCTTTTTATCATGTTCAACGAATGAACGCGTACCCTTGTCAATCAAATCATTGACCAAGACTCCCATTTCCATAAACTGAGCGTTCAACTTTTTCAGTTCATCTAAAAATATTTCGTGCATAATCCACCTCCAAAATTAGCCAAAACGGCCGTTAAGATAATTGTTTGTCATTTCTTTTTTAGGTGACAAGAACATTTCTTGTGTCGAACCTGATTCAATCAATTCACCATTCATTAAAAAAGCTACCTGATCTGAAACCCGACTCGCCTGTTGCAAGTTGTGTGTCACCATAATAAAAGTATATTTCTGTTTCAAAGCCATTAACGTTTCTTCAATTTCTGAACTTGATATTGGATCTAAAGCAGATGTCGGCTCATCAAGTAAAACAACTTCCGGTCTGATTGCCAGAGCCCGAGCTATACAAATACGTTGCTGTTGTCCTCCTGAAAAAGCAAGAGCATTACGCTGCAAACTGTCTTTAGTTTCATTCCAAATTGCAGCTTGCTTCAAACTTTCTTCAACACGCTGTTCAATCAAATCTTTATCTTTAACACCAGCTATGCGTAAACCATAAGCTACATTATCAAAGACGGAAAACGGAAACGGCGTGGGCTGTTGAAACACCATTCCTACCTTCTTACGTAAAGCAACTAAATCAATATGAGAATGATAAATATCTTTTCCTTCTAAAAGTATCTCACCAGTAATATTAATATCGTCAATATCATCATTCATACGATTTAAACAGCGCAAAAAGGTAGATTTGCCACAGCCAGATGGTCCAATTAAGGCAGTCAATTTTTGAGCGGGAAAAGCTAAACTTATACCATGTAAAGCTTCAAAACTGCCATACTTAAGTTTAACATTTTTAGCCTCCATCACATTTGTCATCAATAACGCCACCTTTATCCAAAACTACCCTGAATGTACTTCTCAGTAATTTCACCTTGAGGGTTGGTGAAAATATTTGTAGTAGTATCATATTCTAACGCATGTCCCAAGTGAAAGAATGCTGTATATTCACTAATTCTTGAAGCCTGCTGCATATTATGCGTTACCATAACCATGGTATATTTCTTTCTCAACTGCTTTAAAGTATCTTCAAGCTTAGCAGTAGATACTGGATCTAAAGCACTAGCAGGCTCGTCAAGAAGTAAAATTTCGGGTTTTAGGGCAATCGCTCGCGCAATGCATAGTCTTTGCTGCTGACCCCCTGATAGTGCCAATGCACTTTGGTCGAGTTTATCCTTTACCTCATCCCATAAAGCCGCAGCTCTGAGACTTTCTTCTACAATTTGATCCAGTTTCTTTTTATTCTGCTGACCGTTTGCTTTTAAGGCATAAGTGATATTTTCTCTAATTGACTTCGGAAAAGGATTAGGCTTTTGAAAAACCATTCCAATTGCCTTCCGCAATTCATAAACATTAATTTTGTTCTGATTAACATTAAGGCCATGAAACATAATTTTGCCGTCAACTCGTGCTACCCGGTCATTCATACGATTAAGTGAGCGCAAAAATGTTGATTTACCTGAACCAGATGCTCCTATTAATGCAGTAATTGTATTTTTCTTAAAGCCTAAGCTAACATCAAACAACTTTTGAACTGTACCACCATAGAAAACACTCAAATCAGTAGTTGAAATTGCACAGTCATCTTCAGGAAAGGTCTTAATGTAGGTTTTTTGTTTTTGCCAATTTTCCATAAGAACCCCTTTACTTTATTCTTGCGGCAGTAAGCCGTTTATAGATCCAGTTTCCTAGTGCTCTAGCACCGAAGTTAAAGATAATGACAACAATGACTAGCAAAGCAGAAGTAGCAGCTGAAACCACATTCACATCCGGAATTATCCCTTCAGTATTTACTTTCCAAATATGTACAGCTAGCGTTTCTGCTGGACGCATTACATTCAAAAAACTAGTAGGACTAAACATATTCCAGTTAGAATAATCAACCGTTGAACCACTTTGCCCTGCGGTATAAATCAAAGCTGCAGCTTCACCAAAAACACGTCCAGCGCTCAAAATAACACCAGTAATTATTCCTGGCAGGGCTGCTGGCAATACAATGCCGTGAATGGTCTTCCAATTAGATAAACCCAGAGCCCAGCCAGCTTCTCTTTGAGTTTGAGGAACACCTTTAATGGCTTCTTCAATATTACTAGTAAGAGTTGGCAAGTTGAAAAAAGTTAGTGCTAAAGCGCCAGCGAGAATTGAAAAGCCAAATCCGAATTGAACCACAAATAAAAGATAGCCAAACAGACCAACAACTATTGAAGGTAAAGAGCTCAAAATTTCAATCGTGGTTCTGATTAACTGAGTAAACCAGTTATCAGGAGCATATTCGGCTAAATAAATGGCAGCACCGAGTGCAATTGGCATAGAAATTAGTAAGGTAAGTAATAAAAGATAGATAGAATTAAATAATTGGTCTCTAATTCCACCGCCTGCTTCAAAAGAGGACGATTCTGAACTCAAGAAATGCCACGATAAATGCGGTAATCCCGAAACTAAGATATTACCAAGAATACCAACCAAAAGAAGTACAACGATTCCAACTAAGAAATAAATCACGCCAGTAGCAATTCTATTTGTTTTTTTTGCGTTCATAATACTACTAACTCTTCTTTCCAATTAAATGTACCAAGAAATTAAATACCAGTGACATAATTAATAACAAAAGTGCCAAAGACCATAATGAATTGTTAGGCAAGGTACCCATAACAGTATTGCCCATTTGACTAGTTAACTGACTAGTTAACGTTGCTGCTGGGCTAACCAAGTTATATGGCATTAAGACTGCATTCCCGATTGCCATTTGCACAGCTAAAGCTTCACCAAAAGCACGAGCCATACCGAAAATAACTGCTGTCATGATACGTGAGCGAGCTGCTCTCAGCACAACGTGATATATAGTCTGCCATTTCGTAGCACCAAGAGCTGCTGAAGACTTTCGCAAATCTTTGGGAATAGCTTTAAACGCATCAACAGTAAGAGAAGTTATTGTGGGCAGAACCATTACAAAAAGTATTAAAGTGGCAGTCAAGATGCCAAAGCCTGTTCCACCAAAAATAGTTCTGACAGCTGGAACAACTACCATTAAGCCAATAAAGCCATAAACTACAGAAGGAATACCTACTAAAAGCTCCATTACGGATTGCAGTAACTGCACTCTCTTACCAGATTCATATTCTGTCATAAATAGTGCCACGGCAATCGAAAATGGTGTTGCAATTAGTGCTGCCAGCAGCGTTACTGCAAAAGAAGTTACAATCATTGCTGCGGCACCCACATGGTTTTTACCAGCATTAGGATTCCAGTCAGTAGAAAACAGAAAATGGAAAATGTTCACTTTATTATCAATAAAAGTTGCTAACCCATGCATGCCAACAAAACCAATGATTGCAACTATTAATATTCCTATTAATATAATTGCCAAAAATGTTAATCCTCTGCCCCACCATTCTTGTCGTGTTTCTTTTGATGGCTTAGTTAAGCGATCAACATCAATATTTTTGGGATCAATACCTTTGAACTTAACATGTGGTACTTTTTGTTCGGCAAGAGCATTCTCAACAACTTGTTGTAAATCTTGTTCTTTTTTTGCCATTTTATTTACCTATCTTCGTAATTTTATTTTGACTATCACGCGCAACTTTCATTTCATGTACACTTATATAGCCAATTTTAGGAACTAAATCTTTTTGAACTTTTTTACTCAATACGTATTTAATAAAAGCTGCAGTAGCCTTATTCGGTTTACCTTTTGTATACATATGCTCATAAGACCAAAGTGGCCACTTGTTCGTGGGTATGTTTCTATTATCTGGTTGAATATTATTTATACTTATTTTTTGAATATTTTGGTCATTGGCATATGGGAAAGATATGTAAGAAATAGTACCCGGTGTAGAATTGACAATTTTTTTGACAGTTCCATTTGAATCCTGTTCTTGAGAATTAATTGCTTCTTTTCCATTTAGAACCAAGTCCTCAAATGTCGATCGCGTACCACTTCCACGAGAACGGTTGATCACAATAATTGACTGATTTTTACCACCTACTTGATGCCAATTTTTAATTTTACCAGTAAAAATATCAGAGAGTTGTTTAGTAGATAAATTTTTAACTCCGACACCCTTATTTGCAATTGGCACAATACCAACTACTGCCACAGGGTAATCTTCCAGTTTCTTTGCATCAATGCCTTTTTGCGTTTCAGCAAAAACATCAGAAGTACCAACTTCAACGGCCCCTGCTTGCACTTGGCTTAGTCCTGTACCGGAGCCACCACCTTGAACTACAATGTTGCTGCTCATGTGGGCTAGGTGATAGTCATTGCCAGCTTGTTCTATTAAAGGTTGTAAGGCACTGGAGCCAACAATAGTAATTTTTTCTCGGTTTTGACTGCAACCTGTCAAAAATAGGGACATAAATAATATTAATGTCAGCAGTCTGCCTAAATTACTTTTTTTCATATAAGATTCCCTCAATTAAACAAATAAAATTTAGCTCTAGTTTATCAAAACTTTTACCTTTGACCAATCATAAATACTCATAAATAGATAAAAAAAGCAACCTGCTCAATCGCAAAGTTGCTTTAATTAATTGTTCAATTTTAGTCCAGATTTAATGGATCAAGTTTAATCCCAGGTCCAAAGGTTGCAGCTACAGCAACACTCTTAATGTATTGACCTTTAGCAGCAGATGGACGCGCACGTAAAATAACGTCACGCAATGCATCAAAGTTTTCAATTAATTGTTCATCAGTAAATGAAACTTTACCAATTGCTGCGTGAATAGCAGCTTGACGGTCAACACGATATTCAACCTGACCAGCTTTTACATTCTTAACGGCTTTTTCAATATCCATTGTAACGGTACCAGTCTTAGGGTTTGGCATCAAACCTTTAGGTCCAAGTACACGACCTAAACGTCCAACTTTTGCCATCATTGTTGGTGTAGCAACAACGACATCAAAGTCTAAGTAACCGTTTTGCACTTTTTCAACTAAGTCGTCAGAACCAACTTCATCAGCACCAGCAGCCTTAGCTTGTTCAGCTTGAGGACCCTCAGCAAATACAATAACTTTTTGTGTCTTACCAGTACCATTAGGCAAAACCAATGAGCCACGAATTTGTTGGTCTGCTTGTTTAGGGTCAACGCTCAAATTGTATGAAACTTCAACTGAAGCATCAAAGCCTGCGTATGAAGTTTCTTTAACTAACTTCATTGCTTCAGCAACTGAATATAATTTCTTTGAATCTACTTTTTTAGCAGCTTCTAAATATTTTTTACCATGCTTTGGCATGTGATTTCCTCCTTAATATGTGGTCAAGCGAGCTAAAGCTCTCCCACCTAAATTGTTATAAATAACAGGATTAGTCTTCGACTTCGATACCCATGCTTCTAGCAGTACCTTCGATCATCCGCATAGCAGCTTCGACATCAGCAGCGTTAAGGTCCTTCATCTTAGTTTCAGCAATTTCCTTAACTTGATCCTTGGTAACCTTACCAACTTTCTTGGTGTTTGGTTCACCGGATGCCTTGTCAATCTTAGCAGCCTGCTTCAAAAGTACTGGAGCTGGTGGAGTCTTAGTTACGAATTCGAATGAACGATCTTCGTATACTGTGATGACTACAGGAATAATCATGCCCTTTTGGTCAGCAGTTCTAGCATTGAAGTCCTTAGTAAAGCCAACAATGTTAATACCAGCTTGACCTAAAGCTGGACCAACTGGAGGAGCGGGTGTTGCAGCACCAGCTGGTATTTGTAATTTAACAACATTTATAACTTTCTTTGCCACGGTCAAAACCTCCTTGATTCCGTGCGTGGTTAAAATGGAAAAGTTACCTACTTTTCCTCCCACAATAATAAAAGTACTTTAATATATTATCATCTATTTAGTAGTTTTGCAATAATTGACTTATTACTAGCTAATTTTCTTTACTTGATCATAGTCAAGTTCAGTGGTGGTAGCACGTCCAAACATATCAACTGAAACAAATAATTTATATTTATCAGGTTGAATTTCAGTAATTTTGCCTTCAACACCGTTAAAGGCCCCATCAATAATCGTAACTGTTTCACCAACTTCAAAGTCAATTTGGGGTCTTTTAGCTGGTTCACCTTGTTGACGTAAGAGCCTATTGACTTCGTCTTCTAAAAGTGGGGATGGCTTAGAACCACCACCATGAGAACCGACAAATCCTGTTACGTTTGGTGTGTTCCGCACAACAAACCAACTTTCATCGGTCATTACCATTTCAACAAGAACATAACCAGGGAAAATCTTTTCTTCGACTTCTTTTTTCTTGTTGTTTACCTTTTCAATCTTTTCTTGTTCAGGAACCATTACTCGAAAAATATAGTCTTGCATCCCCATGCTTTGAGCTCGCGACAATAAGTCTGATTTGACCTTGTCTTCGTAACCTGAATAAGTGTGAAGCACATACCATTGCTTTTTAGTAGTTTCTACCATTATTACATATTCTCCTTATATTTTTGGCAAACAAAAAAGCCTCTACTCCGGAGGACTTTCCAATTAATATAATTATACCACAAATAAAAAGACTGTGCTATTACATAACTATTTGCGTAACATTGGTAAACAAAAGATCGAGTAACCCTAAATACGCAGCAAACAAAATTGAAGAAACAATAACAATTGCGGTGTCGTGACGGTTTTGTTTTGCTGTTGGCCAAGTGACCAATTTCATTTCCTCAACAACACTCTTAAAGAATTTAACCATAATTTACCTCGTTTCTTTATGTAACGTCATTTTACCGCAGTGCTTACAAAATTTTTTTAATTCAAGGCGCTGAGTGCGATTCTTACTTGCAGCGATTGAGTAATTACGAGAGCCACAGATGCTGCAAGCTAATGATGCTTTTTTCACTGCCATAATCTCACTTCCAAACTATTGTATTTTAGCAAAAATGGCTAACTTAAGCAATTAATTTAATAATTACTTGTAAACTTAATTATTACAAAACAAAAGCAGTTGCTCATTCAAGCAACCGCCTTTGTAGTAGCCAAACAAATGCGTGACCACAGTGCGTAGAACATTGTATTAGTCGGATTTACTTCTTAAGATTTTCATTAACGAAGGATTCGATTTTATCGTCAGAGTCTTTCAGGAATGGAAGCATAGCTTCTTCCGTCTTAATGGTATCTCTGCCATTCTTTTCCATAAAATAATCCCAAAGGGCATCTCTAACTGGAATATCTGAGTCACTCCAGTCAAAAACTTCTTTCATGTGACGATCTAACAATGCAGTCTTCATAACTTCATCAGCCATCTTAACTACCTCCTAAAATTTATTCTACAATAACAATTATACCGCAATTTCTAGATGTCAACTATAAAAACTAATCGAGCAATGTTTGACGCATTTTCTGTGCAAGACGTGAACGCGCTCTTGATAAGGTTAATTTACTAATTTTTAGTTTTTGAATAACTTCTTTTTGTTCTATCACACCCAAGCCCACCAATAGCGCATTGGTCTCCAAATGAGACAACTTACTTGTCAAAATAGCAATATTTTCACTTAAAGGAATTTCTGGTATAGAAACAAATGATTTATCTAAAGGCAATAAATTGTTTTTCTTGGCTGTTTCTAATGAAACTGATTGTTTCAAAGCCTGCCTCCGATAGGCATTATCATATCTTACAAGTGAGCGTGCATGATTGATCAGTCGTGTTTTAAAATAGCTGCCAAATTTTCCTTTATTTAAGTCAAAACTTTTCGCCGAAGCATGACAAATAATCATTGCATCCTGTTCCCAATCTTGGTTGTCATAATAGCGCACGTGATACATGCCTTTCACTTTGTTAATTAATGGCTTATAGCGAAAACATAAGTCTAATAAAGCTTCATCCTCACCATTTTTTATTTGCTTAATAAGTTCCGCCTCACTTTTAATATTTATTCCAGTATTCTTCATTTTGCTTCTCCTATTTAAATTTTTATTGAAGAATACAGTAACTAATGAACCTCAAAAATCGAACCTAAGTTCAAATTCAGCAACTATTTTTTACTGTCAGTTCGGCAACAACAAAAAGCCAGATTTGTTGAAATCGCATTAAATAAAAAAGAGAATATTACTTTATTTGGCCACAAAAATACACTCTGATTGATCAGAGTGTTAGAAAAGCTATTTAAGAGGATTGCGGCTGTTAAGCATCTGATAAAGCAAAACACCAGTTGCAACACTGGCATTCAGTGATTGCACATGCCCGACCATAGGCAATGTCAGCATTTGGTCCATCTGCTCTTTAAGAAGGCGTGAAATTCCTTTACCTTCATTGCCGATTACCAAAACAGTTTTGCCATTACTGTCCCACTGTCGATAATCTGTACCTTTCATATCAGTACCAAAAAGCCAATAGCCACGTTTTTTTAATATTTTTGCAGTTTGCACCAAATTATTTACCCTTGCTACTGGCACATAATCAATTGCTCCAGTTGAAGTTTTAGCTACAACAGAAGTTAACCCTGTAGCACGTCTTTTAGGAATAATAATGCCGTCAACTCCAGTGGCATCTGCTGTTCTCAAAATAGAACCCAAATTATGGGGATCTTCAATTGAATCAAGCATCAGTAGAAACGGTTCGTGATTGCTGTGGTCAAATTTATCCAGCAGCTGATCCAGATCGGCATATTCAAAACTAGCTACCGTTAAAACTATTCCTTGATGATTTCCACCTTGAACCAATTTGTCTAATTTGTTTTTGGGTACCGTTTGGACAATTAACCCCTTCTGCTTAGCCAAGGTAAATACTTGATTGGCAAAATTTTCTTTAATACCCTGCTGTAAAAATATTTTGTTGATATGATCGGCATCTTGGGTTTTTAAATAATCCAGTCCTGCATGCCTGCCAAAAACAAAGTCTTTGTCACTTGAAGTCATATTCCTCGATGCCCCCATTTTCAATTGTTTTAATACACCATTCGGTCAGCTGCTTTATACGATCTTTTTTGTTTAAGAGTTCTAAGTATCCCCAAACAGCTTCAAAACCGGTAGATAACTGATAAGTAGCTAAACTGGTATTTTTTGCTTTAGTATAAGTTTTCGAATTGCGACCGCGGTGAAAAGTCGCCACTTCATCATCAGTAAGCAAATTTTCTTCCTGAAGTTTGGAAATTAATGCTGCCTGCGCTTTGGCCGACACATAATGAGTAGCCCTTCTTTGCAAGACTTGGGGTTTAACAATGCCACATTTAATTAAATGCCTCCTAATAAAGATTTCATAAACTGCATCCCCCAGATAAGCTAATGTTTGCCCATTTAAAGTATCCGGATTAACATCATTTTCTATCATTTTTTTAGTTTGATTCACGTAGCCACCTTGTTCCTTTAGGTGTATCTTCAACTGTAATTACCCATTCGCTTGAGTTCCATCACGTAGAGCACCATGATTTTTTTAAATTAATTTTTGAGTCTATTGTTTTTTATATTTTACCGAGCTATCAAGTCCATTAAATAACTTTGAATGGCTACCGACTCTCAATCCAACTACAATTAACTTATTTTCTACAATTCTATATATTACAACAACATCATTACTTTCAACAGGTGACTTCCCTTTTTCAGGAGTTCGAACATGAAAATCACGATAACCCTCTAAGCGACCAGTTAAAGCATGATCCATAAATTCAGCTGGTAATTGATGATTTTCGCAAAGTAAATCAATGTCAGCCATCACATCATCAATTATTGTTTTATCAATACGAGCTAGTTCTTTTAAATCTTTTTGAAAATCTTTTCTAGGAATAAATCTTAGTCTTCTCATCTCTTAAATTGTTGCCAAAATTCTGTCCAGTTATCCTTATCTATTACAGGATCATTGTCATTCAGTACACCTAATTCAATTAACTTGTCCCTTGCTACAGCGTGATCCGTAGTTCCCTCTTTGGTCTTAGCAAATAATTCCAAATATTCATATTTTTCCAACTTTTTAGTTGAAATAACAGCAACTGCACGATTTTTTGGTCGGGTAATATAAATTGTATCATCATTATCATTTACAAGATCCAAGCAAGATTTAATATTATTTCTAAAATAAGTTTGATTCAGTGTTTCCATATATCTCACCATCACTTTCAACTATAAAAAGTGTACATTATTATGTACACTTTTCCCAGCTTAATGATTCATTGTTATCAAATTAAATCATGCATTTAAATAAATCTTATTCACGTAGCCACCTTGTTCCTTGTGGTGTATCTTCAACTGTAACACCCATTTGTTTAAGTTCGTCCCGCAACGCATCGCTTTGTGCCCAATCTTTGTTTTTACGTGCTTCTTCACGTTTTTTAATTAGTCTCTGAACTTGCTCATCATCATTTTGATTTTCAGCGGTAATTAAGCGCTGTACATCTATCCCGAAAACAGCTAACCAGCTTGTCAAAAGTTTAGCCGCTTTTTTAAGAGTATCTTTATCAGCATTTTCAGCATTAATATTGGCATTAATTTCCGGTAATAAATCGTAAATGGCAGTTAAAGCATTCTGAACATTAAAGTCATCGTCCATAGCATTAATAAATTTATGCTGTGTCTCTTGAATTTTATTGTCCAAAATTTCTGACTTTTCACTATCTGTTTCATCTTTTAGTCGATATTCAAGATTGTTAAGAGTATTCTTAAACCTCTGTAAAATAATTTGTGCTTGTTTTAAATTATCAGTCGAATAATTAATTTGTTTTCTATATTGAACACTGGCCATAAAGAAGCGCAACACTTGTGGATCAACTTTTTGCAATAAATCATGTACAGTCACAAAGTTATGCAATGACTTGGACATTTTTTCTGCATCTGCTCCAACTGTAACAAAACCATTATGCATCCAATAGTGAACAAAGGGTTTACCAGTTGCTGCTTCACTTTGAGCAATTTCATTTTCATGATGAGGAAATTCCAAATCTTGACCACCACCATGAATATCAATTGTTTCACCTAAATATTTTGTAGCCATTACTGAACATTCAATATGCCAACCGGGACGGCCCTTGCCCCAAGGAGAAGCCCAAGCTATTTCATCAGGTTTCTTTTGCTTTTTCCATAAAGCAAAATCTATTGGGTCCTCTTTACGTTTTTGTTCTTCTTCATTAACATGCTCAGAAGCACCCTCTTCAAGCTCTGCAAGATTTTGGCTGCTAAGAGCACCATAATTTTTAAATTTTCTGGTACGATAATAAACATCACCATCTGACTCATAAGCATAACCCTTAGAAATCAGCTTTTGGATAAATTTAATAATTTCGTTGACTTCGTGAGTTGCACGGGGATTTTTAGTTGCCGGCTTAACGTTTAAAGCTGAAATATCTTCACGATATGCTTTAATGTAGCGCTCAGCTAATTCAGGAACAGTAACATTTTCAGCTTTAGCCTCAGCGATCATTTTATCGTCTACGTCAGTAAAATTGGACACAAAATTTACCCTAAAACCGCGAAATTCTAAATAGCGCCTAATGGTGTCAAAAGCAATAACGCTCCTGGCATTACCAATGTGAATATAATTATATACAGTTGGTCCACAAACATACATTGTTACCTGACCTGGGTTTATCGGCTTAAATTCTTCTTTAGTATTAGTTAAAGTGTTGTAAATTTTCACTGTGGCTAACTGACCTTTCTACATTCTAAATCTTATTTTACCAGAAACTTTAATCAATTTTTTCAACCAAAAGTTTACAATCTTGTTTTTTGCCATAATCACGTTTTGCCTAACTGCAAGTTAAAACAGCGTATTACTCCCATTCAATAATAGAATAATACGCTGTTTTGATAACTATAAGCCGTTTTCACTCATTTGCTTGAGAGTTAAATCTAAATGCTCTAACACACGCTTTTTGCCTAAAAGCTCCATAGCTTCACCAATTCCTGGTCCCACCATTGATCTGGTAGTAGCAATTCTAATTGGCATGAATAAACGTCTACCTTTAATTCCTGTTGCCTTACGAGTTGCTTGTACAGCATTCATTATTTGAGGAGCAGTAAACCGTGGAATCAAATCAATTTGCTTCTTAAATTCTTCAATTACCGGTCTAGCTTCATCTTTACGAATTTCTTCAATTTCTTTTTCACTTAAGTCTTTAGGAGCATTAAAGAAAATTTTTGCTAGGTCAACGATCTGCTTTGTATATGACATTTGAACGGAATAGATGTTAACTAACTGTCTGACCCACTCCATTTTTTCCGGATTTGGATCTTTTTCAACCAAACCTGCTTCTTGCAAATTATTAAGTGCCAAGTCTAAAAGAGTATCACGATCAGCCTTTTTAATATACTGGTTGTTAATCCACTCCAATTTCTTCTGATCAAAAGCAGCAGGAGAATTAGATAATCTTGCCGGATCAAATTGTTTAATTAACTCACGTTGGCTGAAAATCTCGCTTTCACCAACTGGAGACCAGCCTAATAATGTAATAAAGTTAAACATTGCATCAGGTAGATAACCAAGATCTCTGTATTGCTCAATGAATTGTAAAACAGATTCATCACGCTTTGAAAGTTTTTTACCAGTTTCCGAATTAATAATTAAAGTCATGTGACCAAATTTTGGCGGCTCCCAGCCTAGAGCCTCATAAACTGCTAATTGCTTAGGCGTGTTTGAAACGTGATCATCTCCACGCAAAACGTGAGTAATTTTCATCAGGTGATCATCAATTACCACTGCAAAATTGTAAGTAGGCATGCCATCGCGTTTTTGAATGACAAAATCGCCACCGATGGTATCAGACTCAAAACTAAGATGACCCTTAACAATATCATCCCAAGAATATGTTTCCATTTCAGGAATATGGATACGAACAACCGGCTTTAAGCCCTTCTTTTCTGCTTCTTCTTGCTTTTGAGCAATTTCAGCAGCTGTCATGCCTTCATATTCGTAGGTATAGTGGGGCGCAATGCCCATTGCCCGCTGTTCTTCACGCTGCTCTTCCAATTCTTCTTCAGTTTTATAAGAATAATAGGCTTTACCCTCATCAATCAGCTGTTTAATATATTTATTGTAAATATCCTTACGCTCAGATTGACGGTAAGGGCCATAAGCGCCACCTTTATCAGGACCTTCATCCCAATCGATGCCGAGCCAGTGCAGGTTTTCCATTTGCGACTCTGAGCCGCCTGCAACATTACGTTTCTGGTCCGTATCCTCAATTCTTAAAACAAAAGTTCCCTTATTATGCCGCGCGAATAAGTAATTAAATAGCGCAGTCCGTGCATTACCAATATGTAAATGCCCCGTTGGACTTGGGGCATATCTTACCCGAATTTTTTGTTTAGCCAAAATTCATGCCTCTTTCAAAAAGTAAATATAAACAATTTAAGTTTACGCGTAATAGTCAAAAAGTTCAATATTCGTTAGCCTAAAACCAGTTTTAATGCTTGCGGAATACTTGAAACCGGAATAATTTCAATATCGGCCTTTTTCAGGCTGGTATGCATATTATGTTTGGGAATAAAAATACGCTTAAACCCAGTTTTAGCTGCTTCCTTAATTCGCGCATCTATTTGATTAACTCGCCTTACTTCACCAGTTAAACCGACTTCGCCTACAAAACAATCTGTGGGCAAAATTTCCTGATTTTTATAGCTTGACGCGATAGCCATCACTACAGCCAAATCGACAGCGGGTTCGTTAAGGCGTATTCCACCGGTAGCTGTTAAATAGACGTCCTGATTTTGCAACATCAAGTTGCCTCGTTTTTCTAGAACAGCCAGCAATAATCCCGCACGATTATAGTCAATACCAGATGTAGTTCTTTTAGCATAGCCAAAAGCAGTGGGTGTAACTAATGCCTGAATCTCTGCCAAAATAGGACGAGTCCCTTCGAGTGAAACGACTATAGCAGACCCGGTTGACTTCGGTAAACGCTCATCCAAAAAAATAGCAGACGGGTTAGTAACTTCTTTTAAACCATTATTAACCATTTCAAACATGCCGATTTCATTAGCTGCGCCAAATCTGTTTTTAACGGAATGCAAAATACGGTAGGCATGGTGTTCATCACCTTCAAAATAAAGAACAGTGTCAACCATGTGCTCCAAAATTTTAGGGCCGGCAATTGCTCCTTCCTTTGTAACATGGCCGATAACAAAAACGGTAATAGCATCCATTTTGGCTATTTTCATTAACTCACTTGTAACTTCCCTTACTTGTGATGCTGAACCCGTCATTGAGTCTAAGCTAGGTTCATTCATAGTTTGAATTGAGTCAATGACAACAAAGTCAGGTGCTAAATCGGCAATTTGCTGGCGAATATCTTCCATATCAGTTTCTGGATAAAGCATCATATCATTAGCCGGCAGTCCCAAGCGATCTGCTCTTAACTTGATTTGATTAGCTGATTCTTCACCGGAAACGTACAATACTTTATATTTACCAGCTAGTTCGCTCATGATTTGCAACATTAAAGTCGACTTGCCAATTCCTGGATCACCACCGATTAAGACTAGGGATCCTGGCACAATTCCTCCACCTAAAACCCTGTTCAATTCTTCCATACTAGTCTGAATGCGTTCTTCTTTTTCAGCCTTAACGTTTTCCAGCTTAACCGGTTCACTTATTCCGGTTTTCTTGATCAAGCGACTAGGACTGCCTTTAGTTGAACGATTTTGCACCGCTTCAGTTTCCTTTTCAAACTGATTCCAGGCACCGCAATTAGGACAGCGTCCTAAATAGCTGGCAGAAATATAGCCACAAGAACGACATTTATACTTTGTTTTAAGTTTTGCCATTTAGCTTTCCTTCTTATTAGTTGAGCCAAAACCGCTTAGCCTTTGCCTGTCAATAGGCAAGTCATTGTCGGTTTTTAAATAATGCACAAAAATTCCCTGACCAATACGATCCCCCTTGTGAATCTGAATTGGTCTAACACCATAATTAATTAACTGCACGAAAATTTCACCTTCATTGTCATCATTATTGTAATAATCCGCATCGATGACGCCCACGCCATTTGGCAAAGAAAGATTTTTTTTAAAAGTATTTGAAGAGCGGTTAGCCAATATTAACACTTCATCTTCAGGCATATAAGCCTTTACACCTGTCGGAATCAAAAACGGCTTGAGCACATGTTCGGCCATTTCATAGTCTTGTTCGTATAGCTGATGACCATTACGAATTAACCGAAAAATACGCACAAAATTAAGCCGCCAAATACTGGGAATTAAAACGTCTTTTGCTGCTGCTAAATCATAGCCTGCGCTGGCAATTGTTTGTCTTCTAGGTAACGCCACATTTTTATTTTTATATTTAGATACAATTTCAAAGCCCCGAATTTTCTCCATGTTATCTCCTTTAAAAATCTTTAAACACTATTTTACATTAATTTACTGCTGTGTTTTAAAATCTTATATAATTAGTTTGGTAAAATTAGCTGAAATATTAAAGTTTGAAGGAAGAATAAATGTTTAACTTAGATAACCCTCACCAATTTTTTCGCGAAGATGATGATAATGGCGAAACTATTTGCAGCTGGACCATGGATAAAATTAAGCGCAAAGACGCTGCTGTCTGGATAATGAACCATTTCTTTATCAACCCCAAAATAGACAGTAACAAGATTTTACACAAACAAATGGCAACAGTAATGTTTATTGCTCAAGAATCTCACTTACCTGTTTGGCCACTTGATCCTTTAGTTATTAAATACTTTGAGAAGCATTCGGAATTTCATTCGATCTGGTATCATAAGCCAAATCCAGCAAACAAAAATATATAAACATTTCAGATTAAATAGGTAAAGCAAAAGCAAATATATTTTTAACAATAATTAAATTTTCAAAGATAGACTACTTTATTTAGTTAGGCTAAAATAGTATTAGTTTGTTTAAGGAGGATTTTAATATAAATGACAAAAGAAATTACAAGTGCAGCCATTGATAAATTTACAAAAGACTTATCAAATCATGCTGGAATTAATATTGCCAGTCATGCTGCTCAAGAAAACGGCATTTTTAAGGCAAGTCAAAATTTGCAATCAAAAATTGATTTAACACCTACTTTTTCCGTAGAGATTGATACCGGTAAACCTGCTGATCAAAAGCAGTCTGGTCGCTGCTGGATGTTTTCTGCATTAAATACTATGCGTCACCCATTGCAAAAAGAATATAAGATTAAGGATTTTGAATTATCCCAAAATTACACTAATTTTTGGGACAAATTTGAAAAATCAAACTTCTTCTTTGAAAATGTTATTTCGTCAGCAAAGAAACCGCTCGGTGACCGTAAAGTCAGCTTCCTGTTCGCAACCCCGCAACAAGATGGTGGTCAATGGGACATGTTATGTGGATTAGTTGAAAAGTATGGTATTGTTCCTAAGTCTGTTTATCCAGAAACTGCCAATTCGAACAATTCTGGCGCTTTAAACGATACTTTAAACACTCTGTTGCGCAAAGATGGCTTAGAACTACGTGCTTTAGTCAACGCAGGTAAGTCAGAAGACGAGATTGAGCAACGCAAAAATGAATTTTTAAACGATGTTTTCCGCATTTTAGCTATTTCATTAGGCGTACCACCAAAGAAATTTGACTTTGAATATAAAGATGATGAAGGTAATTACCACCGTGAAGCCGGTATTACTCCTAAAGAATTCTTTGATAGATTTGTAGGCATGAACTTGGAAGATCATGTTTCACTCATTAACTCTCCTACTGATGACAAGCCATATCACCAAGTCTTTTCAGTTGAATACTTAGGTAATGTTGTTGGCGGCAGACAAGTACGTCACCTTAACGTCAAAATTTCTGAAATGAAAGACTTGATTATTAAACAACTGAAAGCCGGAGAAGTTGTTTGGTTTGGTTCAAATGTTGGTAAGGATTCAGAAAGACAGCTAGGCTTGCTTGATACCAATATTTACAAACGTGATGAATTATTTGACGTTGATTTTTCAATGTCTAAGGGTGATAAACTTGATTCTAGCGAAAGCATGATGGATCATGCTATGGTTATTACCGGTGTCGACTTAGTAGATGATAAGCCAACTAAGTGGAAGATTGAAAATTCATGGGGAGAAAAGCCAGGCTTTAAGGGCTATTTTGTAATGAGTGACTCATGGTTTGACCAATTTGTCTACCAAGCAGTTATTAACAAGAAATTCTTACCTGATGATTTAAGAACAGCCTTTGATGAAGGAGCTAAAGATCCGATTCAATTATTACCATGGGATCCAATGGGCGCTTTGGCTTTTAAATAAAGTTATTATTTCCGTTCAAAAAGTTAAATATTAAAAAGCATTGAGAAATTTGGTGGTTATATCACCTAGCAGTTTTCCCAATGCTTTTTTATACACTTTGAATAAGTACTTAAAGCTATTTTTGCTTTTCTCGCAGTATTCCCTTCTTCAATACAAATTGACGATCATATTTAAGCTCATTAATTTGATCATGGCTGGCAACCACTATAATTTTATTTTGCTGTCTTAATTTTTTAAGCATAGCTACAAATAAGCCAATACTCTCTTGATCAATTCCACGTGTCGGCTCATCAAGCAAAATAATATTTTGGTTTTCCATCACAGCCTGGATGATGCCCACCTTTTGCCTCATACCAACAGAATACTTGACTATGGGTTCCGGATTGTCAGGATCAAGCATAAAGTACTGTAGTAAATCCCTAACTTCTTTCTCATTAAAGCGCTTGTTAAGATTAGCCAGAAAATGAAGGTTAGACATGGCTGACTCATATTCCAAAAAATTGGGATTTTCAATTAATGCCCCAACAATATCATTTTCATCCAGCTTAATTTCACCGCTGTCAGCCTTTAACAAGCCGGTAATAATCTTAAAAATGGTAGACTTTCCAGAACCGTTAATACCTGAAATATGAATTAGTTCTCCTGGCTTAGCTGTCAAAGATACGCTTTTTAAAACCAGCTTCTGACCAAATGACTTTTTTATCTGCTTAAGCTCTAACATTATTTCTCCTTAAAAGCCACCATAAATTTCATGGATAGCCCGATATAACTCGTCATACACGGGACTATAATTTATTAAAATATTTTTTTCTATATAGTAGTGATAAATTAAATCTATGATTATCGCCATTAGCAATAATAAATAAGGGCTATGCCAGTTATAGCCACCGACTAACAGCCAAAGTAGAAGCAAAAAAACCAGGACATGTAGTAGTATGAGTTCAATGCCCACAATTGGATTACCAAATTTAAATAAAGGGTAATCAGTAAAAAAATACGGAACAAAAAGACCTAATACAAAAATTAAACAATAAATTGTAGCCAGTACTATTAAGTACATGATCATCGACTTATTCTTTTTTCGCACCGTCACAAACACGTTGATGTTACGAAAAGTAAGTATCTGCTTATAAAATAGCAAGAGGACCGCTGGCTGCAAATACAGTGATACCATGTGAAAATTGAGGTATTCGTTTGGCAATTCCATGGTTTCCGGTGAACCTGTTTTTATAAGTATAATGCTTCCCATTAGTCCTATAAAAAATACGATAAAACCATTTAAAACAAGTCTAAGAGATATTCGCTTTAAGCGCATAATTAGCCCAGCTTTCTTTTCTGCTGCCACAGTTTGATTAAGTAAGCAGCAAATAACAGATAAAGCAATGCAACCAAAACAAAAAGCAAATATGAATTAATCGGTGGCAAGCGAGATCCTAACGCAAACTGTCCCGGTGCAAGTACAGCAAATGGAAACCACAAATACGAGAGGAAGAGCAAAAATTCATTGCCAAGCCGCGATATTATGATCGACAATAAGGTTAAACCCATCCCTACACACGGTCCTAAAACTAGGTAAATACTATTTTTTGATACAAAAAGACCAATACTGAAAATTAAAATAGCAAAAATACCCCAGCCTATAGCGGCTAAGGTAACGTATGAACATAAGTCGATTAGCTGGTTAGTAGAAAAATATCCTGGTCTGGCACCAATGTATAATTCTATAGGTCTGGTTTTAAAGAAAAATGGATAATAAAATAAATTAATTAATGCTAACTGGTAAAAATTAGTTAATAAAGAAAATACCACCCCAATAATAAAGGAGTTAATAATCCCTGCTTTGATAAAGCCATGATATCCGACTCTTTGCTGGACAGCGCTAAACATATTATTATTTTTAAAATAGATTAAGAGACCGGCTCCAAAGATAGGTACCAAGGCCAACAAAATAACTAAATTTATAATATTTTCGTTCCAACCATTCGGTTGAATTGAAAAGAAAAGCATAACAGAAATTTCAACTGCTTTGCCCTTTAATGGTATTAATCCTGCTTCAGATTTAGCGGCTATAAAAAACTGCCAGGTAATCAAAAGAAAATAAATAATTAGAAAAATAAGAATAAATTTTTGGGTTCGTTTTAGCATTAGCAGAAGTCCTCTTAACAAATATATCTTTGAATAACTATATCATGTATAATATCAATTATAAACTAAAATAGTATGAAAAAAAGTTAAAAAAAAACTAATTTTCCCCTATTAAAAAATGCTCTTATTGTTGCCTTTATTCATATGATTACTTAAATAAAATTAAAAACTTAACATAGACCTACTTTCTTAACAAAACGCATAAAAGCTGCTTTGCCCTCTAAAGTTTGTTTGAAAACTCCTGCGTCTTCCAAAACGCGAGCAAAAACAAGACCTAGTTCTTTTTGCAGAATTTGATCTACATTTGCATTAGTGACTTCATACTTACGGCTAATTTCCTTAGCCCACTCAAGATGCATAGGTGCAATACTGTTAGGCTGGTTAAGCAAAAATTTTTTAACCTCAAGCAACTCTGGCTTCAAACGCGGCGGAAAAATTGCTAATCCCATTACTTCAATTAAGCCGATATTTTCTTTTTTAATGTGTTGTACATCAGCATGGGGATGAAAAATTCCATCAGGATATTTATCTGAAGTTTGATTGTCTCTTAGAACTAAATCAAGTTCATAAGTTTGTCCATGTAATCGAGCAATTGGAGTAATAGTATGGTGAGGTATACTGTTAGTAAATGCCCGAACTGCTACTTTTTCATCACTATAATCACGCCAGTTTATTAAAATTTTATTTGCTAATTTGATTAAGTTATTTTTATTCAGACCGCGTAAACGGATCACAGACATAGGCCACTTGACAATACCCGCCTTGACATCATCAAATCCCTTAAAGTTAAGTTCTTTAACAATTGGTGCTTTCTCCATCGGAAAGCGATGCTTGCCCCCCTGATAATGTTCGTGCGCTAAAATTGAACCGCCTACGATTGGCAAATCCGCATTGCTACCAACAAAATAGCCCGGAAATTTAGCCACAATTTCCAGCAAATTGGCAAAAGTTTGTTTATTGATTACCATTAGCTCATGCTTTGGCGCTAAGAAAATGCAGTGCTCATTAAAATATGCATAAGGAGAATATTGAAAGCCCCAGGTTTCATCTCCTAAATGAAAGCGAATGATACGGTGATTGGTGCGCGCAGGATAATTTATATGACCAAGGTAACCCTCATTCTCCATACATAATTGGCACTTTGGATATGATTTTACTTTGGCATTTTTAGCTGCAGCAATTTCTTTAGGATCTTTTTCCGGTTTGGAAAGATTAATCGTAATTTCTAGATCGCCATATTTACTTGCAGCTGTAAAATAAATATTTTTTGCAATAGCTCTAGTTTTAATATAATCACTATCTTTACCCATTTGGTAAAAATCAGCTATCGCTTTTTGTGGTGAGCTCTCATAAGTTTGCCAAAAGTCGTGGTTAACAATGCTTGGTCTGGGGACAATCAAATTCATTAATTGTGCATCAAGTACATCCCGAGCGGAATTATTAGCTGGGCACTTTCCTGAATTTTGAGCAGCTTGAATCAACTCGTCTTTAAGATCCAGTAGATCTTCCTTATTGGTTGTTACTTTTCTGACTTCATCACCAACAAGGGCCAAAATTCTATTTCTCAAATAAATACGATCAAGTTCAGTAAAATCGCTGTGGGCAATAACTTGCGTAATAAAATTATCAATTAGATTCGTTTTATCCATCTCAACTTTCCAACATTATAAAACTTTTGTACCATCAGCAGTGTCTGCAATATAAAATGAAGGTAAATAGCCAATTTCTTCTTGATAAATATCAGCGACATTTTTTTCAAAAGCTTCAACTTTATTTTTGGCAACTAAAGCTATTGCACAGCCACCAAAACCGGCACCAGTCATTCTTGCACCTAAAACTCCAGGCTGTTTCCAGGCAGTATGAACCAATGTATCAAGTTCTTTACCCGTCACTTCATAGTCATACTCTAAAGAGACGTGTGAAGCATTCATTAAGTGACCAAATTCATTTAAATCACCCTTTTGCAGTGCTTTTTCAGCGTTTAATGTGCGTTCATTTTCCCAGACTGCGTGACGGCAGCGTTTCAGCAGGTTTTTTGTTGGCAAAAGATAACTATTCTCATCAAAAGTTAAATTATCCAATTCACCAAGCGACTGAATTGACAGTTTCTCCTGCAAAAAGTGCAGTCCCTTTTCACATTCTGCTCTACGTTCATTATATTTTGAATCTGCTAAGGTCCTCTTCTTGTTCGTATTCATAATAACAATGACATTATCTTTCAAGTCAAGTGGTACCAGCTCAGACTCTACCTTTTCAGTATCAAGCAGAATGGCGTGATCTTTTTTACTCATAGCAACTGCATATTGATCCATAATGCCAGAATTGACGCCAATAAAGTCATTTTCGGTTTTGACTCCCAGCTTGACGATTTCTAACTTAGAAAAAGTTAGTTTAAACTGATCCTGCAATAAAATGCCAATTAACATTTCTAAGGCTGCAGACGAAGATAATCCGGCACCATCAGGAATATTGCCATTAATATAAATATTAAGACCATGATCAATCTTTGCCCCATCTTCGAGCATAAAATGAAGCATCCCTTTTGCGTAGTTTGCCCATGAATCTTCCTTTGCAAACTGCAGCTGGCGCATATCAGTTTCTACTACGCCCATATCGGCAAAATTAGCAGAATAAAAGCAAAATCTTTCATCAGTCCGCGGACTGGCTGCACCATAAATTCCTAAAGATATTGCACAAGGGAACACATGACCTCCATTATAATCTGTGTGCTCACCAATTAAGTTAATTCTACCAGGCGAAAAATAACAGCTGATTGGTTCTTGGTGATAAATTTTACTAAATTCTTGCTTGAGTTCTTTAATTTTCATTTGTATCCATTTCCTTTTAAAAGCGCTATCAACATACTGACAATTAAATTATACTTCATTATAATTTACCAGCAAGGCTTGAAAAGGAATTCTCAATATTAAAAAAGAGTTTCGTTTGGTCGAAACTCTTTTCAAGGCTATTACCAAATATGTAATAATCTATCCGGATGTAATTTACATAAATTAAACTGGTGCACATGCTGCGGCCGGCTTTGGGGAAATTGCTCCAAAAAATCAGCCGGATTAGCTAGTCCCGTAGAATATGACCAAACACTTTTAACCTTTTTAATAGGATCAAGCATTTCATTTCTAACCGGATAAGCAGAAATCAAAAAATGTTTGTGATGAAATTTAAATACAAAAAACGGTAAGCGAAACTGATTGACAACTTCATCCTTGGTTTTCCCAATCGTAACTACATTACGATATGTACCATACTTTTCTGTAAATAAATCATTAAAAGAAAAATAAAAATTGGAAATATGCACATGAGGAAAGTTCTCTTCTGTAACTTTATCAGGAATTGCGATGACGTGAGCAAAATGATCCAAATTACTTTCCTTTTGCGATAATGCTTTACCTAACTGATTAGGGCTTATCACATGCGCCCACTCAGGCACATCAAAGTTATCTTGATATGATAAAAACATTTCCCTAATCACATTAGGCTTAACCCAATCATACTGTCTGCGAATTTCATTACGATTCAATAAATTTCGCAAAGTTTTATGATACATTAAATCAACGACAAATAACTCATAATGATAACGCTCGACCCAGGGTTGATAATGTTCGATGTTTTCCGTAAAAATATGCGTACTATCTACAATAACTGTTTCGCCACGTTTCATTTTTTCTTCTACGAGGTAATCCACCACTTTTTCCGTTTGCTCGTTTGCATAACGGGGAATAACTTGATGTAAGCAATCTGTTTCTTCTTCATAATAATAGGTTAGATTCGCCAATAACAATCTGATCTGATCACGACTAATTGCATATGGCTGTAAGTGATGACGAGAAATAAATGAAGATTTACCAGAGCCGGGTGCGCCTCGTAATAAAAATATTTTACGCATGCCTCTACTCCAAACTAAAAATGTAAAATTTAAATGATATCGTATTAAATTTTAACATATAATTGCAGAAATCCTTACTATTGAACTAAAAGCTGCGTAAAATCTTTTTATCAATAATTTTTAAATGTTGATCAAAAGTATAAATTATGGGCTCTGCATTTGGCACCTCAAGCTTGATAATATCGTGATCATTGATATTCTCCAATTTTTTAATTAGTGCGCGCAAACTTGAACCATGAGCCACGACTAATTGATCCTCACCCATTTTTAACCTGGTGGCTACATTATCTTGATAATAAGGTAACACTCTCTTTTGTGTTTGATAAAGACTTTCAGCTCTTGGCAAGAGGTGAATGTCACAACTGGCATAGCGTCTTGAAATCACTTTTTCACCCAAAGGAGGAACAGCGTAAAAGCCACGTCGCCATTCTAACACTTGCTGTTTACCAAATATTCTGCGTGACTCATCTTTATTTATTCCACGCAATTTGCCATAATGTCTTTCGTTTAAACGCCAAGTCTTAGTAACAGGTAAATATAAAAAATGACAAATATCAGCTACTATATTAGCTGTCACAATTGCCCGAGTTAAAACAGAAGTATGGATATGAGTAGGCTTAAAATCGGTAATTTCTCTAATCAAATTGCCGGCGGATTCTGCTTGTTTTCGTCCTTTAACAGTTAAACCAACATCGTTCCAGCCTGTATATACATTAGACTTATTGGCTGTACTTTCACCATGTCTTAACAATACCAACTTAACCATTTTACTTTACCCAGTGCATTATGATTAAAATCAAACCGCTAATAGTAAAAATGATGCCTAATATCATAAAAGGAGTTACTCCTCGATTATGATTGCGGTACCGTCTGTTATAAGCATAGGCAATATCATATAAGCCGACTATCAAAACGATAACAGCAGTAAAAATACTGATTTTCAAAATTATCTTTCTCCTACTTACTCTCGATCAGTTACAATCATTTTATCATTTTTTCCGCGTTCACATTCAACTTGAAAATTAATATGGTTAATACCTAATTTTTGCAATTTTGCACTAATTTTTTGAGTCAGTAATTCAAACTTTCTAGCAGTCAAATCAGGATCAACATTAACGTGCGCATCAAGCATGATATAACGATCGCTATAACGCCACAGATGTACATGATGAATGTTTTTTATTTCTGGAAACGATAAAACAATTCTATTAACTTCTTCCAGGTCAATATCGGGATTGGATTCCATTAAGACATTTGCTGCTTTGGCTGTTATTTCACAAGCTTCATGAAACACAAAAACTGAAACCAGTAAGGTCATTAACGGATCAATCCAGCTAATATGCCAGTAGTAAATAAAAATGGCACCTATTACCACTGCTACGCTTGAAAGAGCATCACTCAGCATATGCATAAATGTAGAGCGCACATTTAAATTCTGCTCGCTACCTTGATTCATCACGAGCATTGAAATTACATTTGACACGAGTCCAATAATGGCAACGATAAGCATAACGCCACCACTAATTTTGGTAGGTGTCCAAAATCTTTCAATCGCTTCAATAAATAGGACGATACTGATTAATATTAAGATAATACCATTGGTAAAAGCAGCCAAAGTTTCAGCCCGCTCATAACCAAAAGTTTTGTTCCTATTATTGCGCCTATTGCTGATAATGTGAGCTACAAACGAAATAATTATTGCACCAACATCGCTGAGATTATGAACTGCGTCTGATAATAAGGATAAAGACCCCGAAACAAATCCACCAATAAATTCAGCGGCCGTAATAACAACATTCAACCCAGTTACATACGCAAATTTTTTTGTAGTGTGATCCTTCATAAATTTCCTTTCAATGCCTAAGGGCGAAAAAAGTCCTACTTTTAAGCAGGACTTTACATATCTTCAGCATTTATATTATAATCTATAATTTCAAAATTGCCATCTTCACGAAGTATTCCCCGAGTTACACTACCATTATTGGGAAAATTAATATCATGAAGACCGTCACTCTGGTTCCAATACTTAATTGCCAGAGTTTTTAAAAAATCACCATGGGAGACTAACAAAACTCTCTTCTCATTTTTAGTTAGTTCATGAAGAACATTGATAGCTCGCACCATTCGTTCGTCCAGCTCTTTTTTATTTTCAGCTAAATGACGTGGATCGGCCTTTTTGGTTGCTTCGCGAAACTCATAAATACCAACTTGATTGATAATTTTAGTTACATCTGTCTGTGGTCCAACACCTGCTGCTAGTGCAACCTGTCTCCATGTGTCCTCAATATCATCACCTTCAAAGGAGCCAAAAAATACTTCTCGAAATTCAGGTAATTTTTTAATTTTACCGATTTCTGAAACTTGATTGGCATCTTTCATCAAGTGAACTGTATCAATTGCACGTTTTAAATCAGAAGAATACATATTGTCAAAACGAACTTGACTTAAAGCTCGCGCAGTAATCTTCAGATCATTAATTCCTTTAACCGTTAAGGGAGAATCACACCATCCTTGAACCTTGTTTAACTGATTAAACATTGTTTCGCCGTGGCGGACAAAATAAATTTCTGTTGCCAATTTGCATTCTCCTTCCTTTATAACGTGTTTTAAACTATAACATATATGCTTTGTAAAAGAAATACCCAGCTTGAATAAAAGCTAAAGTTGCAATAAAGATGCGGATATATTTGGCCGGAACCTTGCGCAAAATGTCCATCCCCAAATAACCACCAATGAACATGCCGATAGCAAGAGGAATGGCCTGCAGCCAATATATTCGCGAGGTAAAAATAAAAACAATTAGTGCTACCAGATTAGCCAGGCCGCAGATGACATTTTTGATTGCATTAACGACAATAAACTTTTCATCAGTAATATATGTTAATAAAACTAGCACAATTACTCCACCAGCTGCTCCAAAATACCCAGTGTAGATGCCCATCCCTAATAATGCAACAATATAAAAAATCTCCTGCCAAAGTGGTCTTTTATGCGGTTCTAAACTATGATGCTTACCTGAAACAATTACCATAACACCAGAGCCAGCAATAAAAATTGGTACCACTTTTTCAAAAACACTAGATGGAAAAGCTAACAATAAACGACAGCCAATTAAAGAACCTACAACCGTAAATATCGAGTAAAAGGCAACTTGGTGCCAATGTCCTTTAAGTTCCTTTGTCGAAGAAATAGTAGAACCAATACTAGTCCAAATCAAGGCAGCATCATTTGTGACGTTGGCGTAAACTGGTGGAATACCAACTGCTAGTAATACCGGATATGAAGCAAGAGAAGCCATTGAAGCTACTGACGACAACAACCCACTGGCCACGCCTCCAATTAAGATAAAAATCACTGAAAAAATAGCTGCCATTCAAATTAGCTCCCTTTTAAAAGTTAATTTCTATTATAATGCTCTTGCAAAATAATTTAAGCAGGTATTTTAATTCTGACCAATTATCTATTTAATAATGAAGTTTGATTTAACAAATTAGTCTCTAACTAATAATTACTGAAACATTATAGTTTTTGCACGCAAAAAGAATTAACTTTAGTCGATAATAAAGCCAATTCTTCTCTAAAATAAATATTTTGTTTTAAATTCATCTCTCAGTTTCTTAAGTTACTTTAATATCCTTTCTTACTCAACAGATACGAGTAACAAGTTGGAATCAAAATAACTATAATAGTGACGGATATAACCGTCCAATACATTTCCCAATAAGAAGTTAGAAGCAGAATAATGCCGCTGATAAAAAAGATCCATCCGGCAAATCTGTGTGTTTTACGCCAATTTTCCGTATTATTCAAAGTCCATGGTAATTTAATGCCAACGACATGATTGGGACTTACTTTAGGCAGATAATTACCAAAAATAATAAAGAACAGTCCCAAAAAAGCACTAAGCATAAAGGAGCCTTTTACTTTATGACCCAGTGCATAGGCATAAAGTGACAGATTTACGATATTAGTAATAACAGGAACAAGCCAAAGGGTAATATTAACTATCTTAAAATCAAGATTTTTGGTTTCTTTTTGATTGTGTAATATAAAAAAAACCATTACTTGAAGCATAATTCCCAAAAAAGGCAGACCAATAATAACCCATAATTTATTGCTAAAAGCATTTGGCATATCAGTCATCCCAAAGTGTGTGGCCATTTTTTGCGGCAAACGATTATATAAAAATGCTCCGGTCAAAATTGGAAATAAGATTAGCAGAAGCGAGATTAATTCTGTTAGACGAATACTATTCTTTTTCATCATGATCTCCTTTCAGATCAACCAACCAACCCATAATTTCTTCTATAATAGAAGTATTTAGCGAATAATAAATAAAGTTTTTTTCGTGTTCCTCTTCAATTAAATCAGCCTTTTTCAGCATATTAAGGTGGTAGGAAATAGTAGCTTTAGTCATATTAAAATGATTAGCAATATCTCCTGCCGACATTGGTCCATTTTTTAAAAGCTGCAATATTTTGCGGCGCACTGGATCTGACAAGGCCTTAAAACTAGACTCAAAGCTCACATTAGTTTCCTTTCTATTTAGACAAATATCTAATTAGATATTTGTCTAAATAGTATCACAATTTTTACAAAAAACAATAATTTTTAACATGTTAATCAAAAATCCTTGAACTATAGTAAAAATAATAAAACTATTCAGGTGGCTGTGTGAGAACTCAGAAAAATTATGAGTAAAAACTTGTTCATAAATATTTGTCTTTAATTTAGCTTAGCTAATCGTTATAATGCAGAGGGTTAGTTAATGAAAGGAAAAGTACACTTGGCAAAATATGAAACTTTAATTTTTATTCTTGAAGGAAGCTTATTAAACGAAAAAGTTGCAGAACTAAATGCACTTAGTCAGACTTTGAAGTTGGCAGGCAGAGAATTTGGTCCAGCTCAGCGCATACAATATAACTCAGTACAGGAAAAGATTAAATTACTAGGATTTGATGAACGCATTAAATTAACTTTGCAGGAATTCTTTAAAAATGACTGGATTTCGGCGAAAGGCACTTTTTATAACCAGTTGCAAAAACAAGATCAGTTAAATAAAGATGTCTTGCCTTTTTTAGATGAAGTGAAAAATAAAGTTAACCTGATTTTGCTGACAAAAGAAAAAAAGGACGTGGCTTCATCCCGCATGCAAAATACAGAACTAATAAATTATTTTTCCGCGGTTTATTTTAAAGATGACTTGACTAGTAAATTACCAGATAAAAAGGTTTTGACAACAATATTGCACCAGCAAAATCTGTCGCCAGCTACTTGTCTTGTGATTGGGACAAACTTAGTCGATGAAATTCAGGGTGCCGCAAATGCTAACCTAGATTCCCTTTGGCTCGCGCCCAAGAAAGTAAAAATGCCAATTAGCCCTCACCCAACCTTACATTTAAATAAATTAAGTGATTTATTATTTTACCTGGAATTAAGCTAGTTTATAATAAAGTAAAAGGATTGTGAGGTAAAACAAATGAATAAAGTAGCTGTAGTTTTTGCCGATGGTTGTGAAGAAGTAGAAGGCTTAAGCATTATCGATGTGTTGCGCCGTTTAGGTGTACAAGCGGATATGGTTGGGCTTACTAGTACAACTGTCAATGGTGCGCACAATATCAAACTTACCTGTGATAAAACTGTTGCTGATAGTCTATTGGATTATGACATAGTAGCTCTTCCAGGTGGAACAACCGGAGCAGAAAATTTACGTGATAATGAAAAACTGGCAGATCTAATGATAAAACGGCATAACGCTGGCAAGTGGGATGCCGCAATGTGTGCTGCCCCTATTGCTCTCGCCCGTTATGGCGTTATAGCTGAAGCTGATTATACATGTTATCCCGGGTTTGAAAAACAAACAGAAAAAGATGCACCAAGCGGTCACTTCAAGGAAGATATTACTGTAACTGATGACGAACATAAAGTCATTACTAGTCGCGGTCCGGCAACTGCTTGGGCATTTGCATATGCAATTGCGGAAGCTCTGGGAATTGACACTAAGGACCTAAAGGCGGGCATGTTATACAATTATCTAGCCAACAATATTCAAGATAGTTTGTAAATTTTTCTTTGACACGAAAAGGTGAAGTTTTAAACTTCACTTTTTTTATTACGATAGATTTTTAACTTATTCATAACTTTAGATAACATTAAAAGTAAAATAATTCCTGAACCACCTATCAAAAATGAGTTGCGGTAGCTTGTCCCGCAAAATTTGAGTTAAAAAATTGACTATAACAATTAAATAAGTAAATTTAACATTAGTCTTAGTCATTTTATTCTTTCGAATATTTATTAAGTGACTGTAATTAACATTAAGATAACAATTTTTTGTAGCAGGAAATTGGCATTAATTTATTTTTTTACTGCTAAACACCTATGAACTAGTACTTCTTATTTACAAAAATATTTTTTTAAGAGGTATTTTAAAAATATGATAAAATTAAATTACCCTTAAAAGGGGAAAACAAATAACGGGAGGTATTAAGCATGTGTACAACTATTGCAATTAAATCTGATAGTGGTGACGTATTTTGGGGACGGACTATGGACTTTACATTTGATCCCTTTAAACCTAGTGCGGATAGCAAAATGACTACTTTTCCTGCAAACTATGAATTAAAGGGTTTGCACCAAAGCTGGACGACCAAATATCCGTTTATGGGTATCAACGTCAATGATTCACTTTTTTTTAATG
Source organism: Lactobacillus sp. ESL0261 (assembly GCF_003693025.1). Classification (NCBI taxonomy): domain Bacteria; kingdom Bacillati; phylum Bacillota; class Bacilli; order Lactobacillales; family Lactobacillaceae; genus Lactobacillus; species Lactobacillus sp. ESL0261. The sequence goes on from NZ_REHN01000010.1 coordinate 74,228, forward strand.
ATGGTATAAATAGTGCAGGTATAGTTGGTGATGCACAATTCTTAGAAGAGGCTTCTTGGGATACAGTAGAAAGTCTTAAAAAGCGAGGATTAAAACCTATAATTGGCGAAGAAGTTGTTGCATATGTTTTAAGTAATTTTGGCAGTATCGCTGAAATAAAAGAAGCTTTTAAGCATTTTGGCCAAGAAAAAACCAATTATCCTGATTGGGAAAATGCAGACACTGGCATTCCTACTCCAATTCCAATGCATTACACTTTCTGTGATCCAAGTGGTAAAAGCGTTATTTTGGAGCCGGTTAATAATGGGGCCTTTAAAATATATGATGGTATTGGCGTTATGACCAACAGTCCAGAATATCCTTGGCACCTTGACAATTTGCGTAATTACTTACATTTAACCAATCACAATTTGGGTCATCACCAAATAAGCGATCAGCTAGACATTAAACAAATTGAAAGTGGTTCTGGATTATTAGGATTACCTGGTGACTATACTGCTCCATCACGTTTTGTTCGTGGAACATTTATTTCTAAATTTTTAGCACCATTCCATTCAGATCAAGGAATTCCTCAACTATATAATGTATTCAAATCGGTCATGATTCCACGGGGATTAGAGCATCTTCACGAAGGTGAAGACAAATGTGATTATTCAGGTTACTGGGCAGGATATGATGTTTCAAGCAGAAGTTTGTATATTCAACCAGAGGATTGCCCAACAATGACAAAATTTGTTCTAGACCCTGGCACAACTACTAAAATTACCCAACCTATTCAACATGACTTTAAAGTTTTAGAAACCAAAAAACAAAAAGCTTTAGCTTAAAGTTAAACTTGAAAGATAGAAACAAAAACCGCATTAATATAGTAATTGAGGCGGTTTTCTTATTTTTCAAGTTTCGGACAGTTCAGTTTTTCTTTCTTACTTAAGTCATTTACTTTTCTCATATTGCCAATCTTTTTTCTCGAGAAGAACTGAAAAGAAATATTTTTCCTAAAAATTTAGCTAAAATTGGTTTAGGTTGTAAACATAGTTATTACTAATATCAAAGCATTTCGGCATAGACACATTTCCGGTTAAATATATAAATTCAAAAACCAATGCTCAATTTCTTAAGTAGGTAATTAAAAATATTCTTTATTAAAACAAAGTCCTTTTATTCATGAATATATATTAGGTATAAAAAGTAAAATAAACTATTTACCAACTAATAGTGACGGATATTGTGTAAACGATAAATCACCTTTATAAGCAAACCAGTCTTTTATTTCCTTTATTGATTTATTGGCAATTTTTTTGTTTTGACCGTGTAGCTTTTTAGCCTCATTTTTAGTTTGAATTAGTGATGGCTTTTTGCCTTCAAACTGTGAATCCATGACTTTTAACTCGGCTTTGATCAGTGGCTGTAAAGCTTTTCTCTTAGCATTTATGTTATAAAGATCGCCATTAAAGAAGGTAACCCAGCCTTGGTTTTTGCCACTTTGATCAACTATGTGAGCGACCAATTCAACCCTACCGGTACCAAATTCAGTAATCTTAAATTTTATATTTTTATCTGCCATTTTCTTAACCCAGCTTTTGCCAAACGGCTTAGAAGTATGACTAACGAAATCATTAACTTCGTGATAAACAGTAGCATTCCTAGCTAATTTAAATACGTAACCTTCTTTAGAAAACCGTTTAGCAGGCGTAACGGTCATACCCGGGTCGGTTGCAGGACTAACTGCTGCTGGCTTAGCAGTATCAGTACTTTCTGCTTTGGTCACGGTTAAAGTGGTTAATGTTGTAAAAGAAAAAAGGATGGCTGCAGAACATAAAATTGTTCTAAAATACTTGTGTTTCATTTTTTAACCTCAAAAATAAACTATAATAATAATTTGTAACAAAATTGTAACTTTATTACAATTATATGTCAACAATAATTGATTTTTAAATAAAAAAAGCTTATCAGTGCTTGCTAAAAGCAAACATCATAAGCCTTTTTCTAAACAAATCTTAGTTTTTATTTTTATTTGTTTTAATCTTGAAAGGATCAAAATAACGTTAAAAGTAAATTGAAAAAAACTATTATCAATTTTTCACGAAGATCTGAATTCATTTATATAAAGCATTAACTTTTCTATTAATAAAAATTAATAAGTGTAGATAATATAAAAATGGGAATAGATTTTCTGTTAAAGTTTTATCACTCTTGCTTCTTAAATGTCTTTACCATTACTTTCAATTACTTTTTTGTACCAATAAAATGAATCTTTCCGATATCTATTATAAGTACCGTTACCTTCATCGTCAGCATCAACATATACATAACCATAGCGTTTTGTCATTTGGGCATCGCCACTACTTACAATATCAATACATCCCCATGAAGTGTATCCTATAACATTACAGCCATCCATTATTGCTTCTTTTATAGCTTTTAAATGATCACTAATGTAATTAATTCTGTATTGGTCGTGAACTTGATGGTCTTTTGTTAATTCATCATGAGCTCCTAACCCATTTTCAACGATAAAAATAGGAATGTGATTATATCTTTCACTCATGTCATTCAAACTAATTCGTAATCCAGTAGGATCAATAGTCCAACCCCAATCAGATGCCTTTGTATAAGGATTTTCAAGTTTTCTTACAAATGTTCCAATTTTTTCTTTTTTATCCTCATCTGTACTTACTACTCCTGTATGATAGTAGCTAATAGCAGCAAAATCTACAGTACCTGATTTTAGAATTTCTTTGTAATTAGGGAACCAATCAATATGAATATTATTTTTCTTGTAATAATTTAAAATAAACTGTGGATAAAATCCTTTAACCTGAACATCGGTCGGGAACCAATTGAATTGATTCTGCTGTTGCGAAGCCAAGACATCAGCTGGTTTGCAAGTATATGGATATGTTTGTAAACGTGCAATCATATTGCCAATCTTATCATTGGACGCATGCTTTTTGAAATATTTAACAGTTAAAGCACTAGCTATAAGTTGATGATGTAAAGCTTGGTGCATACATTCTTCAGGTGATTTTTTCGATCTTTCTACAAACATTCCTCCACCTAAGAATGCTGAATTCAAAACCATATTAATTTCATTAAAAGTAAGCCAATATTTTACTTCATCTTTATATTCATCAATCAAAAATTTAGTATAATGTGTGAAATACTCCACTGTTTTTGGACTTTCCCAACCATTGATTGTTTCTGTTAAGTAGGCAGGTATATCGTAATGTATCATTGTAACTAATGGTTCAATATTATATTTATGACATTCCTTGAATACATTATGATAAAAAGAAACTCCATCTTGACAAGGTTTTTCCTCTATTCCCTTTGGAAAAAGTCGGCTCCAAGAAATACTCATGCGAAAAACCTTAAAACCCATTTCTCCCATTAGTGCAATGTCCTCTTTATAGTGATGATAAAAATCAGAGCCTCTTCTAAATGGAAAATTATAATCACTTGGATGTTTTCGATATTTTTCAAATTGCTCTTCAGTTACATCATATAAAAAATTTTTATCATTATCAGCTTTTTTAATTCTTCGTATGTAATCTGTTTGAGACGGGCCACGACCTCCCGCAGCAAAACCACCTTCATACTGTGAAGCTGATGTTGCTCCACCCCATAAGAAGTTCTTTGGAAATTCAGTCATTTTATATCCTCTCCTTAATTGCAAAAATTATTTTTTCACCCATTTTTACATTTTTATTTTCATTTATTTTTATTTCTGAATATTTATCTGTATTTGTAATTACTACTGGAATCTCCATAACATGTCCAGCATCTTTTATTTTTTTCTGGCTAAATCTCATTAAAGGCTGACCTGCTTTAATATCTTCTCCCTTAGAAACTAAATAAGAAAATCCTGCTCCTTTCATATCCACTGTATCCAAACCAACATGAATTAATAACTCCACACCAGTATTAGACATTAATCCGATCGCGTGTTTTGTTTCCATTTCTGCGTAGACTTTTCCAGGAAATGGAGAATAAATAGTATCCTCATTTTTTTCTGGCAATAATATAATTCCTTTTCCTAACTTTTCACTAGCAAAAATTTCGTCACTACAATTATTTACCGACTTACTTTCTCCATTTAGTGGAGAAAGTACATAATCTTCTTCAGGTAAATCTATTTGACTCTTAGAAGAAATAAATGCATTGTTTTTCTGAGTATTTTTCTCATTAACACCCAACATTAAAGAAATTATAAATGCAATTATAAAAGCAGCAATTATTCCTACAATGCCCAAATAAAAGTTACCCAATGAATGGTTTTTAGGATTTATTAATAAAGACATCGCAAAAAGATTAGGGGCTGCAAAACCATACATTGATATATGTAATGTTTCAAGAAAAGCTCCTACGATGGCCCCGGAAATCATGGCAGAATATAAAGGTTTTTTGTATTTTAATGCAACACCATATAAAGCAGGTTCTGTGATACCGAACATTGCAGAAATAAAAGAACCTAATGTTTCTGACTTCTTTTTCTTGTCTTTTAATCTAAAAAATGTCCCGAGGACTGCGCCCGCCATAGCCATATTTGAAAAAATTTGTAATACTAGAAAGCCACTTTCCTTCCCTGTAGCTTTTATTTCAGCTAAAATAATTGGATTAGAAGCTATATGCATACCTGTCATAATTATTAAAGGAGCAAGTCCACAAAGTATTGCACCATATAATGCAGGAACACTTTGTTTTAAAACTCCTGTAATCATAGCAAAGAGACTACCAGCGTATGCGCCGATTGGTCCAAAAACAATTAAGGCTAACGGTATCATAATGAAAAATGTCAACAACGGTACAAATAACACCGACACCATATTTGGTATGTGGTTTTGTAGAAACCGGTATACATATTTTAGTACCCAGACAGTTAAAATTGCTGGAATCAAAGAACTTCCATAACTTTGTTTAGGTATTGGAATAGTATCAACCAACAGTAATTTTCCAACACCACTAGCAATTGTCGGATCTAATAACGCTGCTACTACAGTAATGGACAAAACAATGTCTGTTTTAAAATATTTAGCAGCAGAATATGCAACTAAAATTGGCATAAAATAAAAAGCAGCATTTCCTATAATGTTTAAAACGGTAGCTGTATCACTTTTAGGATTAACTAGGTTTGTTATTGTTAAAATAGAAATTAAACCCTTAGTTAAGCCGCCACCAATTACAGCAGGCAATATTGGTGAAAATATTCCTGAAATCATTCCTAAAAATCTATCCCATAGTGATTTTTTTGGCTTAGCTGTTTTTACCGAATTAATTTGCTGCTCTTCATTTTTTGAAATTAATTTTTGTAACTCTTCCCAAACGGGAGAGACATTTTTCCCTAAAACTATCTGTAGTTGATCACCTTGATACCTAACTTCAATAACACCCTTAAGCTCCTTTAAACTCTTTAAATCAACTTTTGCTTTGTCATTAATATCCAATCTAATTCTTGTCATACAATGATAAGCACTCGCTATATTTACTGCCGAACCAACTCGGTCAAGTATATTTAGCGCAATTTCCTTTTCATTCATATTTTTTCCTCACAATAATACCTTTTAAAAGCTTGATAATAGCTTCACAAAAAATCTATCCGTTTACACTATACAGTAAACGCTTTATCATTTCAATGTTATTTTTTGATATGTCTTTACAAAAGCTTTTAAACCACACTACATTTATCAATAAAAGTTAAGAGAATAACAATATCTCAAATTTTAAGATGTGAAAATTATATTAAAGTGTGCAAGTTGAGGATACTTGTTTAGTTTTATTATTAATTAATAACACAAAAAGGCAATAACAATAATTATATTACTAAAATAAAAAGATATAAATTATAATTTGATGAAATTGTAACTACAAATAGTAAAGTGCCAAGTTATTGTTCATATTTATATATTGTTCCCATTTTATTCACGACCACTATGAATTCTTTATAGTAGTTTGCAATTGTATAACTTATTCATATTAACTCTTTACGGTTTTAGAATCGTTTTTTATCATATTCATATCTTTGAACTAATGCGAATTATCATTCTGACATGAGCAAACTTTTTTACTTTAACCTTTGGATAAAATTAATCAAAACTGATAAATATTTTTTATAAAAGTAAGACATTATTGTAATTCATATTATATTTGAGATTAACATATGCATATTTAATTTTAAGAAATTAATATCATGAAACTTTATTCATAGGTCAATATTTTTTAATTATAGGTATAATAAATCTTTAGCAACTATTCTTTTCTGGTTCCATTTGAATGTTGTTAGTCAAATGTTTATTAACTTCCAGAACAAAAACAGGAATTAAACTACCAATCAAAACGACCAGCCAGCCCTGAACGGGTAGCAAGGCAAAGTGCAAAAATTGTCGCAAACGAGGTAAGAGTGTCAGTGATAAAACTAGTATCATGCTTAGTAATAGTCCCCAATTAAGCATTTTATTGGATTTAAATGTTTGCACAGTGATTGGTTGAGTATCCTTAATAGCGTAGATATCAATCATAGACCCCAGTGCTAATACTAAAAAGACCATGGTCATCCCGACTTGTGGGTTATTAGCTGAAAGAATAAATCTGCCATAAGCATACGTGCTCAAAGTTAAAATCGTGAAAGCAATCGCACGAATAATCATTCTTTGCATTAATCCACGGCCAAGAATGCTTTCATCATTACCTATTGGATTTTGGTCCATTATGTTTGGTTCACCAGGCTCTTTACTGATGAAGAATCCAGGTATTCCATCTGCAAGTACATTAATAATTAACAATTGTTCTGCTAAAAGTGGTGCACCCCAACCTATAATTGTACTAATAACCATTAAGAAAATTTGGGCGAAATTGACACCAATTAAGAATTCAACTGCCTTAATAATATTTTGATAAACCGTTCTGCCCTCAGTCACAGCTTTAATAATTGTAGCAAAATTATCGTCAGTCAAAATCATGTCAGCAGCTTCTTTTGCCACTTCTGTACCTGTCATGCCCATCGCAATTCCAACATCCGCTGCTTTAAGAGCCGGTGCATCGTTCACGCCATCGCCTGTCATTGCAACTGTTTTATCAAGATCTTGCCAAGCTTGAACTATTCTGATTTTGTCACTGGGAGAAACACGAGCAAAAACTCTTATATCTTGAATACAGTCTTTCAATTCAGAATCTGTCATTTTTTGTAATTCTGACCCTGTAATTGCTTTTTGATCAGAATCTAAAATACCTATTTCTTCAGCTATTGCTTTGGCGGTTACAAGATGATCTCCAGTAATCATTACAGTCTTGATGCCGGCTTGTTTTGCTTTAGTAACAGCTCTGGATACTTCAGGTCGAGGCGGATCAATTAATCCGATCATACCAGCAAGTTTTAAATTGGAATTATTTTTAGCCCAATCAGTTGGATCCGCATTAGAAGCTATTACCTTATACCCAACTGCTAATACTCTTAACGCATTTTTAGCAAAATCATCATGAGCTTTTTGACCAGATTTAACTGGTTCTTTTTTATCTAAGTGCAGCCTGTCCCAGGCACCTTTAACGATTACTAATTGACGTCCATCAGTTAATCGATGAACCGTCGTCATCATTTTTTTATTAGAATCAAACGGATCTTCTGCTATACGAGGTGCTTCATTTTCCAGCTCTTGGCGTGAGCTGCCCTGTTGGTGTAACCAGTTTACAATCGCAACTTCGGTAGCATCGCCAACAACTTCTTCCAAGCCATCTTTTTCCATAATTTTGGCATTGTTAGCTAACCCAAGCAGTTTCAATAAATTTTGTCCTGCTTTAGGTAAATCAGCCGCTTTCTTAATACCCGTTTCAGGTGTCCAATATTTAGTAATGGTCATTTTATTTTGAGTTAAAGTGCCGGTTTTGTCAGTAGCAATAACATCCACGTTACCGATAGTTTCCACAGCACCAATGTGTCTAATAATTGCATTGCGCTCAGCCATTTTTTTGACACCACGAGATAAACTGATTGTCACAATAATTGGCAAGGTTTCGGGAACAGCCGCAACTGCTAAAGAAAGACCAATCATTAAGCTGTCTGCTAAAGTCTTATTCTGCATACCCATGCTTAAAACAAAAATTATCAGACCACCTAGACCAGCAAAAGCTGTCATCCATTTTGATAAATGATCCAGTTTGCCCTGCAAAGGAGTTGCTCTTTTTTGAGTTTTATTCAAAAGGTTGGCAATTTTGCCAAGCTCTGTTGCCATTCCGATTGCTGAAACTTGAACCAAGGCTCTACCACCAACAACAGCCGTGCCAGAATAAACGCGTTCATCGTCAGATAAATGGCCTTTGAGACGATAACATGTTTTCGAAACAGGTAAACTTTCACCGGTTAAAATCGCTTCATCAACAGTTAAGTTAGTTTCTCTTAATACTACAGCATCCGCTGGTACCTGATCACCGGTGTTTAAATAGATTAAATCACCTGGCACTAATTCGGATGCAGCTACTGTAATATCATGATTATTTCTTCTACCATTAGCCGTTGGCAAACTCATTGCCTTCAAAGCCGCCAGTGATTTTTCGGCTGAAGCTTCCTGATACAAGCCAATTACAACATTAATTATTAAAATCAGGCTAATTACAATTGTCTTGGTCCAGCCACCGTTTTGAAAAACAGCCAAATACGTCGCTAATACTATCGCCAATAAAAGGACTAAGGACGAAATATCTTTTAGATGATGCCATATTTTTTTATATAGTGGAACAGCTTGTTTTTCAAGCAATTCATTAGGGCCAAATTCACTGCGCTTTTTTTCTATCTCAGCATCAGTTAAACCGGACTCGGGGGTTAATTTGAATAGTAGTTCTGATTTTTGGGACATGCTATCTCCTCCATTATTCGATTAAATTTACAATTAAGCTGTTTGAATAGAAAAGCCATATTTATCGTAATTGAGCCATTTATAAAAAGCCAAACTTGATTCATGCATTAAAGACAATAATTAGTTTATTTTAAAAAAGCAGAAAGCCTCTGATATTTATCCGAAGTTTTCTGCTTACATGATTATTAAAAATTAGTTGTTAATTAACAACGTTTTTTAAAAAATTGTCTTTAGTTTAAAAATTTTATTTCTAAACTAAACATCCTCTTCCCCATAAAAGCTTAACATTAGTATACAGGAACTGGCAATTTTTGGCTATTTTTATGCTTATAGTGTTTGCACTATATGTTTTAAATAGCTTCTTTTCTTTTGCAAAGTGTTATTTAAAATTTAGATTTTGCCAAATATCTTTTAAATATGTTTAGAGCACATTTAAATTATAAAAAAGCCAAGAAATCTAGCTTAAATAGCAGGATTTCTTGAATTTTTTGGCTCATAAATTTTAAACCTGTTTTACTCTACTTCTGCTCTTACATCAGCTAAGGCTTCTAAACTATCTGCTACCTCACGCCAATTATTCTGGTAAGGTCCATACGCAGTATGAATCAAACTACCAACTGGTAGTGAGGGACACTCATTTTCTGCATTAGTTCCCCAATTTTGCCAGCCTGATTGCGGCCTCTGAACAATTTGAAAAGCATTTGAGGCATGTTCAGTTTGCCAAACCATGGCCTGACCGGTTTGAGTATTAATTTCAGCACTCTTAGTTGCGGGACCAGCAAAGACTGTCTGATCGTTTACTTCACTAACATTAACAGGGTCAGCACTAAATAACCACGGACGATCATTCAACTCAGCTAATACAAAAGCTTTCTGACGCACATCATGCAAATTAGTCTCTATCTCATCTTGAGATAATGCATTTTCCCAAACAGAGAATAAGCGCCAATACAGGTCCCAATGTGCATTAGCCATATTGCTTGTAAGTTGTTTCCTAAAATCTTCAAAACGATCAGTCCGTTTTTGACCATCATGAACTAACTCTTGTACCTTATTTGCTAGTTGACCAGAATATGGATCTCCTTCTCGATACCATACACCGTCATACGTGGCAAAGCGATCAAATACTAATTGTCCAATTCCACTTTCAAATTCATCACCTACAGTGATTTTGTCGACAATAGATCGTTGATTAACTGTGGTTTGAAAATGATCTACATGGTAAACGCGCGAAAAGAAAGGGACATCGTAATAAAAAGACCAGTCCAAGGCAAAACGCTTTCCATGTAATTCTGGTTTTAAACCGTCTGGTATTCTGCCTGATAAACGATACTCTTTCATAACAGGACCATCTTCAACTGGTTCGATATCTACGATTATATGTTCAGCCGGATTGATCAAACCATTATCGGGAGTGAAGAAGGGGCCATAAAAGCCACCCATGGCATTATTTCCTGATGGCAACAAATCTCGTTTTTCATCCACGGCCATGAAATGTCGTAAGCCCCATTTAGATGAACCTTCACCTTGAGCAGTACCACGACAAAGTTCAAAATCAAACTTACCAGTATTTAAATGCACATAAGCATCATTTTCTTTAGCTGTAGGCATCTCTTTAATACCTTTAACTTTATCCTCCTCAATTTCGTGATCAAAAGATAATTCTTCTTCAGAGCCAGAGAAATTGACAATAGCAACAAAATTATGCTCTGAATCATTATGTAACCTCTGTGCTACACAAGTCTTTCCAGAATTATTTTTAACAACCCAATAATTCCCTGTTATATCATCAGGGACCGAAAATTTAACTGGAACTGGAATTTTAATCTTTTCTTGTGGATTAGTAATCTTAATTTTTACCATTTTCTTACCTCTCAAACCTTAACAAAATTATAGTGCAGTAAAAAATGTGATTAATCCAAAAACAACCCCTGCAGCGTTGCAAGCAGCTAAAGGAATATCACGATCTTTTTTAAACAAGGCATAAATTACCCATAAAAATGTATTAATTGCCGTTGCTAATGGCTGAATAGGACTACCCTTAACACCATGTAAATTGTTAATAATTTGCGGTATATAAGACACATACATTATGATAGCTGTAATAGAAGCAATCCATCCAAGAACTGTCATAGCTTTTTCTAATTTCATAATTTCATCTCCTATTAATCATCTTAGCATCATGTATTCGCTCTCTCCAGTATACATGTACATAGAGGCGACATATTTTTATATTTAATTATTAAAAAAAGCACAATCTGCCCGTTTTGTAAATCTTTGTGTAACTTGTATCATTTCCTATATGAAATATATAGATATAAAAAATAGCCCTGAAAGCTATTTGGCGTTTAGGACTCAATTTGCATATAACAGACAACGGGTATAAATTTTATTTAATAGTAATAATTCCTTCAGTTGAATCTGCCAGAAGAAAATTTTTCTTGGAATTATTTTTGATAAAGTTTTCATAAGGCTTTGAACCTTTGTAATTAATTGCTTTACCATCTGCAGTCAATTGATAACTCAAATTAGATGCTTTTTTAATTAGTTTTAATTTAGTTCTTCCTTGAAAGGATTTAGCATAACTTGATAAAAATCTGTTATTCTTCAATCTTCTTAGAAGAAGATAAATAGCGGACTCAGAAATACAAAAAAATCTATTTTAAATTGGTCAGTTATATTACGGCTATAGAGAATATTTTTCTTGATAAAAGTTAAGACTACTCCATCTAGTAGGCGACTTGGAATTGCCATTACTATAATTATTTCGTCCTATCTCCAATATTATATTTTTTAAAATTTGGAGAGCTTAACCGGAAAGCTTTCAGGTCATTACTAAAAGTTTTTATTTAAATTATGTTAATCAAGCTCATCTATTCCACTTTAATATTTTGATCTCGTTAAAAAGGTTTTTAAGAGTAAATTTTTATTGTATTATTAATAAAATTGAAGTTCATTAAGAAAGAAGATGAGCAATCTATGCTAATAAAACCCAAGCAATTACAAGTAGGTGATAAAGTAGCAATTGTTAGTTTATCAGCTGGTACTCTAGGTGAGAGTTTTGCTTCCCATGAACTAAACAAGGAATCAAGCACATGAAACAACTTGGCTTAAATCCTGTATTTATGCCACATGCTCTTTCAGGTAGCACTTATGTTAAAAGTCATCCAGCCGAACGTGCCGCCGATTTAAAAGCAGCATTTCTAGATCCAGAAATTAAAGGTATTTTTGCCTTTATTGGCGGAGATGACACCTACAGAACTTTGCCCTATTTAATGGCAGATCAAGAATTTAAAAAAACTGTCTGTGATCATCCCAAGTTATTTAGTGGTTTCTCTGATACTACGAATAATCATCTAATGTTTTACAAAATGGGATTGCAAACATTTTATGGTCCAAGCTTTTTAACTGATTTTGCAGAACTGGCTAATGAACTCTTGCCTTATACTAAAAAAACTTTAGTACATTACTTTGAAAATCCACCTGTTACTCTGATTCCTGCAAATCAAAATTGGTATGAAGAAAGAACTGATTTCTCAATTAAGCAAGTTGGTAAGGAAAGAATAAGTCATAAAGACACCGGTTATGAAGTTTTACGTGGCCATGGAAAAGTTCAAGGTAGACTATGGGGTGGCTGCATTGATAGCCTTTATGATGACTTAACAACAAATCGATATCCAGACGAACCATCTGTTATTAACCAGTATCAGCTTATACTCACAACGGAAGAAGCCAAAGATAAAATACTTTTTATAGAAACATGTGAAGAAAAACCAGCTCCTGAACTTTATCGTCAAGAATTAGCTAAATTAGAAGAAGTTGGTATTTTAGGAAATGTTCGCGCAATTTTAGTAGGCAAACCTCAAGATAAAAAGTATTTTGCAGAATATAAACAAATCTTGTTGGAAGAAACTGCTAAGTTCAATACACCAATTTTATATAATGTAAATATTGGCCACGCCTATCCAAGGACCGCTCTACCTTATTGCGCACTCACACAAATTAACTTTGAAAAACCAGAGATAAAAATTATGGAATCCTGGTTTGCCTAGTCTGAAAAATTTTTAAAAAATATTTGCCTTTTTTTAATCATGGTGTATTATATATGTATTACAGTAATACAAGAAAGAAGGAGAATCTATGAGTTTACTTGAAACCCGTGAGGTAACCCGCACCTATGGCAAGGGAGCAACCAAATTTGAAGCCTTACGAGGAATTAATTTACAGATTGACAAAGGTGATTCTGTTGCTATCATTGGCAAAAGTGGTTCAGGCAAGTCTACTTTAATGCACATCTTGGCACTCCTCGACCGCCCTACTACTGGTAGCGTATGGCTAAATAATGAGCCCACAAGTAAAATTAAAAACAAAGCATTAAATAAATTGCGCAATCAAACCTTTGGCTTTGTTTTTCAACAATTTTTCTTAAATGCTCAAGATAGTGTTTTAGAAAACGTGATGCTTCCTTTAAAAATAGGTGGAATCACAGGAAAAGAACGCAGATCAAAGGCATTGGCAGCCATCAAAGCAGTTGGCCTTGAAAGTAAAGTTAAAAATAAAGCAAGTGACTTGTCAGGGGGTCAAAAGCAGCGTGTTTGTATTGCGCGGGCCTTAGTCAATGATCCCCAAATCATTTTTGCAGATGAGCCGACAGGAAACTTGGATTCAGCTACTAGCGAAAATATTGAAAATATTTTATTTAAACTACATCAAGAAAAAAATATTACCTTAATAATTGTTACTCACGATCCTGATTTAGCAAAAAAATGTGCGCGTCAGGTTCAGATTAAAGATGGTCAAATAATGGGAGGAACACAGCAATGAGCTTCCATGATATTCTAAATTCTGCGGCTACAAACTTATGGCACAATAAGGGGAGGACATTCCTAACCATAATAGCTGTTTTCATTGGCTCCTTAACTATTGCCTTTACTATGGGTATTAATAATGGTGTTAATGATTATTTGAAAAAGCAGGTCGGCAATGTAGGTAAAACTGAGCAAATGTCTATTTTGCCTGGGAGTTCCAGTCAAGATACGAATGAACCTCAAAAATATAATACCAAGAAGAGCAGTCAAAACGCTGATGGTATGATGGACAAAAACGACGTTAAAAAAATCAAATCAGTTAAAGGCTTAAAAGATTTTAAAGCGTTAAAGGACTGTGATGTTGACTATGTCCAAGGGCCTAATAAAACTAAATATCTTATAATTGCGCAAATAACCGAAGGGATCAACTACGACTTAAAAGTTGGTCACCAAGTTGCTACTAGCGGAAAAAAATCTCAGATTCTAATCACTAAACCAATGGTTAAATCCTACGGCTTCAAAAATGCTCAAGATGCTCTTGGTAAAAAAGTAACTTTAGTCACAAAATCACCCCTTACTAAGAAAAGAGCAAAAATATCTGCTACGATTGTTGGAATAAGAAATGATAGTATAGTATCAAAAGGTTTTGCTATCTACAGTAATGGCTTAGGACAAAAAATAGTTTCAGCCAACCAAAAAGGACTTCCGCAAGCATTAAAAGATAAGTATACCAGTGTTATGGCTACCCCTATTAACAAGAGTGCTAGCAGTATTAAAAAAATTGAGGATAATCTAACTAAAAAAGGATATTCGGGTATGACTCTTAAGGAAGCAGTCAATGAACTTTTTCTAACATTCAACGCAGTCACTGGGGTTTTAATCGTTTTTGGAGCTATCGCATTGGTAGCTGCCAGCTTTGGAGTAATCAATACTCTATACATGTCAGTGAGAGATCGCACAAAAGAAATTGGTCTTATGAAGGCATTAGGGCTCAGCAAGGGTAAAGTATTTTCCATTTTTAGCTGTGAAGCAATCTTAATTGGTTTGCTTGGCTCTTCATTGGGATTACTACTAGCAATGGGTTTAGGCAATGCCTTAAACAATTTTGCTGCTAAATCATTCTTAAAAGGTCTAGATGGCTTTACTTTACTTCAATTCAACTGGTCAAGCAGTTTACTAATTATTGGCATTATCTGTCTAATTACCTTTTTAGCAGGTACGTTACCAGCCAAACGAGCAGCAAAACTAGATCCAATCACTGCTTTAAGATATGAATAAAAATCAAATAATAAAAACGTCAGACTAGAATCTGACGTTTTTCATTCTTCTTTTATTCAAGCAGCCTAACATTTTCACTTAATCAGCATCTATAATGCTGTTAATTTTAGGTGCTACTAGTTTTTCCATCACTTTCATATCCACTGGCCTATATGCAGTATCTATACACTCGTCCCAATATTCTAAGTGTTTTTGATCAATATAACTATCCGAATCTTCGACTGCATTTCCTCCTTCTCCTTGCATAGAATACCAATAAAAGTATGTGTAACCATCCGAACTTTCCTCTTTAAATACAGTCTCAATATACATTCTTTCTACAGCCATTGTTGCCACAGTATCTTGATGATGTTTATTTAAAAAATCCATCCATTCCTGTTGAAGTTAACCCTCGAGATTGGACAAAAATCCAATGAAGTGCTCCATAATAGTCAGATTAATGTCTAACTATTATGGAGCACTTTTTTCATGACTAAATATTCAACTACTTTGAAAATGGAAATTTGCAGTAAATACTTATCCCACCAAACCTCTTTAGCTAAACTAGAACGCGAATACGGCATTGATCATACCGAGATTAG